>JBGSPJ010000613.1:0-17871 GCA_041738655.1 Rhodothermales bacterium | reverse complement strand
GCGGAGCACCTGCAAGCGTTGGGGAGACACCGCGTCGGGGGCGCTATGGACGCGGACCGGACCGATCTCCGCGATGGGCGCCGAGGGTAGCCGCAGGTCGAAGTCCTGCAGCGGATCGAGGGTCCACCGCCGGCCGATTTCCTGCGAGAAATGCCCGAGGCGGATGCGTTTGCCTTCCCGGACGATTTGATAGTCGTACATCCGGAGGAGCCCCTGCCCCTGCGCGGCGACGTCGGCGTCGCGGTTTCCCGCGATCAGGAAGAGTGGGAAATCCGTGTTATCCGGATTCGGAAACACGAGCGTGAGCACATCGGAGGGGTCGTCGTAGCGCGTGCCGGCAAACGTAAAAGCGTCCGGTTCAAAGGCTACGGGCAGCTCCGGCGCGATGCGGGCGATGTGGGGATTTGAGCGGGAGGTGCCGATGAGCATGACGGCGCCGGCGGAGAGGTCTACCACCTCGGCCGCGCGTCGCATGTCGGGCTGGGTGCGCCACCGCCCCGGCGACCGCTGGGCCATCTGCCGGTAGGCCTGTTCCGTGGTGGAGTCTGCATCGCCGTAGACGACGAGTAGCCGGCGCGTCTCGAAAAACCGTTCGTAGAGCTGCTGTCGGCTGGGGAGTGTATCGTCGGCGGACGAAACCGCGGCCATGGGCACGGCAGCAACCGGACCGGCAGGCACAGTCGCCGGCACCTCGGCGGTCGTTTTCGAGCAAGCGACCAGTGTGGCCGCCAGGAGCACACCTGCGGCTACGCTCGTGAGCGGCAATCGAATCATGAAAGTCTCCTGGTACAGCGCGTGAGCCCTCCGGGAGAGCCGCGCCTATTCCTCGTCGTCGGCGACGGCGGGGCGGATATCCCAGAGCAGCATGGTTTCGATGTCGGTAAAATCCTCGTAATCATCGGCATCGATGAACCGGTAATCACCGAGTTCACTGCGTTTCATCGGAGAAACCAGATCCCAGCGAACCCCGTCGCGATCGACGAACGCGTCGGGGAAGGGGGGTTCGATTCGGAAGGAGGGGTGATAAGAACGGTATGTCTTGGCCGCCTCGTAGATGGCGGCACGACGTGCGCCGGCTTTCGAAGCGCTCACGCCGACCACTTTGAACGGGGCGATGGTGATCGATGCCTGCACCGTCCCATCCTCCATCTCCACATACTCTGGGCGCATCACCTTGAAATCCTCGACATGAGGGTATGCGCTTCTTTCGTTGTAATCGTTCATGCGTGGCCCTTCTCGGGTCTTAACGGTTTCAAGTGCCCCTCCGCTCCCCTGTGGGGCGGACGCTGTGTACTCTCGCAAGTCGGTCGTGGATTCCGTGGCCGGGGTCTTTTTTGATCAAGACTGGTGCATTTCTGGCATGTAAGTCCACATCTGGACAGCATCCGAGCGCGCCGGCATACATCTTCACACTTTTTTTCTAGACAAAAAAGCCTGTACTGGTTTTTTCCCCTCACCCAGTTATTAAATTTAGGCCTTCATTACAGGAGTGAGCAGTCCAGCTCTTTCTACGTGCTGTTTCGAGCAGCTTTGCTTCCATAATCCAACGTATTGCAATGCGGGATATACTCCATCCAGTAGGGTTCGAGGACGACGATCTCGACGACGACTTCGGCGACGACCTTGACGACGACTTCGATGACGATGACCTCGACGACGATCTCGACGATGACCTCGATGATGACTTCGAGGACGACGACGATCTCGACGATGATCTGGACGACGATTTGGACGACCTGGACGACGACTTCGAAGACCTGGACGACCCGGAGGACGACTTTTAGTCGTTCATGCCCGTCCCTTTTTTTCCGAATGCCATGAAGCCTCGGTAGTCCCACTACCGGGGCTTCTCATTCCCGGGCGCACGTGGGTGAGCCAGGGATGGGCGCTCAACCGGGCGGTAGCCGTTCCAAAAGGTAGCGAACGGCCAGCTCGTAGCCGGTCATCCCGAGGCCGCAGATCTGCCCGACGCATACGGGTGCAATCATGGAGACATGGCGAAAGGATTCGCGTGCGTGGATATTGGACAGGTGTACCTCCACGACGGGCAGCCCGACCCCCGCGATCGCGTCGCGAAGTGCGATCGAGGTATGAGTATAGGCTCCGGGATTAAACACGATGCCAAGGAGGCCGTCCCGGAGCGCGGCATGGATCGTATCGATGAGAGCACCTTCATGGTTGCTCTGGACGAAGCGGAAATCGACCTCTGGAAAGGCAACGCGGAGGCGTGCTTCGAGGTCGGCCAGCGTGGCATGGCCATAGGTGGCCGGCTCGCGGGTGCCGAGCAGGTTCAGGTTGGGTCCGTTCAGGATAAGCAGCGGCATGAGGAACGCGGGGAATGATGAAGTCCGAGGGGATGGGTTCAGATAGTCAGGGAGGGGACCTCGAAGGAGAGCCCGTCGTAGGCCAGATCGATGCCGGGTGGGAGCCGCACCTCCTCGTCCGCGTGCAGGACATGGTGGGTCATGTGGATAAAATACGTCTGCCGCGCGCCAATGCGTCGGGCGGCATCGATGGCCTGTTCGATGGTAAAGTGTGAAGGATGCGGCTCGTGCCGCAGCGCGTCCAGCACGAGGACATCCAGATCATCGAGGAGCGCCATGCTCTCGGGCGGGATGTGGCTGGTATCCGTCAGGTACGCAAAGCGCCCGATGCGGTAGCCATACAGCGGCAGCCGGCCGTGAAACGCCTCGATGGGCGTTACCATCACCGAGCGGCTGGCGTCATATCGGCCGGCGATCTGAAATGGAGCGACGACCGATTCCATGCGAAGATTCGCGACACCCGGGTAGGCGCGATCGAGGAAGATGTAGCGGAACATGTCCCGAAGGATGCCCGCCGTATCCGGGCGCGCGTAACACGTGATAGGAGCGGCGTTGTCAAAGAAGAAGGGTCGCAGGTCGTCTAGCCCCACGACATGGTCGAAGTGATGATGGGTCAACAGCACGGCGTCGATACGCGTCAGGCCGGCGCGCAGGGCCTGTGTGCGAAAGTCAGGGCCCACATCGACCAGTAGGTGGAGGCCGTCGACCTCCACCAGACAGGCGCTGCGCGTCCGTTTGTCCCGGGGGTCGATCGACTGGCAGACCCGGCAGGTGCAGCCGATGACCGGAATGCCTGTCGAGGTGCCCGTACCCAGCAGGGTTACGCGGAGCGCGCCATCATTCGCCGGCATCCACCTCTCCCGTCTCGCTGGCATGCCGGGCGTCCCAGGCTTCCTCGAGCGCTTTGCGGACGGCCGGCTTCATGAACACCGCATCGAGCGGACGTTCGCGAAGGCTCTCGGCCATCACCGCGACATGGATATCCGGCATATGGAGTCGGTTGAGCACGATGGTCTCCTTGCCGGCGACCGTACAGCGGCCTCCGCGGAAGTTGCCGCGTTCGCGGCGGACGCGCAGCCCAAGCTGATGGGCTACTTCCTCCAGTTCTTTTACGATCTTATCCGGCTTCATAAGCTGCGGTGGCTGCGTCGCGTGATACCGGGGTCACCAGTTGACGCCCAGAGAAAACGTGTGCCGTTGTTCGTGGTAATCAAAGAGATCGGGCGACCGGGTAACAAAAACGCTGGAGCCTCCGACATTCCATCGTTTGACGCGGTAGCCATACCCGAGGCTGAGGCCGAACCGTTTGACGAGCGGCCCCAGGTGGAGCTGCACATCGACATCGGCGAGCCGGGCCGAGCCGGCCGAGTCGCTGAACGACTGGAGCGCCACCCCGATGGCCGGCGTGATCCGCACTTCAAGCAGCGCGTTCGCGGCCAACTGTCCATAATAACCGATGCCCACGCCGAGGCCGAGGGTCGTGATGCTGAAATCGTCCAGGATATCGATATCGCGGGGAGCGACCCGTCGGAAGTTGGTGTACAGCGTGATCGGCACGAAGAGGCGGTGATCCGCGTCGGTCGCCGCTTCCGAAAAGAAAATTTCTCCCCAGGAAAGCAGGGTGGCGTCGAGGTAGCCCAGGCTCAGCCGGGACGTATCGGCGGCGGACTGCGTGCCCCAGCTGACCGAGGCGGAGAAGTTGGCGCGGGAGTACTGGGCAGTCAGAGCTGGTGACGTAAAATCCAACCGGGCCGGCGGAAGCGAGTCGCCGGCGAAGGTGAAATCCACCGCGGTATACCCCACCAACACGGCCGTCGCCACACGGGGGCGGTCGTTGCCAAAATAAAACGGCTGGGCACGCGTATCGCGTGTCCAGCCGGTCAGAACCGACAGCAGCACCCACAGCACAAGCGGCCATGAGGCTCGGGAAAGCATCGCGTCAGCGTATGGGCGCACGGGGTATCGCCTGGTTAACTCGGTCAGGCCCGTCACCGGGCGGCTCAATCTACGACTTCCGGACCCGCATCATCAACGCGTTTTTTCCCTCGCCGGCGGTCGTTGCGAAACGGTTTGCCCGTCTCGGGATCGACGAACCGGTACCGGAATGGCGCCATCTTCTCGTCGCTCCGGATGTGTACCCGGATGAAGTATTTGAAGAACCATCCCAGCCGGATTGACGGAAAGCTGTGCGTCAGGTAGGCGGCCGTGAACGGGTGCACGAGGAGGTGGACGGTGTTGCCTTCCTTTTTCTCCTTGAATTTCTGGATCCACCGATCCACCTTTTCGAGGAAGGTCTGCACATCCATCGGCACCGCGTCTTCGCGATTGAGCATGGGCGCCATATCGGCGACCAGATCTGAAGTCACGGCGATCGCATCTGGAGCAGCCTGCGAAGGGGTCGGATCGGCTTCTCCAACGATCGTAATCTCGCCGGCGCTGGGCGCGAACGTCTTCGTGATGCTCGGGCGCAGGCGTTGCCGGGTGATTTCGATGAGACCAAAGTCACTCATCGGCAGCACCTTGGTGACGGCGCGATCGTTCCGGAAAGCCTTGCGGAGTTCGTTGTAGACCTTCTTGCGGTTGCGGTCGAGGCGGAGATCGATAAAATCCACCACGATGATCCCGCCGAGGTCGCGCAGCCGCACCTGCCGGGTGATGGCCTGAACCGCTTCGAGGTCCACCTTGAGGGAGTTATCCTCCTGGGAAAGGCCCCGGCCGGCGCGGCCCGAGTTCACGTCGACGACGTGCATCGCCTCGGTGTGTTCGATGAAGAGGTAGCCGCCCGAGGGCAGGTCGACCCGGCTTTCGAACGCCTGTTGCACTTCCCGGGCGATGCGGGCTTCCTGGAAGATATGGCGTTTGCCTTTATGCTGCTGGACGGCGGGCACCATGTGCGGCGCGATGGCCTGCACGTAGTTCTTGACGTTCCGGTAGAGCTTCGGGTCGTCGATGAGGATGCGGTCGTAGTCGTCCGAGAACAGATCGCGGATCACCGACGACGCCATGTTGACGTCTTCATGCACCACCATCGGCGCGGCCGGCGAGCCCTGGAGCTTTTTCTCGATCTTACGCCACTTATCCAGGAGGAGGCGGAGGTCGGTATCGAGTTCCTTCGCCTTCTTCCCTTCCGCGACGGTGCGGACGATGACGCCAAATCCCTCGGGGAGCAGGCTCTTCGCGAGGGCGCGGAGGCGCCGGCGCTCTTTGTAGGAGAAGATCTTCTTGGACACCGCTACGTAGTTGGCGAGCGGCACCAGCACGAGGAATCGGCCGGCGAGGGAGATGTCGGTGGAGACGCGGCTGCCTTTGGCCGAGATCGGCTCCTTGACGATCTTGACGAGGATATGGCGATCGCGACGGAGATGGGCCTCCGGGGATAGCACGCGTTTTTCAGCCAGCTGGCGGTCATCGCGCGAGCCCCGACCATTGCGGCCATTTCGACCGCGTGATTCACGACCTTCACCCTGTTCACGACCCTCACGGGGCTCACGACCTTCGCGGGGCTCGCGGCCCTCACGACCTTCGCGGGGCTCACGGCCTTCACGTCCTTCGCGGGGCTCACGGCCTTCACGACCTTCGCGGGGCTCACGGCCCTCACGACCTTCGCGGGGCTCACGGCCTTCACGTCCTTCGCGGGGCTCACGGCCTTCACGTCCTTCGCGGGGCTCGCGGCCTTCACGTCCTTCGCGGGGCTCGCGGCCTTTACGGCCGTCGCGAGGTTCACGACGATCAACGCGTGCTTCGCGGGGCGCGCGGCTGTCGTTGGGCTCCGGGTTTTCACGCTCATCGGGAGTATCGACGCGACCTTCGATCAGCTCGTAGTCATCCCCATTGGGATGCGGCGCTTCCAGTGCCTCAGCGGCATCGACCGGCAGATGGCTTACATCGGCGGGAGCGCCTTCGTCCTGCTGGGCGCGGGCGTCGCGACGGCGGCCGCGGGTTTGCTCCTGTTCTTCAGTGCGGTTGCGGGTGCGACGTTGTGCCGAACGACGGCGGCCGCGTGACTTCATATCGACGCGGGCGCGAGGTTTGTCCTCTTCGTGTTCCTCATCGCCCTCCTGCGGGGAGGCGTCTTGCTCGTCTCGGGGCTCGGTTTCGAGCGGGTCGTCGGCGACGTCATCGAGCGACGTCACTTCGAGGTCTTCGTCGTCCGGGCCGGCCGTGTGGTGTTGGCCGCGCGGGCGGCGGCGTTGGGAAAGTCGGGAGCCCGCCGAGGACGACGGGGCGTTCCGTTCGGCGCTTTTCTGGACGCTGGGCGATTCTTGCTCAAGCAATTCCAGCCATTCCGGCAGGTTGTCCGCCAGATCGGAAAAGTGGAGGAAGGCGTCCTGTTTCTGGCCGATATCGATAAAAGCGGCCTGGATGCTTGACATCGTCCGACGGACGCGCCCGAGGTATATATCGCCTAGTGTGCGCTCATTATCGGGGTCCTCAATGTAAAGCTCGACCAGTTCTCCGTTCTCTATCAGCGCGATACGCGTCTGATTCTTCTCCGCATTGATAATGATTTCTTTCTGCATACAGTGTGCTGGCGCGCACACCTGGCGAACTGGCGTCCCGGCAACCCGATGGATCGGGCCCCTGTCGATGGAGTGGAGGCTCTTCCAATTGGACCGTCTTGCCCGGCATCCTCTGGAATGCGAGGCCGGCATCGGGTAGAGAACCCCCGAGCGCGCCCATTCCGGAAACCGTGGTGGTGCAGGTCGATACGAACCCGCGCGGCAAGACGTAAATCGGCCAGTTCGAGAGGTGCTGGGTGCACGCTCGAAAATAAGATAATAAGTAGGATTGGAGATGGGTAATAACCCGGCCTATCGCGGCCAGGCATGCCCGGAGTGCGTTGTACACGTCATCAACTCGAACACGCTGCGGGCGAGGGGGGACGCGCATTCGCCTATCCCCACCCACCGGCCGCTGTACGCAACGACAGCGGCGGCAGCTATCACAGTGCGCCACGCCTTTGAGTACAAGGCCATGGCTGGAGGCGCTTTATCCTGTTCGCCGGACACCTGGTGCGTCACGCCGGCGCCCGAGCCGGGCCACAGCGCACACGCGAAACGGGTGGGTCGAAAGGTCACTTGCGACGGTGCGCAGCACACCTGGATCAAAGTGCATGAGCCGTTTTAATCGCCGTCCGCGCGGAAATGATCCCGCAGGTTCCAGGGCCCAGCGGGGCATTGCGAAGGCATTGTCAAATTTTTTCGAAACATAGCTCGGGGCGGGTTGTTCGGGTGTAGCGTTCAAAAAAAGCGCTACGCGCCGCCGTATTTTCGTGGCGCTTTGCCGTATCATGGTCCGGCATTTAAGGAATCGGCTTTATAAGGAGAAGACGGCCCCTGTTCCATGCCGCTGTGGATGATGCGGTAGCGATCAACCCTGTAAAGCGCTTGCCCAGCGAGTTATGAAAACGGACACAGTTCAGAAGGCGTCGGCGATTCGTTCGCTGTTCTCGTCGCCTGTTGGGAAGAAGGTATTGACAGGCATTACCGGGCTAGGACTGACGTTATTCGTCCTGATGCATGTGTCCGGTAACCTTTCCTACTTCAAAAGCTCGGACGCGTACAACACCTATTCGCATTTTCTGTTGAGCCTCGGGCCACTCCTCTATGCGGTGGAGTTGGGGTTGGTAGCCTTCTTCGCGGTGCATGCGGTGCAGGGCATTCGCATCTTCCTGGGCAAACGGAAGGCGCGCGCGCACGGGTATAAGACGTATGCCTCGAAAGGGAAGCCCAGCATGCAGAGCTTGAGTTCGCGGAGCATGATCGTCACGGGCATCCTGTTGTTGCTCTTTTTGCTCATCCACCTCAAGACCTTCAAATACGGCGCGTATTACGAGACCATTGTGGACGGCGTGCCGATGCGCGACCTTGCCCGGTTGCTCACCGAAACGTTCCAGAGTCCGTTTTACACCTTCGGGTACGTGGCCATCATGGTACTTCTGGGCATCCATCTTCGCCACGGTTTCTGGAGCGCGTTCCAGTCGCTTGGCGCGATGAACCCCCGTCTGACACCGGTGGTGTACGGGTTGGGCGTCGCGATCGCGCTGATTGTCGCCGTTGGATTCCTTGTTCTTCCGCTGTGGATCTTTTTTACGGGAGGTAATGCGTAAATGACACTCGACGCCAAAATCCCCGCAGGGCCGCTTGAATCGAAGTGGAACCAGTACTTGAAGAACATCAAGCTGGTGAGCCCGAACAACAAACGTAAGTACACCGTCATCGTGGTGGGCACCGGGCTTGCCGGCGCATCCGCCGCGGCGACGCTAGCCGAACTTGGCTACAACGTGAAGGCGTTGTGCATCCAGGACTCCGCCCGTCGCGCGCACAGCATCGCGGCGCAGGGCGGCATCAACGCCGCAAAAAACTACCCGGGCGATGGCGACAGCGTCTGGCGCCTCTTTTACGACACGATCAAGGGCGGGGACTACCGCTCGCGCGAAGCGAACGTGTACCGGCTCGCGCAGATCAGCAACAACATCATCGACCAGTGTGTGGCGCAGGGCGTGCCTTTCGCCCGCGAATACGGCGGTCTGCTCTCGAACCGGTCGTTCGGCGGCGCGCAGGTCTCCCGGACGTTTTACGCGAGGGGCCAGACGGGGCAGCAGTTGCTGCTGGGCGCCTATAGCGCACTCAGCCGGCAGGTGGAGGCCGGCACGGTGACGATGATGCCGCGCCAGGAGATGCTGGATCTGGTCGTGGTCGACGGCCGTGCCCGCGGGATCATCACCCGCAACCTGGTCACCGGCAAACTCGAACGCCACCATGGCGACGCGGTGCTGTTGTGTACGGGCGGTTACGGCAACGTGTATTACCTGTCGACCAACGCCAAGAACTCAAACGTGACCGCCGCGTGGCGCTGCTACAAACGCGGGGCGTTATTTGCCAACCCGTGTTTCACGCAGATCCACCCGACCTGCATCCCCGTTTCGGGCGACTACCAGTCCAAGCTCACGCTCATGAGCGAGAGCCTCCGGAACGACGGCCGTGTCTGGGTGCCCAAAAACGCCGGCGACAAACGCCCGCCCCTGCAGATCCCTGATGAGGATCGCGACTACTACCTCGAGAAAAAGTACCCCAGCTTCGGCAACCTGGTGCCACGTGACGTGGCATCGCGCAACGCCAAGCAGGTGTGCGACGAGGGGCGTGGGGTGGGCACGACCCAGCTTTCGGTCTACCTCGACTTCCGCGACGCGATCAAGCGCCTCGGGCGCGACACGATCGCCGCGCGATACGGCAACTTGTTCGAGATGTACGAACGCATCACCGACGAGAACCCGTACGAAGTCCCGATGCGCATCTACCCCGCTGTCCACTACACCATGGGTGGCCTGTGGGTTGATTATAACCTGATGACGACCGTACCGGGCCTCTTCGCCCTGGGCGAGTGCAATTTTTCGGACCACGGCGCGAACCGCCTCGGGGCGAGCGCGCTGATGCAGGGCCTGGCGGATGGGTACTTTATCATCCCGTACACGCTGGGACAATACCTCGCCGGCTCCGCCGCCGGCGGCGTAAGCCCGAACGACGCCGCCTTCGCCGAAGCCGAAACCTCCTCCGCGGAAATGATCGATCGCCTCTTCAGCGGCCGTAAGAAGCGGACGGTCCTCGAGTTCCACCGCGACCTCGGCCGGATCGTGTGGGACAACGTTGGCATGAGCCGCACGCGAGAAGGCCTTACGAGCGCCATCGACGAGATCGCGGCGATGCGCGCCTCCTTCTGGAACGATGTCTCGCTCCCAGGACGCCAGGACACGCTCAACAAGAACCTCGAATTCGCCGGCCGCGTGGCCGACTTCATGGAGCTCGGCGAGCTCATGGCCCGCGACGCCCTCCAGCGTGAAGAGTCGTGCGGTGGCCACTTCCGGGAAGAATACCAGACACCCGAGGGTGAAGCCCTGCGTAACGACGACGACTTTGCCTATGCGGCCGCCTGGCAGCATCAAGCCGGCGCGCCGGCCGTGCTGCACAAGGAAGACCTCGCGTTCGAAAATGTGTCGCTCTCGCAGCGCAGCTACAAATAACCCCGGTTCCGATCCGATTTCTACGCGTACCCGATAGCCACTACTGTTATGCGCATTCAACTCAACGTTTGGCGGCAGGCCGGGCCCTCCGTACCCGGCCAATTCGAAACGTACAGCCTGGACGATGTGAGCCAGGACATGTCGTTTCTGGAGATGTTCGACTTGCTGAACGAGAAGTTGATCAAAGAGGGCAAGGAGCCGGTCGAGTTCGACCATGATTGCCGCGAGGGAATCTGCGGATCGTGCAACATGATGATCAACGGCCAGGCCCATGGTCCTCGCGCACGGACGGCGACCTGTCAACTCCACATGCGCGAGTTCAAAAACGGGGATACGATCGATGTCGAACCCTGGCGCGCGGAGGCGTTCCCCGTCATTCGGGACCTGGTTGTGGATCGCTCGGCGTTTGACCGCATCATCGAGGCCGGCGGTTATGTATCCATCAATACGGGCAGCGCGCCGGACGCCAACACAATCCCGATCGAAAAGGACAAAGCGGAGGCGGCCTTCGATTATGCCGCCTGCATCGGTTGTGGCGCGTGTGTCGCGGCGTGCCCGAACGCTTCGGCCTCGCTGTTCGTGGGTGCTAAAGTTTCCCACCTGGCACTCCTACCGCAGGGTGAGCCCGAGCGCAAACGTCGGGTGATTCAGATGGTGGGCCAGATGGAGAAGGAAGGATTCGGCGATTGCTCGAATCACGGGGAGTGTGAGGCCGTGTGCCCGAAGGGCATCTCGATCGCCGGCATCGCCATGATGCGGCGCGAGTACATGAAGGCCATCATGGGCTGATTCGAGGTCGGTTTACACCGATCAAGTCGTCAGCAGAACCTGTCCGGGAGCCGATCGGGCCAGGCTTCGCGCGGTATTTTCCGCCTCCTGGAAGTGGGCGGCCGGCTGTGGGCCGGCGAGAACAAACTCAAATCCGAGCGACTCGTACGATTTCTGAAGCTGCGCCACCTGGCGGGCGAAGCTGTCCGTGTGCTCGGGGTTGACCAGATACGCGGCATTAAAGATAAGACGCTGTCCCTGGGGCGACCGCTCGGCCACGACGGGCAGGATCGCGGTCCCATCCGCGTAGCCGGTCAAGGCGCCGTTGCTGTGGCGAATGCAGGCCCGGCATACGGCCCGGGTTTCCTCCGCGACGACCCGTTCGAGTTCGGCGCGAAGCCGGCGCGCCTCGTCCGGCGGTTTACCCGTAATCTCTCCCTGAAGCGCACGCACCCGGTTGCTGGCCTTCTCCGTGAGTAGCCGGAGTTTTCGCTCGTTGCATAACACCTGGAGCTCCCACTCCATCTTCCCCTCGATGACACCCAGCGTCAGGATGAAGTCGTCGTAATGCTCCTTCAGAAAGGCCTTGAGGCTTTCGAGCGAGTCGCAGATGGTGCAGACCCGCATCGGAACGATAGCGCCCTGGGACTGAACCGCGGCCAGAACGCGGTTGTGCTTATCGACAGTATCGCGAAACCAGGCCTGATCGTTCAGATTCAGCTGCAGGGACTTTTCACCGAACTCATCGAGCGACACTTTGCTGATGAGGGCCTGCGCTTTGCCGAACGGGTAGCGATATATCGGATAGGTAGGATCGACCCCTCGTTCCGCCAGCCAGAGGTCGGGTGTGTAGAGGGTAACCGCGTACACATAATACCCGATCGCGGCCGGCGCAACGACAGGAGGAAGCGCCGAGACCCCCGTGGGGGCCACAACGGTCGGATAGGTCGAGGGCGCATGTACCGCGGGTGGGGGAGGCGCAACGCCTCCCATCTCCCCCAGCGCACGCTCGAGGATAGAGTCCAGCAAATGCTCCTTGAGCAGCTGCTTGGTTTCCTGGAGGCTTTTATCCGGATCGGCAACGGGGGCGGGCGCCTCCGGTCGAACCTTCAAATAGTGGCTCAACGAAGGACCCAGCAACCAACGGTGCATCCCGGCAGAAGTTGATGCCACGGCCTGGCCTCTTCCAAAAAATCGTGTCACGCGGACGGCGCTCCGCGTCGGGGGTGACGGCGCGGGGGCAGGGATAAGGACTTTCGGCGGCTTCGGGGCGTCTCTCAAGAGACGCTTGCGGTGGCCGGCCTGATGTTCAGGAGCAGTTCCTCGTTGCGCACAATCTGGGTGCGCATCCCGTGGAGCTCGACGACGGCTCGACGACCGAGTTCGTCATCGGAGCGGCTGGCCAGGATCGGCTGTGTGGGGGAGGCCTGGCCGGCATCCTCCGCTTCGTCGGAGATTTCCGCTAGTAACCGCTCCAGGGTATGCTTACGGATGATAACCCGCGCGTCACTTACCGCTTCGTTTCGCGCTTCGTCGACGACGCGGCGGATTACTTCCGCGTTCACCGAGACGAACCGACTCAGAAACTGGTGGGCGATATCATGCGTGTCTGCCGTAGCCATACCAACCGCGAATTTCGGAGCTTTCGCCCCGCCCGCATTTACATCGAAGGCTGGGGCTGGAACCAGGTACCGCCAGAAGGCTGCGATTTCGCGCTTTTCGCCGGTGGGGCCTGGTCTTCTGCCGCACTTTCGAGGATCGCCTGTAGCATGCGTTCCTTAAGCATGGCCTTGGCTTCAACGAGCGCCTCGTCTCGGGCTTCCTGGATGATGCGAATGATCAATTCATCCGATGCCTTGACGAGCTTGTCCTTCAGTTGCTCGATGAGCTGCGTGGTCTGATTGTTCATGGGCGTATACCCTTGTGGTTGATAGCTAAAACGTGGTAAGTCACCTACGGGTACTCTGTGCTTCATGGACCCATCGCCTCTCAGTATCGACCTGAAAGAGGGGGGACGGCTTCCAATAGCAAATCAACGTTAACTGTATGGCCACCGAGGCCTTGTTCCAGTACCTCGTTACGCTCGCCCGGCACAGCGTGATTAGACCGTATTTTTCTTTGCGCGTGCCGGCGAAGCGGGAGCCTCGGACGGGGAAGAATATGCCGAAGGCGTGGTGAATCCTTCCCCGACCACCAGACAACAGACCGCCTGTCACGCCCAAATGCGCGCCGGCGTGCCTCTAACAACACGTATGCAAATGCGGTACCGCGAGAGGACCCGACATCCGGTACCTGAAATGTGTCCGGGAGTCGTTCTCCTTCCGGGACAAGCGTGCGACTAGTTTTCGCTGTGCTCGTCGACGATAAGAACGGAGGGTTCGGGATTGAGCCGATTCACTTTCGAGATAGCGTCCTTCAGGATGGCTTCCAGCATCCGCTCTTTGAGAAGCGACTTGGCTTCTTCAAGGGCCTCGGATTGCGCCTCATTCACCAGGCGTTTGATATCGTCTTGAGAGGCGGAAAGCAGTTTGTCTTTCAGCTGTCCCATCACGTTGTTCGTCTGCGTCGTCATACTCTGCCTCATTGTGTTGACATGATCAGTTGCGATCGATGATCGCCCCGAAAAGCAACACAAAGACCCTACCAATCTGCCGTGATTCGACAGGAAAATTATCAGGGGGCGGTTGGAGGGTAGATCGTGAGGCGTTGACCTATCTGGAGGAGGTTGCTGCGGATGCCGTTCCAGCTCCGCAACTGGGTGACGGTAACGCTATACTGTTTTGCAATCCCGATCAGCGTATCACCCCGGCGCACGCGGTAGACGATGCGGCTGGGCGGTTCCGCCGGCTGTTCGGATCGTGCCTCGGCCGTAGTTGATCCGCCGGGGGCGGCAGCGGCGGTCTGCTCCCGGGCGGCGGCCTCGGCCTCCACCTGACCAAGCAGGGCCATGCGCGCGGCGCGCGCGTCTTCGGTGGCTTCCGCGATCATCCGGCTTGCATCGAGCGGCTCGGAGATGCGCGGTGAGATCACGCGGACGGATCGCATGCCGTATTGCACACGCATCGGACGCGCATCACCGAGTTGGAGACCGTCCGAGTAGTCGGTCGCCGGCACGATGAGCGTCTGTCCCAGCCGAATCGTCGTGCTGTGTAGCCCGTTGTTTCGCATCAGCGACGACACATTGACGCCGTAGCGGCGCGCGATCTGGCCGATGGTTTCGCCTTCGCGGACCACATGCTGGCTTGCGGTTCGCCGCGTGGCGGTGGGCAACTGCCGGTAGCCTTCTGCGAACCGGTCGTAGCTGTGGAGCGGGAGACGCAGGAAATAGGGGCTGCGTGATGGCGGCAGCGTGTTGCCGAGCAGTTCCGGGTTCAGGGCCTTGATGGTCTGGACCTCGGTCTGCGCGAGTTCCGCGATCAGGTCGAGCGCCAGCGAGCCCTGCACGGGCACGAGGTCGTACTGATAACTCTGCCCCGGCTCCACGCCCTGTTCGAGGCCGTAGGCATCCGGGTTGGAGGCCAGAAGCGCGGTCGCGATGAACATCGGGACGTAGTTGCGGGTCTCGCGGGGAATCTTGTGGATGACATCCCAGAATGTCGCCTTCCGCCCGAGTGTCGCTTCCGCCTGGCGGAGATGGCGACGAAGTTTGCCGGGGCTGTAGTTGTAGCCGGCGAGGGCCAACTGCCAGTCGCCGCCGAACATGCGGTGCAGATCCTTGAGATGCCGGGCGGCGGCGCGAGTCGCTTTTTCGGGATCCATCCGTTCATCGACCCATCCGTTGGCGGTCAGGTCGTAGGCATATCCGGTGGCTTTTACAAATTGCCACATCCCCACGGCCCGGGCCCAGCTCTTGGCGCGCGGGTTGAGCCCGCTTTCGATCATTGCGAGATACTTGAGTTCATCGGGGACCCCTTCTTCCTCGAGGATTTTCTCGATCATCGGGAAGTAGGTCTCGGCCCGAGAGAGCCAGTGGTAGATGTGCCGCTCGGGCTCCGTCAGCAAGAACACCATGCTTTTGCGCACGTGTTCATTGATCTGCATGCTGATTTCGGTCTCGGCGACATCCAGCTCCGGGAGTTCGATTCGGGCAAGCGGCGGGAGGTCCTCGTCGCTCAGTGTTTCGAACGCCTGGTCGCGCCACGCGAAGATGTCCCCTTGCTGGATGTAGAGTGTATCCGGAAATCCGTAATAACTTTCGTATTCGGTGACGACGCTTCGGTAGAGCTCCTTGAAGCGCGGATCGTCCAACGCGTCGGGTTCGCGCGCGATGATGGCGATTTCGCCGAGGAGACGTTCGAAGAGGGCTTCGACGACCTCATGCTCCTCGCCGGCCTGGGCCGCGAGCAGTTCGCCCTGATAGCCATACAACTCCGCCATCCGCCGAAGCCGGCTTTTTTTGTCCAGGCTGTCGAGTGGCGCGGCGACGGGATCGGTGAGAAAATACCGCGATGCGTGATAAAAGGGGATCGACTCCGCCGGCAGCGGCGTCGCGCCGGCCATCGGTGGCCGGGTCAACGCAGCGATCTCGGGCAGAGAGCCGGTGTCGGTATCCTGCGCCAGCATCGTGCCGGAGGGGATGGCCACCAGTGCGATGGCCAGGGTTCGCTGGACGAAGCGCATCATGCGGTAGGGTAGGTCTGGAGGACGTGAGGCCCCCGTATCGGTGCGTATTTGGCGCCCTTCGGGGTGGCGTATCCTTAAAAAAGGCAGGTACTTGGAGCTGTGGCCAAAGAATAAACCATCCCACCTACTTTTGCAAGACCGGCCGGCGCGTGAGGCACGCGCGCTCTGGCGCATGGAACGCGGTAGCTTCCGATCAATGCGGGCGATCAATGCGGGCGATCACAGCGGGATGTTGCCATGTTTGCGGCGGGGGTTGGCCACCGCCTTGTTTTTTAGCATCTCGAGGCCGCGGATGAGGCGCAACCGCGTCTCACCGGGTTTGATCACATCGTCCACATACCCCTTGCCGGCGGCGACGTACGGGTTGGCGAACGTATCGCGGTACTCGGCGATAAACGCCTCCTCGGCCGCCTGGGGGTCCGGTGCCCCGAGAATCTGTTTCCGGTAGATGATCTCGACCGCCCCTTTCGGGCCCATCACCGCGATCTCGGCGCTCGGCCAGGCAAAGTTGAGATCCCCCCGAATGTGTTTCGAGTTCATCACGTCGTACGCTCCCCCGTACGCCTTACGGGTGATGACCGTGATCTTCGGGACCGTCGCCTCACAAAACGCATACAGCAGCTTGGCGCCGTCACGGATGATGCCGCGCCACTCCTGATCGGTGCCGGGCAGGAAGCCGGGTACGTCTTCGAATACTACAAGCGGGATGTTAAATGCATCGCAGAAGCGGACGAACCGGGCGCCTTTACGCGAGGAGTCGATATCCAACACGCCGGCGAGCACCGCCGGCTGATTGGCCACGATGCCGACGGACCGCCCCCCAAGCCGCGCCAGGCCGACCACAATGTTCTGGGCGAAGGCCTCGTGGACCTCGAAGAACGAGCCGGCATCCACCACGGCGCGGATCACGTCCTTGATGTCGTACGGCTTGTTCGGGCTGTCGGGGATAATCGTATCCAGTTCAACCGCCGCTCGATCGGGCGGGTCGCTCGCCACCACGGCGGGAGCCCGTTCTTCGCAGTTTTGCGGCAGATACCCCAGCAGGGTGCGGATATTCAGGAGGCACTCGACATCGTTGGCACACGCGAAATGGGCAACGCCGCTTCGCGAGGCATGGGAATCGGCCCCGCCGAGTTCCTCGCTCGAGACTTCTTCGTGCGTGACGGTTTTCACGACGTTCGGGCCGGTGACGAACATGTAGCTCGTCTTCTTCACCATGAACACAAAATCCGTCAGGGCCGGACTGTAAACGGCGCCGCCGGCGCAGGGGCCCATGATGGCGGAAATCTGGGGCACGACCCCGCTGGCCAGCGTATTACGCAGGAAGATATCCGCATACCCTCCCAACGACACAACACCTTCCTGAATGCGGGCGCCACCGGAGTCGTTGATCCCGATGACCGGTGCGCCGTTGGCCAGCGCGAGATCGAGTATATTGACGATTTTCCGGGCGTGAGCCAGGCCGAGCGAGCCGCCGAATACCGTAAAATCCTGGCTAAATACATAGACGAGGCGTCCGTCGATACGGCCATACCCCGTTACGACGCCATCGCCGGCGGGCCGATTGCCGGCGAGGCCAAAGTCCGTCGCGTCGTGCCGGACAAAGGCGCCCAGTTCTTCGAACGACCCTTCGTCCAGCAGAATATCGATACGCTCGCGGGCCGTGAGTTTGCCCCGGGCTTTTTGTTGGGCGATGCGCTCCGCACCGCCGCCCAGGAGCGCCTCCTCGCGGCGGCGATCCAACTCTTTCAAACGGGACGTATTGTCGTGCATGCCGCGTTTCCTCAGCGCGATTTACGGTACTGAGCTTCGACACTCTCGGTAAACATGAGGGCGGCGGGGCTGTAGATGTTGACCTGATGACGTTTGAATACCCGGTCTGCAATGAGTTGGGAAGCCTGCGCCCAATCCGGCACGTGGCGTAACTCGTTGAGCGTCTGGGCATAGTCGGCACTCGACCCCATGAACAGGTGCTCGATGTAGACGCTTCGGTTTGCCGAGCCCTGGTGGCCCATCACCTGACGTTCCAGCTGCGCCAGATCCTGTAAGGTCGGCGTATAGGCCGCCGCGGCCGGCATGGGCGGAGCCTGGCGGGGCGCCGGGGTTGCCTGGGGATGCGTGCCATTGCCGCGCATC
>JBGSPJ010000597.1:0-16837 GCA_041738655.1 Rhodothermales bacterium | reverse complement strand
GGGGAGGGTTGTTCGGTGCGGGCCCGGGCAGTGGGCGTTTCGTTCTTTGGCGCCGGCGTCTCCTTGCGTTCCTCCCGGGAGCGCTCGGTGCGGCCTTCGGTGCCGGACCTGGACTGGGCCGAGGCCGCGTGGGGTCCGCCGAACAGGATGGCGAAGGTGAGGGTGAGTGCGAGCGCCGCACTTCGGAGCGGCTGTAAGCGGTGTACGTGCCTTTTCATGACATTCTCCCTACGTTGGATGAACGGTGGGACGGAGCCCGCCGCGTCGTTTCGAGAATTGACCATATAACGACGTGCCAGCTTGGCTTTTGGCCAGATTAAGCGGTTTTAGAGGGGATGGGATGCCCTCTGCACGCCGCAGCCCCCGGCGCGGGTGTCCACAATCGGATACAGCCGACATGTAGAATACGGCCTAAGCCGGAAGAGAAAATCCGCAGATCTAGGCGCACGACAAGCCGCGAGTGAGGCGTACCCCTGTACGCCGCAATAAGCCGCGAGGAGTGGAACAGCCTGCCCCGTACTTGATACGGGGACGATATGCGGATTTTATCAACGGCATTCAGGCGCCGCGCAACCGATGACGCCGCAACCGGGTATATCCCCCTCAAGACGGATAGCGCGCCGGCGCCTCGTCGTTCATCACCCATCGAAAACCGATCGCCACGCACCATGCGGTTTTTCTCCACGTTGATCGCCAGCACGCTGGGCACTCTGATCGCGCTCGGCGTGATCTTCATGCTCTTCTTCTTCATCATCTTTGCCGTGGCCGCCACGACGGACCAGGCCCCCCGCGTGCGTCCCGGCTCGGTGCTCCTGATCGAACTCGGCGGCTCCATCCCCGAAATCGTCTCCGACGACCCGCTGGCGGTAGCGTTTTCCGGCGAAGCCGCCTACGACTTGCTCGACTTCACCTCCGCCATCAAAAAAGCGACGGTCGACGAGCGGATCGACGCCATCTGGCTCCGGCTTTCGCCCATGGGCGGCTCCTGGGCGTCCGTCCAGGAAATCCGCGCGGCGCTAGAGGCCTTTAAGGCGTCCGGCAAACCCATCATCGCTTCCAGCGACGATCAATACGTAAACGAGCTCACCTACTACGTCGGCAGCGTGGCCGACGAGCTCTATGCCTCCGCCGCCGCGCCGTTTGAGTTTAACGGGTTTTATATCGCGGCGGAGTTTTATAAGAACCTGCTCGACAAGATCGAGGTGGCGCCCCAGGTGACCCGCGCCGGCACCTACAAAAGCGCCGTCGAGCCCTTCCTGCGCACCAGCCTGTCCGACGAAAACCGCGAGCAGCTATCGACCCTGCTGGCCGACCAGCAGGAGGTGTTTCTCGCCGCCGTCGCCCAAAGCCGGGAGATGACGCCGGAGGATGTGGGCCGGCTCATTGAAGGCGAGGCCATCCTCACGGCGACCGACGCCTACAATGCCGGCCTGCTGGACGCGCTCCTGTTCCGCGACGAGGTGGAATCGACCCTGAAGGCGCGCCTCGCCTACGATGAAGACGACGAGTTGCGGCTCCAGAACATCCGCTCGTACGTCCGCGTGCCGGACACGGAAGCCGGCCTCCCCCGGCCGGCCAGCGACGAGATCGCCATCGTCTACGCCGTCGGCACGATCATGAGCGGCGAGAGCGGCTACAACATGAACCCGCTCTTCGGTGGCGAGACGGTGGGCGCCGACACCTTCAACGAGGCTATCCGGACCGCGCACCAGAGCGAAAACGTCAAGGCGATCGTCATCCGCGTGAATTCGCCCGGCGGCTCCGTCGCCGCGTCCGACGCGATGTGGCGGGAGATCTCGCGCGCCGCGGCGGACAAGCCGGTGATCATTTCCATGGGCGATGTCGCGGCCTCGGGCGGCTTCTGGATCGCGACGGCCGGCCACATGATCGTGGCGGATCCGCTTACCATCACGGGTTCGATCGGGGTCTTCGGGATGGCGTTCGATGTCAGCGGGCTCTACGAAAACAAGCTCGGCATTACGTTCGATGTCGTCCGCACCGGCCCGTACGCGGATATGTACTCGGGCGTCCGCGGGCTCTCGCCGGACGAGCTTCGGCTGCTGGACAAATCGACGGAGGAGATCTACCAGAACTTCCTCCAGCTGGTAGCCGCGAGCCGCAACATGACGGTCGAAGCGGTAGACGCCGTCGCCCAGGGCCGGGTGTGGACGGGCAAGCAGGCCCTGGCCATCGGGCTGGTAGATGAACTGGGCGATCTGGACCGCGCGCTGGAGATCGCGGCTGAAAAAGCCGGCCTGGACAGCACCGGCTACCGCCCCCGCGTCCTCCCCCTCCCCAAAACGATGCTCGAACAGATGGCGGAAACGCTCAACACGCGCGTCGCCGGCGCCTGGCTGAACCATTCCACCAGCCCCGCGGAACGGACCTTCCTCCAGCACCTCGAGGTGCTCCAGGGCATCCTCCGGCTCCAGGGGACGGTGCAGGCGCGCCTGCCGTTCGAGTTCGTGATCCGGTAAGGGTCCCCGTGCCTACACCTCATGTCACGCTGCTCGCACGGAGCGCCCTGTCTTTCTGAGCGCCCTGTCTTCTTGAGCGCCCTGTCATCCTGAGCGACAGCGAGGGATCTTTAACCGGCATCATCGCGAGTGAAGCGCGACTTGCCCAGCCGGTACGATCCTTAGCATCTGCGCCAATCCTTTGTCTTTTGCCGCTCGAAGATCCCTCGCTGCGCGGCAAATGACATCTTATGTAGAGACGCCCCGGTGGGGCGTCTCAGCAAGGTTTCCGAAATACTACAACCGAATTGACGAACGCAAACGACGGGAGACGCCCCACCGGGGCGTCTCTACAGAGTAGGCGATACGCCCCCCGGCATCAACATCCATGAAATCGTATGTAGAGACGCTCCTGTGGAGCGTCTCAGCGACGTTTCCGCCCGGTATAATGCAACCCGGGAAACGGACGCCGTCAGGAGACGCTCCACAGGAGCGTCTCTACGGGCTTCAATCTCAAGACGCGATCATTGACATACGCCCAATGTCATGCCCGAATAGAAAGCCCAGCGCAGCCGGGCTCCGCGTCTCAGGAAGACATCTTTTGTAGGTGCACTACACCAGCACGTCCCCCGTCATGTCCGCCGGGGCCTTCTCCCCCAGGAGGCGCAAGATCGTCGGGGCGATGTCGCCCAGTTTCCCGGCCTTGACCGGGCCGCTAAAGCCCTTTTTGATGATCAGGTGCGGCACGAGCGCCGTCGTGTGGGCGGTGTTCGGCGTCCCGTCCGGGTTGCGCATCTTGTCGGCATTCCCGTGGTCGGCAATGATGGTGATGCCGTAGTCGCGGGCCATCGCCGCCTCGACGACGATCCGGGTGCAGGCGTCGACGGTTTCGACGGCTTTGACGGCCGCTTCGAAGACCCCCGTGTGCCCCACCATGTCCGGGTTGGCGAAGTTGAGCACCACCAGGTTGTAGTCGTTCTCCGTGATCGCCGCCGCGACTTTTTCAGCCAGGGGCCGGGCGCTCATTTCGGGCTGGAGGTCGTACGTCGCCACCTTGGGCGAGGGCTCCAGGATCCGGTCTTCGCCGGCGAACGGGGCCTCGCGGCCGCCGCTGAAGAAAAACGTGACGTGCGGGTATTTCTCCGTTTCGGCGGCGCGGAGCTGCCGGCCTCCGCGCTCGGCAATCACCTCGCCGAGAGTCTGGGTGAGGTTGACCTTGGGGAACGCGATCGGGACGTGAAAAGTCGACTCGTACGGCGTAAAGAGGGTGTAGTGAAGATTGAGCTTCGCGCGTTCGAACCCGTCGAATCCCCCCGTGATGAAGGCATGGGTGAGCTGGCGCCCGCGGTCCGCCCGGAAGTTATAAAACACCACCGCATCGCCCGATTCCACCAGCGCCCCGGTGCGCGAGAAGCGCTCGATCTCCGGATCCACGATCCGAATGGGCTGGACGAACTCGTCCGTCACGCCGGCGGCGTAACTCGCCTGGATGGCGGCCTCGGGGTCGGTGAACCGCTCGCCGGTGTCTCCCGTGAGCAGGTCGTACGCCAGCTTGACGCGCTCCCAGCGCTTGTCGCGGTCCATCGCAAAATACCGCCCGACGATCGACGCGATCTTCCCCACCCCGATGGTGGCGGCCTGTTGCTGGAAGAGGCGGATGTATTCGAGGGCGCCGTGCGGGTCCGTGTCGCGTCCGTCGGTGAAGGCGTGGACGAGCACCTGGCCGGCCTCGAGGCCTTCGCGGCGGGCGAGTTCGAGCAGGGCAAAAAGATGATTGAGCGACGAGTGTACCCCGCCATCCGAGAAGCAGCCGAAGAGGTGCAGCTTCGTGTGGTTCGCCTTAGCGTGGCGGGCGGAGGCGAGGAGCGTCTCGTTCGTGAAGAATGTCCCCTCCTGGATGTCCTTGTCGATCCGCGTGATTTCCTGGTAGACCACCCGGCCGGCGCCCAGGTTCATGTGCCCGACCTCCGAGTTCCCCATCTGGCCCTCGGGCAGCCCCACCGCCAGCCCCGACGCCTCGAGGGTGCCGTGGGGGTAGGACGCAAAGAGCGAGTCGATGAACGGCTTGCGGGCGCTGTCGATGGCGCTCACGGAGCGGTCCTCGGCGATGCCGAACCCGTCGAGGATGATGAGGATGTGGCGTTGCGTTGCTTTCATGTGGAGTAGGGTCATGGGCGGCGGTTCAGTCGCGCCCCATCAGGTTACACGAAAATCAGGCACTTTACGGGTGGTTTTGCCCGTACGGGTCTCGAAAACGTTCATCGATCCGCACACCGGGCAGCCGCGCTGCGCCGTGCCGTAGCGGTCTTCTCGCTCCGCCGGCGTGTCGAAGTAATGACCGTTGGTTTTGCAGTAGTACTTGCCGCGTTTCGGATCGAGGCCGGCGAGGGGGGCCGGCAGCTTTTCGATGCGCTCGTAGTACCGGCACGTCACCGTAAGCGGGCAGTCCACGCACCGGGGCGCCCGCGCGAGGCAGGTGTACCGGCCGTGGAGAATGAGCAAATGGTGCGCCTCGGACCAGTCCCGCTGATCCAACAACGCTTTCAGCTGGCGCTCCACATGCAACGGCGTCGGCGCCCGTTCCGCGAGTCCGATCCGGTTGGCCACCCGAAACACATGGGTGTCGACGGGGAGCGCGTCCACATCAAACGCCACGGAGGCCACCACCTGCGCCGTTTTCCGCCCGACGCCCGGCAGTTTCACCAGGGCGTCGACCGTTTGCGGCACCTGCCCGCCGAACTCATCCCGGACCTGCCGCGCCATGCCGGCCAGGTGTTTCGCTTTGTTGTTGGGGTACGAAACCGATTTTATAAACGGCAGGATTTCTTCCGGCTCCGCCTGTGCGAGCGCTTCGACGGTTGGGAAGGCATCGAACAACGCCGGCGTCACCTTGTTCACCCGCTCGTCCGTGCACTGGGCGGACAGGACGACCGCCACGATGAGTTCGTACGGATCCTTGTACTGCAATTCCGTTTCCGGCCGGGGGATGGCCAGACGGAGGGCTTCGAGGGTCTTTCGGGCGCGTTCGTGACGGTTCACGGGGTGTCCGCTGCTTCGTCGTGGGATATCAGGCTACCATTCCGGCCGGGCGTACGGGCCGGGCCGGCGCCGGAAATTAGTGCACACGCCCGAAACCAAATCCGAATTTTGTTCTTAGATTCACCCGCCCTTTCGCCAGCCGCACCGTTGTCATGCGTCTTTTTCGCCTGTCTTTTCGCACCGCCGTCGCCGGCCTGTTGCTCCTGGGTGGCCTGGCCCTACGGGTACCGCCGGCCGTCGCCCAGCGGCTGGAGAACCTCTCGCCCGAAGCCCGGCTGTCGCTCGTTACCGTACTCCCCGGCGAGGCCGCCTACGAACTCTTCGGGCACAGCGCGATCCGCCTGTACGACCCCCTCCGCGGCATCGACGCGCTCTTTAACTACGGCACCTTCCAGTTCGATGCCTACTTCCTGCCCAAGTTCATCTATGGGCAGCTCGATTATCTGCTCTGGGTGAGCGCCTATCAGCGCGAGTTGCCCCACTACATGCAGCGCGGGCGTTCGGTGATCGAGCAGGAGCTGCGCCTCACGCCGGCGCAACGCCTGGCGCTCGCGCAGTTTCTGGAGATCAACGCCCGGCCCGAAAACCGCACCTACCGCTACCTGTTTCTGTCCGACAACTGCTCCACACGGATCCGCGACGCGATGGAGCGCACTCTGGGCGACTCGATTCGTTTCCCGGAGGTCTACCGCGAGCCGGGGACGTACCGCGAGTTGCTCGATCGGTACGTGGATCATCTCCCCTTCCTGGATCTGGGTTTTTATCTGGTGCTGGGCGAGCCGGCGGACGCCGTGGCGACCGCGCGGGATGCTCATTTCTTACCCGTCTATCTCAAGGAAGCGTTTGATGCGGCGGAGATCCGGGGCGACGCCGGCTGGGAGCCGCTGGTCGTGCGGACCGACACTACGTACTGGAACGCCGAGGCCGGCGCAGGTAGCTCTGGTGGATTTCCGATCTGGCCCCTCACCTGGGGCCTATTGGCGCTGGGGGCAGGGCTAACGTGGGTGCGCCGCAACGAAGTCTCGGGGATTATCCCGTATTTCGATCGGCTCCTGTTTGGCGTCGCGGGGCTGGCTGGCGCGCTGATGGCATTCTTGTGGTTCATCGCGCTGCACGATGTGGCCGACCAAAACTGGAACCTGTTCTGGGCGTGGCCAACGCACCTGGTGGCAATCTTCTGGCTAAAGTCGCGGCCGGCTTGGACGGTCGGGTACTGGATGGCGACGGCCGTGGCCGGCGTCGTCGGGCTGGTGGGATGGAGCTTCTGGCCGCAGGCCCTGCACCCCGCGGTGCTGCCAATCGTGCTGCTGCTGGTCCTGAGAAGCGGCTGGATCGCGTGGAAGCGGCGCGTTATTCGAGATTTGCCAGCTTGAAGTCGAAGAAGAGCGTGTGCCACACCTTGACAGGCTTGCCGCCCACGCGGCCCGGCTCGAAACGCGCGCCACGGAGCACCCGTAGCACCTCGGGGTCGAGGCCGTAGCCCAGCCCGTTCATGATTTCCGGCTTCTGCATGTTGCCGGCTTCGTCGACGATCATCCGCACGGTGACCCGTCCCTCGACGCCCGCTTCCCGCGCAAAGGCCGGGTAGCGAATGCGGGACTGGAGGGCCTGGATGCCGCCGATGAGGACGGGCGGTTCCTCCGAGAAGTTGTAGACGCCGTTGGCGTCGATCATGCCTTCCGGGAGCTGCTGTTCGAGCCGGCGGAGTGCTTCGAGGTTTGCCGTCGTCTCGCGTACGCGACTGACGAGGTAGTCGTCGTTCGGCCGGGCGGCGAGGGCCGCCTGGTAGCTGGCGAGGCTTCCCTCGTAGTCGCCCTGTTCAAACAGCACATCGCCGCGGGCGCGGAAGCTGAGATATTCTTCTTCGCGTCGCTGGGCCTGGTTCAGCTGGAGGTCGACTTCAAACAGCCCCGACTTGGCCTCATAGTCGTCCGGTTTCGCCTCGAGGGCCAGCTCGAACTCCCGTTTGGCTTCCGCCAGGCGGCTCGCGGCGCGCAGTTCGCCGGCGGTCTGCATATGCTGGCGGTACTGGGTATCGCGGGACGACTCTGAGAGCCGGCGTTCGATCTGGCGGAGCATCGACGTGGCGTATTCGTCGTCCACCCTGTATTCGAGCGCCTCGATAAATTTGCGCTGGGCATCGCGGTAGTTGCGAGCGTCGAAGGCGGAGTCTCCCTGGGCGCGGTACAACTCGTAGAACTCGCCGTTGCGGATGACTTCGTTGTTGATCGTAGGACGCGGCACGGGCGGCGCCGGCAACGTCTGCACATCCGTGCGGGAGCGCTGTTGCCGCTGGAAGGTATCCGACAGGCGCGCGTTGGCCAGGGAATCGTCCGGCCGGTACTCGAGGACCCGCATGTAAATGCGCCGGGCGTCGGTGTAGAGCGGGCGGGCGCGAACCGAGTCTCCCTGCATCACCAGGCCATCGGCGGAGCGGAGGATCGAATCGGCGTCGGCGATAAACGAGAGGTATTCCTTTTCGGAGATCGTGCTGGCGGCTTGCTGGGCCAGCCGGGTATTGACCACCGTGATGCGATCCCGGATCTCGCTGCCCTCGGGC
The DNA here is from genome assembly GCA_041738655.1 of Rhodothermales bacterium. Classification (GTDB taxonomy): domain Bacteria; phylum Bacteroidota; class Rhodothermia; order Rhodothermales; family JAHQVL01; genus JAWKNW01. Next base: position 8,782 of record JBGSPJ010000597.1, on the reverse strand, counting down.
TGGATATCCAGGGCGACCCGGTAGTGTTCGAGCGCTTTTTCGTAATAGGTGCGCGCCTGTTCCGGCGACCCGACTTCCTCTACGTCCTGCGCGAGTTTGAAGAGGGAGTCCCCTTCCGCGAGGCGGGATGCGTAGGCCTCGTTGTCCATCAAGAACGCGGTGGGATCGCCCTGGCTACGGATCAGGATCATGGCGAGTACGGCAATGATCGAGATGCCGAACACCGAATAGAGCGCGATCCGAAGCAGCCGGCGGGGCGACTGGTACGAGGGCGGGGCGACTCGGCCTTTTTCCTCGAGCTGGGCCGGCAGCGGCGCGTCGGGCTCGCCGAAAGAGAATGCGGGCGGATCGTGGTTGACACGGGGCGCGACAGGCTGTCTCAGCGCGAGACCGTGTTCGGGCAGCACGCCCGGGGCGGCCGGGCCGTCGCCGCTGAGCGCGCGCGAGGCTTCCTCGATATCCTCAAGTTCGAGGTGGATCGTTTCGTCGCCCAGATCCTCGTCCTCGTCATCGACCCCATGGGATGGCGATTCTTCAAACGGGGCATCAAATGGGGTGTCAAACGACGCGGTGTGCGCCGAGGGGACGCCGTTCTCTTTCAGGCTCGGCGCGACAGGGTGAGGCGAAAAAATGGCGCGGGCAAACGACGCATCGCCTTCCGGGGTCACATCGACGCCGGATTTCCGCGGCGCGAACATGGGCGGGTGCGGATCGACGGGCTCGGCCGGGGCTTCTGGCAGCGTGGGAATGCGGAGGGGCGATGGCGCCGGTTCGATCGCCGGCTGAGGGGCCGATCCACGCGTCAGCAATTCACGGAAGGCATCGATCGTCTGGGGCCGGCGGCTGCTATCCAGGATGAGCCCTTTCGCGAGGGCTTCGCGGACGACCGGCGTGAGGCGAGACTGGCCGGCGAGTAATTCAGCCAGGGTATCACCCTCGAGGCGAGCGGGGGCCGGTGGCACCCGCTGGCCGGTAAGAATAAAATAAAGCGTGGCGGCGCACCCGTAGACATCCGTCCACGGCCCCTGCTTCTCGCCTGGCACGTACTGCTCGGGGGACGCAAATCCTGGCTTGAGATACTCATCGAAAACGCGGGAGCGTTGGGCGAGCAGGACATGGGTCATCTGGAACGAAAGCAGCATCGGCCGGCCGTTCTTCGCAAGGAAGATCTCCGACGGCGTGATGCCTCCGTGGATGAGCCCGTTTTTGTGGCCGGCTCGAACTCCGTCCAGCAACGGCATGATCAGCGTGATGGCCGTCCGAACCGGTATCCGTCCCCCCTGCTGCTGGACCACATCGGCCAGCGTGGCACCCTCGTGGTAGTCGCTCACCCGATAGGCCGTCCCGTTTTCGCGAAAGAAAGCGCGCTCGCGAACCACATTCGGGTGCTCGATACGGCTCAGTGCGGCGGCTTCCTTGAGGTAGCGCTCGAGACCGTATTGAAAGTAAGGACGGTCCTTCTCGGCGCGCGGCGAGACATGCAACTGCTCCGGATCCCGCGTGACGAAGCGGACCGGGTAATATTCGCGAACGACAACCTGCTCCTCATTCCGCAGATCCCAGGCCAGGTACGTGACATCTACCGGCCCCACTCCCCCCAGCACGTTGCGTACGGCATACTGCTCGTTTAATACCGTGAGACGTGGCAACACCATGGCAATGGCTCCGAGCTACTAGGTGGATATCTACTAGGTGGATCGGACTAGATTGAGCCGTTCTCGCGGCCCGGGGAGCGGCTGCGTGAGACGACCGATTGCGCTTCCAATGCGCGACCAACGCATCGGTATAGTAAGAAGCAGAACGGGTAAAGATCCAGCCGGCAGACAAATCGCGGCCGAACGGGTGTGTTCCTGACGGGTTCACACGAAATTAAAACGACCCCAGGCGACGGTATTATTCTCACCCGGGGAGCAAACGCGCTCCCCCGCAATCCACGGGCCATTCTACCCGCCCCGCCTACATGGTCGACCATTGTAGATTCATCGTTACATCCGCCGGCGCGGGAAGAAAACAGACGTCCACGGGTCAACGTGCGTCTGACTCATTCGCTTGCATGCACGACACGCAATGAATCCACCCCCAGCCGGGTCGCAAAAAACTGGCGCAGACGATCCTGCTGCGGTGCGTCCGGCAGCCGGCGCCACGTCGCCACGACAACGATCGACTCCACGCGCGAGGAATCGGCGACGACGCTTTCGCTTCCGATGCCGACCGACTGGAGATCGGGAAACAGCGAGGCCACCTCGCGAGTCACTTCCGTGACCGGGTAGCGTGCGGAGCGGAGGCGTACGACCTCGTCCTCCAGCAACTGAATCTGATCCTCGCGCGCCCGAAGCGCCTCTTCGTTGCGCTGGTACAGATCCTCCAGGATCCCTTTGCGCACCATATCGGCCACTTGCTCGGGCGCCATCTCGCTTCGATCGGGCTGCCGGAACACCAGCCGGGTGTTCACTAACCCGTACTGTTCGAGGCGCTGCTCGAGCGAGGTCACCATCTCGTCCGTCAGCGGAGGCCCCAGCACCGTCGCGCCGATGGTCGAGGCCGTCCGGGTATACGTGACGTCCACGTTGAGTAGCGCACGGTTCGTGAAGGTCAGATTTTCCGCGATAAACCGACCCGCCTCGTGTTGGAACCGTGCTTCTTTCACGACATCCCACGCCGTATAGCCGCTGGGCACCACGATCAGGAGCGACATCGCCCCGAGGATGAGCCGGGCGCGGGTTTGATGGGCCGGATCCGGGCGCTCGACCACCGGAAAACGCATCAGCCGCGCCATGCCGATGGCGGCGAGGGCGATAAACAGGGCGTTGATGAGGAAAAGGTGGATCGCTCCGAGGAAAAACCAGGGGTCGCCCGTGGCGATGCCGTAGCCGGCTGTACACAGCGGCGGCATGAGCGCCGTTGCGATGGCCACCCCGGGGATCACGTTGCCCCGGTTGGCTTTCCGGGAGACCGCCACGACGCCGGCCACCCCGCCAAAAAACGCGATGAGCACGTCGTACAGCGTGGGCCGGGTGCGGGCGAGGAGTTCAGACTGTGGCCCCTGTAGCGGCGAGACGGCGAAATACAGCGTCGATGCGATCATGCCCACCCCCATCGCCAACAACAGGTTACGGAGGCTGCGCCGCATCAGCCGCATGTCGTTCGTGGCCACCCCGAAGCCGGCGCCGATGATCGGCCCCATCAGCGGCGAGATCAACATCGCGCCGATGATCACCGCCGTGGCGTTGACGTTCAGGCCAACCGAGGCGATGACGATGGCGCACACAAGCGCCCAGGTATTCCCGCTGCGGATTTCGACATCCGAGCGGATCTGCTGGATGGCGCCTTCGTAGTCGGTATCCGGATCGAGCGAGAAGGTATCGCGGATGACGGAGCCCACGGCGCGGGCCGCGACGCCGAGCCGGCGCTGCTGGATAGGTATGTCTGACATGGAGGTCTGAATCGGAGAATGCACCAACGGACCCCCTGCCTGAGACCCAGGTTCCCTCGGGTTCAGAACTCGAGCTCCAGCCCTCCCACTGGCAGCAGCGAAAATTGATAGCGATTGCTCACCTGCCGGTCGATCACGTTCCAGTACCGATCGTCCACGTTGCCGCGGTTGTACGCATTCCAGATGCTGATAAAGGTCACCAGATTGGCGGATCGGTAGTTATACCGGCGGTCGGCGCGGACAAACAGGGAGTGGTACGCCGGCAGCCGCTCGCTGTTGACGCGGGCGACATCCCAGATTTCATCCCCCGCCAGCGCCGAGGCGGTGACATCGATCGGGGTCGTCGGCCGGCCGCCGGAGTAACTCCAGCGCACACTCACTTCCCACCGGTCGTTCGGCTTGTACCCGCCGATGACGCTGAACTGCCGGCGGGTGTCGAACAGCCGATCCCGCTCCACCCCCTGATAATCGGTATAGCGTGACCGGAAAAACGAGGCACTCACGAGGCCATACACCTGCCGGGCGAGCTTTTTTTGCAGGAGGATGTCGATGCCGCGCGCATGCGCCTCCCCGTCACTCACCAGCGCGCCGGCGAAGATGCCGCGATTGTCCAACACGTAAGTGGGATCCCCGAGATCGTTCCCAGGCCCCGGCTCTGGGACATCCCGATAGGTCTTGTCGTAGGCCTCGATCGTCAGCCGGGTGTCCGCGGTAAACAGATACGACACCCCCGCGATGGCATGGCGGGATTGGAGCGGCTTCAGCGCCCGGTTCGCTTCGTTCTGGGAGACGATGTACAGCGGAACCCCCTGATGAAAGACCCCGGTGCTCGCGTTCAGGGACAGCCGGTCCGTGAGCTGATACGACAGCGCCAGGCGGGGAGACAGGACCACGGCCTCGTTGATCGAGCCGTAGTCGGACCGCAGTCCAACCGTCGCCTGCAGCCGGGGCAGGGGGCGGGTGATGACGCTGACGAACGCGCCCAGGCGGGTCTCATCCAGGTCTTGTTGAATGGCAAACCCGGGCTGCGGATCCCCCGAAACGCCAGTGAAGTCATCGGCTTCGATCGTAAATGTGCCCCACTCCTGGAGCATCTCTCCCCCAAATTCGAGCTTCAGGCGCGGGCCGGCCTGGTAGTAGTTCACCGACCGCATCTGCAGGTAATCGTTCCGCAGGTGCTGATCCGCCGCCCTGGCCTCATCCGCCACCCGCGTCGAGAGCAGGTCGTGTGTGCGAAAGGAGTGGGAGACCGCAAGCTGCGACAGGCCTTTGGTCCGCCAGAGCGACTTCCAGGTGAGGCCCACCGTGTTTTGCGTATTTTCGGTGTCCACAAACTCATTTTCGCCGGCTTCACGCGCATCGTCGGCGTTCTGCGTGAAGCGGCTCTGCCCGAACACATCGAGTATGCTGAGGGTGTTGCGGGCGTTGATCCGGTAGGTCGCCTTGCCCTGGAGATCGCCAAAGTTGGGGGCGCCGCCGGTGTTGATCGCGCTGGCGATGAGGTCGAGATAACTCCGCCGGCCGGAGATAAAAAACGAGCCATCCTCCCCAATCGGCCCCTCGAAAACCGCCACCCCACCGGAGAAATTGAGGCCGACCTCGCCAGTATACCCATCGGTGTTACCCTCGCGGTAGCGGATCGCGCTGATCGACGAGAGCCGGTCGCCATACGCCGCCGAAAATCCCCCGGTGTAAAAATCGATGTGTTCGACGAACTCCGTGTTGATCAACCCCGTCGGCCCGTACGACGACCCATCCCCCGTGCTGAAGTGGGCGGCGTTGGGGATCAGGATCTGATCAATATAAAACCCATTCTCCATCGGGCTGCCGCCTCGCACGAACAGGTCCTGGCTGGTTTCGCCGCGCGAGGCTACCCCCGGCAGGGCGTTGAGCACGCGGGCGATCTCCTGGCCGGCTCCGGGCGAACGCCGGATCTCCTCGGTCGAAAACGTGGTGACGGAGGTGAGCTCGGTGTCGTTCGACTGGTAGTAGCCGGCTTCCACCACCAGGCCGTCAGCCTCGATCACCGTTTCATGCAGGCCGGCGTTGACGACGGTCGTCCGCTCCGGGCGGACGACCACATCGGCGCGGGTGAAGGCCTCGTAGCCGATATAGCGAAAGGTGAGGCGGTAGGTCCCAACCGGGACGGCCTCGATGGTAAACCGGCCGTTGGCATCGGTGGCGGCCCCGAGCGGGGTGTCCACCACCAGCACGTTGACGCCGACGAGCGGCTCCTGGGTGCCGGCGTCCGTGACGAGGCCCGTCAGGCGCCCGGTGATACCCTGCGCCAGGGCCAGGTGAGGGAAAACGAGGAGGATCAAAAAGAGAAACCGCTCCATAACGGAATAAAATTCAGGTGAGTGTGTCCGTGGGAAGGTGTCTCAAGCTCCGGCGCCGGGGGGCTGAATCCTACGGGCGCCGGATACTCGGCGGACTGGCGCGACGAGCGGTCGGTTGGAGCGGATCAGCGGTTGACGATCTGCTTGACGGCGCGGACGCGCCGGCGGGAGATGGGCAGTTTGGTCCCGTCGTCGAGGCCGAGTTGCAGGGTGCCGCTGAACCAGGGCGACAGCTCGCGGATGGCGGTGAGGTTAACCAGAAACGCGCGGTGGATCCGGAGAAACGCGGTGTGGTCCAGCCGGCTCTCGAGGGTCTGGATCGTGAAGTGGGTCGGATAGGCCTTTCCTTCGAAGAGGTGGGCGAGGACGATCTTTTCGCGCGCCTCGAAGTAGCGGATTTCATCCGGCTCGGTGACCCGGAGCCGCCGGCCCATCTGCAGCGTCAGCCGGCGCAGAGGGGCCTCGGAGCGGGATGCCTCCAGCCGGTCCAGCGCCTCATCCGAGGCCTGGCGCTCCACGAGCGCCTCGATCCGCGCCAGCGAGCGATTCAGGCGTTCGAGCGTGACGGGTTTGGTGAGATAATCGAGCGCGTGGACTTCGAAGGCCCGGACGGCGTAGGTGTCGAAGGCCGTCACAAACACGATGTGGGGCCGGGGCGGGGCGAGGAGGTCTACGACATCAAATCCATCCAGCCCCGGCATCTGGATGTCGAGCAAGACGAGGTCTGGCCGGTGTTCATGGATGAGGGGGATGGCCTCCCGGCCGCTGCCGGCTTCCGCGACCAATTCCACCTCGGCATCCACGCGTTGCAGTAGCCCGCGCAGGCGTTCCCGCGCGAGCGGCTCGTCGTCGACCAGGATCACCCGCAGCATCAGACCTCCGCGCGGGACGGGAGGGCGACCATCGGCTCGGTGCGTCGGTCGCCGGGGGGGACGTAGGGGAAATGCAGCTCGACCCCGTCCGACAGGATCTCCAGGCGCGCCTGGAGCCCAAAATGAAGCTGGAGTCGATCCCGAACGTTGGCGAGGCCGGTGCCGGCCTTGTAGATCGACGCCGGGTCGCGCCCGTCGAATCCCGGGCCGGTATCTCGCACCCGAAGCACGACCTCCGTGCCCGAACGCTGAATTTCGAGGTAGATCGCACACGGGTCTTCCGAACGCGAGACGCCATGTTTTACCGCATTTTCAACGAGCGGCTGGATGAGCAGGCTCGGGACGTGGGCGTCCAGCAGAGTCTGGTCAATATCCCGGATGATCACCAGGTGATCCCGAAATCGGGTCTTTTCGATGACGATATACCGGTCGGTGGCGCGCAGTTCTTCGCCGAGGGAGACGGTGGGGTGTTTCGAGGCCTGCAGCGTGTAGCGAAAGAGCTCGGCCAACTCCTCGATGACGTGTTCGGCTTCGTTGGGGCGGGTGTGGATCAGCGCCGCGATCGAGTTGAGGGTGTTGAACAAAAAATGGGGATTGATCTGCGCGCGGAGGGCCCGGAGCTCGGCGACGAGGGCCGTCCGTTCCGCCTTTTGCATGGCACGGTAGAAGTCGACCGCGTAGGTGAGCGACGTGAGCAGGCCGGCCACGCCGAAGGACACGATAGCCGTGGTGCCCAGGTGCGGCGTATCGCCGTACGGGGCGTGGGTGATCCAGCGGCAGATCAACGGGTCGAGCGCCGTCAGCCCTACAAACACCCCCACCAGCATGAGGGTATTGGCGACGACGTGGACCATCATGGCGCGCCAGGTGAGTACAGGAAACCGCCGATACGCCCACCCCCGAACCCCCAGCATGGTGCTCCACATGCTGACCGAATACAACACGCCGTAAAACATCGGCTCCCACGGGCTGGCCGACAGCTTGATCGGCCAGAGCGGGGCGCCGGCATCGATCCACGCTTGCAGTTCCGCCGGCTTTTCGATCCAGCCCACCAGCAGGCCACACAGGGCCCCCACGATCACCATGAGGCACACGGTACCGAGCCAGGAGAGCCAATTGTGGGTAGACGCGGGCATGGATAGATGGGGCCAGCAACGAGGTTGCGTGTCAGGAAGAGGCCTGCAAAGTACCACCAAACTGGTCCCACAGGCAACCCATCCCGACAGACGGTCGGATCGGAGGGATCAGCGGTTGATGTTTGGCCGGCCGCGGTGCTGCGCGGATGGCGGAAGCGCTGTATCTTTTCCCAAGACTCCCCCGGCAAGCCCCCCACACCCCATGACCTACACCACCCTCGGCACTACCGGCCTCCAGATATCCTCCCTCGCCCTGGGCTGCATGACCTTTGGCGAGCCGCAACGCGGCACCCATGCGTGGACGCTCCCCGAGGCGGATAGCCTGCCCATCCTCAGCCGCGCGGTAGAGCTTGGCATCACGTTTTTTGACACCTCCAACTCGTACTCCGACGGCTCCAGCGAGGAGATCGTGGGGCGGGCGCTTAAGGAGCTCGGCTCGCGGGATCAGTTTGTGATCGCCACCAAGGTGTTCCACCGGATGCGTCCGGGTCCGAACGGCGCCGGCCTCTCCCGCAAGGCCATTTTTATGGAGATCGACGCCAGCCTCCAGCGGCTCGGGACGGATTTTGTGGATCTGTACCAGATCCACCGGTGGGACTACCAGACGCCCATCGAAGAGACGATGGAGGCGCTGCACGACGTCGTTAAAGCCGGCAAGGCCCGGTATATCGGGGCCTCGTCGATGTACGCCTGGCAGTTCGCCAAAGCCCTGTTCGCGGCCGACCGGCATGGGTGGACGCGGTTCGTCTCCATGCAGAATCATCTCAACCTGATGTACCGGGAGGAAGAACGGGAGATGATCCCGTTGTGCATCGACCAGGGGGTGGGGCTGATCCCCTGGAGTCCCCTCGCGCGGGGCCGGCTGACGCGACCCTGGAACACCTCCACTTACCGGCTCGAGACCGACGAGGTGCTGCGCAATATGTACGCCGAGACCGAGGCGGCCGACCGACAAGTGGCCGAGCGGGTGGCGGAGGTGGCCGGCCGGCTGGGGGTGCCGAT
>JBGSPJ010000591.1:0-6820 GCA_041738655.1 Rhodothermales bacterium | reverse complement strand
ACACGATCATCGGCACGACGCTGAGTGTGGTGGCGCTGTTTGTAATCGCCTACAGCCTGGGCGGTGAGCCGGCCGGCGGGTCTGGGCGCCGGCCGTGGCGGTCACGATCAGGAGGGAGAGGAGGAGGGAGGAACGCATATGGGAAAGAAGTGTTATAAATGGCAGGTTTAATACTTCGGACAGTCTACAAATCAGGGCGCTGCCGCTTGACAAATCAGGCCCCTCCCCGTATCGAGTACGGGGCAGGCTCTCGTTTCGAGGAGGGGCGAGTTCTGACGTCGATTTATCGATGTCGGAACGGGGAGGAGTACTGCCCGACGTCAACGCGTATCATTTTCTTGCAACTCGACCTGACGGCCGAGTTTTAAAAATACGGGCAGCGAGTGGGGATGCCTTTTTACCCATCCGCCCGGCATCTCTTTGCTCCTCCCCATCCCGTCACCGCTTCGCGCCGACGGGATTTGCCCCTCCTCGGGGCGAGGCGGGGCCTGATCGTCAGGAACGGTCCAGCCACAATAAGTGTCCGAAGTATTAAGGTTACGGATTGGAAAATAGAGCCACGGGAGGATACTGGCGAGCCGGCAGGTTTTTTATAGCCGGCGTGGAATCCCGTTCCGGGGTCGTGCGTATGAGCGAAACTATTGCGGAAGGCGCCTGTCGGGTTGTATACTGGCGCCCCGCAAGCAAGGCCCAAGTGGCGGAATTGGTAGACGCGCTACGTTCAGGGCGTAGTGGCCGCAAGGTCGTGATGGTTCGAGTCCATTCTTGGGCACTTAAGGAAAACGCCGGCTCTCTGGGCCGGCGTTTTGCGTTTTGGTCAATCCGGAAGGGTCTTGAAGGCCCCTGTGCTTTTTCGGTGACTTGGAGTGCGACTGGTTGTTGTCGCTGGTTGAGGTCGCGTTCGAGGTAGGTGAGTTGCTGCCTACCGAATCGGCGTCGTGCAGCCCATCGCATCCGCGGTTTTTGTCCTCGCGGAGACCGAAGCCGCCGACATCTACCGCATCTGCGCCCGCTATGGGCTTCCCAGACCACACCGAAGGAGACGCTGAGAAGTTCGCCCTTGTGTGGGAGGGCCGCGGCTCCGGCCGAGGGCCTACGAGGCCGCCGACAACACCCTGTGGGGCTCTGATCGCTGCACTGTTTTTTATCGTACGTGATCCGCATAGCCTCTTCTTTCAGTTTATACAAGTGACTTGAAGCTTGTATAACCTCTCACTTCAGAGCTTGCCTCGTTAGGCTGCAGATGTGTAACCAAAAAGTGTTGACAAAACGATGAGCATCAAAAATGTAATCTCAGTCTGGCTACTTGGCGTTGTAATTTGTTCTGGATGTGCAGGTACTTCCACTCAGCTCTATGTGAACCCTGGCTTTGATCCACAAGCTGTCTCCTTGATAACGGTCATCCCCGTGGTTGACCAGAGAGAACACGCCAAGATAGGTTCTCGTGTGATCTCGAAGAGTCCTAAATGGATTAAAAAGAATATTCAAAGACGGAAGTATGTATCGATAACTTCAGATATATTAGGAAGTGCACTCGTTTTGCCTGAATCTGGTCTGGATTCAGCGGAAGCGGAATGGATTCGAGGACTGGGTCCTGACGGATCTAATTATGTTTTTTTGGTTTCGGTTCAAAAGCTTAAACATGTTGGTATTTCTTCTGGTAGGGCTGAAATTTTTGGATATTTGTTCGATAAAGAGTCTGGTGAGCTCATGTGGAAGGGATTTGGATCCAGGAGGGAGTGGAATCAGGTCATTCCATCAGGATTTTGGGCTCACCGAACAGCTTACGCGATGGCGATAGGCGAATTGACAAAAGCGTTGCCAAAGAAAACGCAATGATTTATTGTAATGAGTAGTAACTAAGTGACGTTACGCGTTTACTCGTTGAACGTTAAGCGTTTCGTCATGAAATTGCGTTTCAGTGCCCAATAGCATTGCTGCATACACCAAACGTTCAACGGAAAAACGTGCAACGCGTAACGTCACTAACTAGTTAGGCGTCACCTGATGTGAGATGACATATACTGGCTCCCGGAAGGCTTGTTGTAGTTCGCGGAACACGGGCAAGCCCTGCTTGCGTGCCGGTGATCGGCGGTTGAGCTCCACCAATGCGAAATAGGCCGACGCCTTACGAAGGATCTCTTTCGCCCTTTCGGAGCTCACGGTGCTCGTGTTCGAGCTCTTTCAGCCGGGTGCGGTCGTCGGACCGAGCCTACGGTTTTCGTGGCGTTCCTGGCTACGCACCCACTGTCGAAGCGTCTCGGGTGTACAGCCCTTATCAGGGCAAAAGACTCTATCGTCGCCGACTGTCAGGGGTGATTGTGCTGGCGGTCGAACACCATGCGTCCGGCCCGCTCGCGGACCCTGGGGAGTATCACGTGCGTTTGTCCATGACTCCAAGTTCTCAAAGGTTGGAGTCTTCGGCAAATCCGGGGCGGTTCTCAGCCGGCAACGCGAGGTTCTGCACGAAGCGATTGAGGACTTTTTTGTAGGCGGCGGCATCCCTCCAGCCGGAGAAATCCCCGATGTGTCGACCGGCATCCCCGTGGGAAACGTGGAGTCGTTTGGCCCAGCCGAACTGCGCGTCTTTTATGGTGTTATCTATCCGAATCGGAAGCAGTATCTGCAGTCCGTGTTGTTTCTCCTCACGCTCTAAGGCACACTTGACTTCGTGTTCAACCCAATCGCTTTCTATGGACGCTTTTGAAAGAATGAGGATCAACCGGTCAGTACTGTCGATCGCGGCTTCAACGGTCTTTTTGATAGGATCGCCAACTCTCATGTTCTCGAGTGCGAACCAGCATCGGACCCCAAGCTTTTGGAGGCTACGATACAGCTTGGTAGCAAACTCTTCGTCGGCACCAGCATAGCTGATGAAGCATTTCGGGAAACGCGTAGTGGTATCGATCTTCTTGTGAGAATAAGCGATCCTTGCGTTCGAAAGACCAAGCCCCTGCAGGAAACGTATAGGCAGTTTGCCCGACTTGATGATGGTGAACTGATCGATGAACGATGGGCCCTCGTGGTAACACAGCCCCAGGCCCACGGTCCGGGATAAATCAACATCGGTAAACGTTGTACTCGAGAGGATTGAGTTGCTGATGTCAGCTTCAGCCAGAATCGTTTTGTACAGGTTCGTTCCTGTGAGATCGCATCCCTGGAGATTGGCACGGCGCAGATTGGCCTCCTGAAGGTTTGCATGCCCAAGTCGTGCTCCAACCAGAGTGCACTCTCTGAGGTCGGAGGCAAGTAGGATAGCCTCGTCTAACCGTGCGCGTGACAAGTTCGCCGTCTTCAGTCGAGCATGGCTGAGCTGGGCATTATCCAATTCGACGCGGGGCATGTTGGCTTGCGAGAGATCGGCATGCTCCAGGATGGCTCCGAGCATGGTTGCAGACTCCAGATTCGCGTAGAGCATACTCGCTCCCTCCAAATCCGCATCGACAAACGAGGCCTGTCGCATGTCGGCAGCCGACAAGTCCGACCGAGAAAGAATGGCGCCTTGCAGATCCGCGCTCGAGAAGTTAACGTATTGCAACGGAAGATCGCGCAAATCGGCCCCGCGTAGATCGGGTCGAATGTCGGGATGCATAAGACGCCACCTGTTCCAGCTCGCGATGCCCTGATGCAATCGTTCGACGTGGTCGGGGTTGCCGGTAAATCCCATGGTCGTTGTGACGATTCAGCAGGCCGCGTGGTCACTCGCGGAGCAACGGCCCACAAAATAGATTCGTTGGATGACGATGGGTTAGCTATCGGATGTATTGGCGGGTTGTTAAGAGAGGGCTTATGTTTTTTGGGACTAAACGATCGAAAGAAGCCCGCTGCACACGAGCGCCGGCTGAACATCTCCACGGCAATTATTACCTTGACCGCGAACCGGCTCCTGTATCACATTCCCTCTTCGAAAGGCCCCACCTACTTCTCTTAATCCCCATGCCCCGGCCTCACGTCGAACCCGGTACCAGATTACGGCGCACTCCCCGGCTGGCCACCATCATCTTGACACTCCTCCTGGCCGGCTGCCAGCCGGAGCCCCCCTCGGGTCCTCCCAATATCCTCTTGATCATGGTCGACGACCTGGGCTGGATGGACCTGCGCGTCCAGGGGAATCCGCTGCTGGATACGCCGGTCCTGGACCGCCTCGCCGCCGAAGGGATGCGGTTCACGGATGCCTATGCGGCGTCACCGGTCTGCTCGCCCACCCGCGCGGCGGTCATGACCGGGCTCTCGCCGGCCCGCCTGGCGATCACCAACCACATCACGGGCGACCAGGCGCAGTTCCAACCGGCCGGCGCCACCCTCCGCGCCGCGGAGATGGTCAACCACCTCGCGCTCGACCATGTCACGGTCGCCGAACGCCTCGAGGAAGCCGGCTACGCCAACGCGTTTATCGGCAAATGGCACCTCTCGGGGACCAACGAGGAGATGGATACGGCCGAACCCGGCCGCCGGCCTGAATTTCAGGGGTTCGACCTCAACATCGGCGGCGTCAGCTTCGGCGGCCCGCCGAGTTATTTCGACCCGTATCGGAATCCGGCCATCAACGACCGGCGCGAGGGTGAATACCTGACGGATCGGCTGGCGGACGAAGCGGTCGGGTTTATGCGAAACCATCAGGCCCAGCCCTTTTTTATCGCCCTCTGGCCCTACACCGTCCACTGGCCGATGGATGCGCCGGCAGAGCTAGTGCGGAAATACGAAGCCCGCGCCGGCTTCAGCGACCACGGGGATGGCCTCGACGCGGCCCAACGCTACGGCGCTATGATCGAGGCGATGGATACCGCCATCGGCCGTGTCCTCGCGGGGCTCGACTCACTGGGTCTCGCGGAGGAGACGCTCGTGATCTTCACGTCGGATAATGGGCCCTACGGAGGTGTCGCGGACGCGGCTCCGCTGCGTGCGGCGAAGGGGCACCTCTATGAAGGGGGGATTCGGGTGCCGCTGATCGTGCGCTGGCCCGGGAAGATCCCCGCCGGCACGGTGTCCCCCGAGCCGGTGATCAGCATGGATTTTTTCCCGACGATGCTGGACGTGGCCGGCCTGGCCTCGGATCAACCGCTGGACGGCGAAAGCCTGCTCCCGATCCTCCAAAAAACCGGCCCGCTCCAGCGGGACGCCCTGTTCTTCCACTACCCGAATTACGCCTTCCACGGGGAGAACCGGCTGGGCGGGGCCGTCCGGGAGGGCGAATATAAACTCATCGAGTACTACGACGATGGCTCGGTAGAACTCTACCGCCTCTCCGACGACCTCGGCGAGCAGCGCGATCTGGCCGCCGAGATGCCGGAGAAAGCCGCCGCGCTCAAGGGCCGGCTGGATGCCTGGCTCGCCGCGTCGGGCGCTCGCATGCCGGTTCCGGTCGAGGATGCAGTTGGGACAGACCTTAAACCTTAAACCTCGAACCTTAAACCCCTTTCAGATACGCCATTTCGCTATTGTCATCCCTGTCTCTGTGTGTTATCCTGTCAGCGCCCGGAATCTGTCGTCCCCCGTCTGTACCTCGTCTGACCCACGGGCATAACCCGACGACATCCATGATCATCCTATCGCGTCTCCGTATAGTGGCCTTCGCTCTGGCCGTTTCTGCCTTTACATTCGCCGGCTGCGACTCTGCCATCGACCCTTCCCTCGACGACTCGAACCCCGAAGCCCGTTCCTCCGCGTCGCTCTCGGGCGAGTCGAGCATCACGCTGAACCAGTATGTTGTCCTCTATGAAGGACGCTCGTACGATGCCGCGGGCGATAAAACGACCTTTTCGTACCGGGTGACCGGTACGGGCGTCGCGCCGGCGCTGAGTCACTTCTCCATCGAACTGCCGGAATGCGCGCCGGCCCTGGCGTCGTATACGCCACCCAAAGCGGCGAAGACCGGCGTGGACCCCATCACCGGCATCTTCGGCATCAAGTGGCACGCGTTCGTCGGCATCAACGCCTCGGCGGCCTACAACGTCACGTTCCCCGGCGATGTGCCCCAGGGGACCATCCGCGTCGCCGTCCAGGGCGGGCCGGAATCCCGGCGGTCGGTCGAAGCCGGCCCGCTGCCCGGGCCGTGCAAAGACGCCGATCGTTATGCCATCTCGGGCCTCGTGTTCGAGGATACGGATACGGACGGCGTGCCAGACGACATCGAGGCTTCCCTGCCGGACGTGACCGTCCTCCTCGCGTTCCCCGCCGGCGACACCCTCTCTGCCAGGACGGACGCCACCGGGGCCTACCGCTTCGAGGAGCTGCCGGCCGGCGTCTATACGGTTCGTATCCCGTCGTCCACCAACGAGGACGACTTCAACGAGACCCTCTTCGCCTACTTTGTACATACCGGCGCCAACACCGCGGACCCGAGCCTGAGTATCACGCTCGGGCCGGACGCGGATAGTGCCGACCTCGGCTTTGCGCCCGTGCCGACCGATATCATCGAGGAAATTGTCGACGGGACTCTTGAGACAACGGGCGAAACCGTCGCCTTCTGGAAAGATCAGCTGGAAGCGGCCATCGATGGCGGCGTAGCCGAGATCGACGCAGCGACATTGCTGGGGTATCTCGATACCATCGAGACCCTGTACCTGGCGGATCCTTACCAGTTCGGAACGGAAAATCGGCTGCAGACGGCGCTCGATTATTTGAAGCACAAAGCCGACGCGCCCGACTGGTACGAATTGCGCGAGGAACTGCTCGCCACCGAACTCAACGCCGTGCGCGGCCTGGGGGTGACCGGGGCGACGGATCTTCAAAACGCACTCATCGCCTGGGGCGAAGCGCTGGTCATCGCCAATGCCCCGGCCGACGCGTCGGCGCTAGTGTCGACGCCGGCGCCAGCCGC
>JBGSPJ010000589.1:0-10853 GCA_041738655.1 Rhodothermales bacterium | reverse complement strand
CACAGCGACGGGCGGAGGCTCCAGGGGCGCCCGGTCGGTCACGCGGTCGACCCGGGTGATGGCCGGCAACTCCGGCGCTTGCTCCAGCCGTTTCTCGAGCGCGACGATTCGGCGGTGCTGTATCAACTGCTGATGCAGCATGAACCCGAGGAAGAGTCCGAGCGGAATCCCCTCCCCATCAAATATCATCGCCGCGAGAAAGGCGCAGACGAGCATGATTACCCAGAGCATGGATACAGCGGTTTGGTGAAGCGAAGGGGGCTCGGGAAAGCGATCAGGCCGCCAGGTACGTTATTCCAGGCGCACAAAGTACGTATCTCCGTCTTCAAAAAGCGCGGGGTCATGCGTGTTGGCGAGGAGAAAGGCGCGCAGGGCGTTACTTGTAGAGGGCTCAGGCTCCATGAGCTCGTCCGATACAAGCGCGATACGCATCGCGCCGGCGTCTGGAAAGGCGACGCGCACAATGAGGTACCCCTCTTCGTCCTCGTCAACGAGTTTTAGATTGCCATAAAGGGTCTCGCCGAGGCGGGTGCCGTAGGCTTCAAATCGCAGGGTGTCGGTTTCTCGGGGGTTGGTGGAGGTGGCGATGATCGAGAAGAGCACATCGTCCGACGATTCGATGTGGAGGCGCATGGGCGAGTCGTCCTCGTCCAGGTAGGCCTCGGGGGTGATCCACTCGCCCGTCAGGCCGGCGAGGCGAGGCGCGTCGTCTAGCGGGGCGATGGGGACGGGCGAGGTATAACAGCCGGTGCCGAGCAGCAGCAGGGCCAGGCCGGCCAGCGTCAGGTGGATTCGGGTTGTCATGGTGTTGCGTATCAGGTTCTTGGATTGGTAGCGGCGCGAGGCCGCATCCGGGGAACGCTGGGAAGATCAGTTGTTGGCTGGCGAGATGTGCGTCGGGGCCTGTCAGATTCGGGCGCCGGCGTTTTTTTAATGGAGATTGTCGCGAAAGCTACAGCCGGCGGGGGCTTCGCCCGGCGATGGGGCCGCGTATCGGGTCAGGAAGCGCTTTCATTTTCCTAAAGTTCAAAGTTGGCGGTCCCTTCTTACCTCTCACGCATGTAAACTGGATGCTGGGTACATATCGCTGGATCGTTCCAGCTTCGATGCGGCCCGAATCGCCTCCAGCCCACAGCCACCATCCCCATGAAAGTAGCCAAGTTCGGCGGCAGCTCACTCGCGACGGCGGAGCAGGTCCAGAAGGTCTGCGCCATCATTCGGTCGGATGCGGATCGCCGGCTTGTGGTGGTCTCGGCGCCGGGCGCTCGGTTTTCGGGCGACATCAAGGTGACTGACCTCCTCATTCGGCTCGCCGAGGCGCGTCTTGCGGGCCGGCCGGTACAGGAAGGGGTGGATGAGATCGTGGGCCGCTACGCGGCGATCGCCGGGGCCTGCGGAGCGCCCGCGGAGGTCGTGGATACGATCCGGCGCGACCTCGACACGCGTCTCGCGGCGACGTATGCGAGCGACGGACTGTTCATGGATGCGATGAAAGCGGCGGGGGAGGACAATAGCGCGAGGCTTGTGGCCGAGTGCCTGCGGGTGTGCGGGGTGGACGCGCGCTACGTGAACCCGGGGGATGCCGGCATGGTGTTGTCCGACGAAGCCGGCAATGCCCGGGTCCTCGACAAGGCCTATGAGCGCCTGCAGACGCTCCGCGACAGCGCCGGCGTTACCATCTTCCCTGGTTTTTTTGGCTACGCCGAATCCGGGCACATCGTCACCTTCCCTCGCGGCGGATCGGACATCACGGGCGCCATCCTGGCCGCCGCTGTCGATGCCGACGTGTACGAGAACTTCACGGATGTGGACTCCGTGCTGGCGGCCAACCCGCGCATCGTGCGAGACCCCGAGGCGATCTCGACGCTGTCGTACCGCGAGATGCGCGAACTCGCCTACGCCGGCTTCTCGGTGTTCCACGATGAGGCCCTCGAACCCGTCTTTCGCAAGCGTATTCCCGTGAATATCCGAAACACGAACAACCCTGCGGCCCCCGGCACCCTGGTGGTCGGACAACGCGAGATCGAGCCCGGCCGGCCGGTCGTCGGCATCGCGGCCATGAAGGGATTTTGCAGCGTCTATATCAGCAAGTACCTGATGAACCGTCAGGTAGGCTTCGGCCGCCGCGTCCTCCAGGTATTCGAGAACGAAGGAATCAGCTACGAACACGCTCCCTCGGGGATCGATGACATGTCGGTCATCCTCCGTGAATCCCTCTTTCCCGCCATGCTCGAAACGCGTGTGGTGACGGCATTGAAGCAGGATCTGGATGCGGATGATGTCTCCGTCGAGCGGGGGCTGGCGTTGATCATGCTGGTTGGCGAAGGCATGCGCCACTCGATCGGCATCACCGCCCGCGCCGGCGCCGCCTTCGAGCGCGCCCGGGTGAACATCGAAATCATCAACCAGGGCTCCAGCGAAGTGAGCATGATGTTCGGCGTGAAAGACGAGGACATGGATGCCGCCGTGCGCGCGCTCTACGACGAGTTCTTCGGAGCGTAAACGGGTCCTGTTATATTTTTGGCAACGGGTGTGGATTCAGACCTGATTTGTTACATTAGGTCGTCGTCGTAACTCGCTTGCCAGTAAGGAGATGGATCCAGCGCAGCTTAGTAGTCTTCTGCATACCACCGGATACAAGCTCAGCACCGCCCTGAGCCCTCGCCAGGGCAAGGTGTGGATGGCGTTGATGATCCACGCCGGCCAGTTCACGTTTCTGGAGCGAGAGCACGCGATCGAGGTGGTGGAGCTCTGCGAGCGAGTCGAATTGACCAACGACTGTGGCGCCGGCGCGATCGAGGCGGTGAAAGATGTGCTGAACAGCCTGATGCGCGTCTCGGCGGTCCGCTCGGATGATACGTCCTACTACCGCCACACCCTCATCACCTGGTTCGCCATCGAAGGTGGCCAGCTCCGCTACAGCCTCGACGGCGCCTTCATGCATCGCATCCTCCCAATCGTGACGCGGGCTAATTAAGGGTTTAAGGTTCGAGGTTAAAGGTTTAAAGAAATACACCTTAAACCTTAAACCTCGAACCTTAAACCCCTTAAACCCCTTCAGCACTCCGGCACCCGCACCGAGATGTTCACCGCGAGCCCGCCCTGAGAGGTTTCTTTGTATTTGCTGCTCATGTCTTTGGCGGTTTCCCACATCGTGCTGATGACATCGTCGAGGGAAACGCGTGCGGCGGCGGGGTCGCCGTCGATGGCGAGGGCGGCGGCGTTGATGGCCTTGATGGCGCCCATCGAGTTGCGTTCGATGCAGGGGATCTGGACGAGGCCGGCGATGGGGTCGCACGTCATCCCCAGATGGTGTTCCATCGCGATCTCGGCCGCCATGAGCGCCTGCTCGACGGTCCCGCCCTGGACTTCCGTCAGCGCTGCGGCGGCCATGGCCGAGGAGACCCCGATTTCGGCCTGACAACCGCCCATCGCCGCCGAAATCGTCGCCCGCTTCTTGAAAAACGTCCCGATTTCGCCGGCCACCATGAGGAATCGGGCGATCTCCCGGGGTTGCACGACGGGGGTTGAGAAACAGATGTGGTACATCAGCACGGCCGGGATGACGCCCGACGCGCCGTTGGTCGGCGCGGTGACGACACGGCCCAGGCCGGCATTTTCTTCGTTGACGGCGAGCGCGAAACACGACACCCACTTCAATACATCGCGGAAGACGTACGGCCGAGACCGGATAGCCCCGATCCAGCTGTCGACATCCGTGTAGCTTGCATCTCCGAGGAGTTTGTGCGCCATGTCGCGGGCGCGCCGGCGGACCTGCAGCCCGCCGGGCAGCAGGCCTTCGGTGTGGCATCCGCGGAAGATGCTGGATTTCATCACCTCCCAGAGCCGCGCGAGGTCGGCCTCGATCTGCGCCGGCGCCCGCCAGGCCTGCTCGTTGGCCCACACCATGTCCGCGATATGAAGTCCGTCGCGGCGGCAGTGCGCGAGCAGGTCGGCCGCCCGCTCGGTCGGGTAGGGCAGCGAGAGGGTGGATTCCGGATGTTCGTTCTCGCCCTCTTTCACGACAAAGCCGCCGCCGGTCGAGTAATACACCGATTCGAGTCGGCGATCGCCGGCCGAGGCGAGGCACTTCATACCGTTTGCGTGGAACGGAAGGCGCTCGGCTTTTAGATAGACGATGTCCGAAACGGGGTCGAAAGGAATCTCGCGACCCGGCGTCAGGATCAGGTGCCGGCGCTTGCCGAGGGCGTCGATGACCGCGTCGATCTGGTCCACCGGCACCGTCTCCGGCTCGTAGCCCAGGAGCGCGAGGCAGATGGCTTTGTCGGTGCAGTGCCCCCGCCCGGTCAGGGCCAGAGAGCCGTAGAGGACAACCTGAATCCGATCCACCGCCTCCAGCGGCCCGTCCTGGCGCAATTCAGCCAGCCACCGCTGGATGGCGCGCCACGGGCCCAGCGTATGCGAGCTGGACGGGCCGACGCCGATTTTGAGCATGTCGAAGACACTGAGCGCGGACATACGAGGCAGCGAGAGGTGGTCGGTGGAAAACAGCGCTGGAAGATAGCGCCAGGGCGTCTCGAAGCCTATTACATGCCGAAGGCGTAGCGGTCGATGTGGTGGATGGCCTGACAGGGCGTAGCGGCGAATGCGGTACCGGGCCGGGGAAGACGGCTGTCAGCCGGCGCGCTTCGTTCGGCGTACGTATAGCGTGTACCTCATCACCAACGGTTCGCCGCACCGAGGCGGCGTGTTATGTCGCACCGTGTTTCACTGGGCCATTTCTCAGCCGCCGGCAGTACGTACAACATCGCCCGCGTGGTCGGTTTCGGGATCATGGGCGTGGCGCTCTTCCTGCTGCTCCTGGTCGTAATGTCAATCGGCGAAGCCGAGTGGCAGGCCTGGCTGTGGATGCTGATCGGGGCCGTGGGCATCCTCTCGCTGGGCGCGATCATCTGGACACTCGGCAACATCGAGTGGCACTTCCGGGAGCTTCGCGCGATGCTGGAAAATGAAGATGATTGAGCTACGTTGAACGTTATGCGTTGGCGCGTTGTACGTTGACACGCTACATCCTGGAAGCACGCTCTGCGGCAACAGGGAGCGTACCCAACACCAAGCGTTCAACGGCATAACGCGCAACGCGTAACGTCACTTAGTGATTCCGTTCGATGATCCGTTCGCGCCAGCGTTTGACGCGCGTTATGGTCGTCTTTTTGAGTTGCGTGATGGCCGTGTGTACGTCCGGGGCGACTTCCTCGATAAAGAAATGATCTCCGGGGACGGTGATGTCGGCGCTGGCGCGGAAGGGGGATCCGGGAACCTCGGTGCGGGCCAGGGTGACGACGGTTCGTATCGTTTCGCCCTCCATCCGTCCGAAGGCGCGGAGGGTGTCGTTCATCTTCTGCCGGGTAAAGGCCTCGAGTGTTTCGGAGAGGGTAAAGCCGACGGTTTTGATGCTGATGTTCATCACAGGCTCCTCGATGATGTGCTAGGTGAGCGGGGTCTGCCCGTCGCCGGAGCGGTGGCGGGTTCAGTGGGAGCATACGTCAGGACCCGGCTGGTGGATAGGCGGCATAAGCTGATGGTGGCGTAGGGGAATCATGTACACGCCGGCCGGCGCGCCGCGTGTGTGGTCCGTTCGTATCTTGGTCGACACCCAGCATCAGTCCGCCGTACCTATGTCGATGGAAGAAACCCGCCTTGCGGCCGACCAATTGGTCGAGCGATTCCCGTTCCTGCGTCATTCCGCGCCGGCCGTGATCGATGATTTTCTGAAACAGGGCGTGCACAAACGCCTCGCGCCCGGCGAGTTTATCTGCCTCGAAGGCAACCAGTGCGCGTTTCTGCCCTTCGTGCTCTCCGGTCAGGCACGGGTGTACAAGGCCAGCGATGCGGGCCGTGAGATCACATTGTACCGGATCGCCGCCGGCGAGAGCTGCGTGCTCACGGCGTCGTGTATCCTGAACCATATCGCCTTCCCGGCATTTGCGGTGGCGGAGACGCCGGTGGAAGGTTTTCTGGTGCCGGCCTCGGTGTTTCGGGCGTGGATCGACACCCACAGTGCCTGGCGGATGTTTGTCTTCGACATGTTCGCCCAGCGGCTGGGGAGCATCATCAGTGTCGTGGAAGAAGTGGTCTTTCGCCGGCTCGACGCGCGCCTCGCCGCCTTTTTGCTCGATGCCGGGGTGGAACGCGTGGCGATGACCCACGAGGCGATCGCGACCGAGCTGGGTAGCTCGCGCGAGGTGGTGAGCCGCTTGTTGAAGGAGTTCGAACACGAGGGGTTGGTGGAGCTCGAACGCGGCGCGATCGGCATCCGGGCGCGGGACGGATTGCTCCATCGGTCACAAAAAATGTAGCCGTTGTGACATTGTCACGGACACTACACGGGGATTACCTGTAGATTATCCCCGCAACCAGGAAACGAGCCCGGCGAAAGGCGCCGGCGACGCCCCATGAATCGAGCACAACGCGTCATGATCGGAAAGCTGGTGCTGGTCTGTTTGATCTGCATCGGCATTATCACGGGGGCCGTACTCTTGTTATCCTGAACAATCCCGCCAACCTGACCTTCTGGAGGTAACAGCCATGAAAAAGAACATGGGAACGATCGATCGCATCATCCGCGTCGTTGTCGCCATCGTAATCGGCATTCTCTATTTCACGAATCAGATTACCGGCACCGCCGCCATCATCCTGGGTGTCCTGGCGATAGTGTTCCTGCTGACCAGCGCGGTAAGCACCTGCCCGCTGTATCTGCCGTTCGGGCTTTCGACCCGGCCGAAACAGGCGGCCTGAGCGTCGGCTCCAGTGTCCGCCATGCCCCGCGGCGTGGCGGCAGGTAAGGCGTGGTGCGTGGCCGGCTGACGGCTCGCGCACCACGCATTCGTTTTTATCCTTTTTGCCATCGCGTCATGCCCCGCTACATCGACCTCTTTCTGGAAGCCTACGCCGGCTACGCTCGCTACCTGTGGTACGAGGTGACTCACCCGCACTGGACCAATTATTTTTACTGGCTGATCGGCGTCTCGGCGTTTTTCTTTTTGCTGGAGATCGCGCGTCCGTGGCGCCGGGAGCAGGCCCGATTTCGGAAGGATTTCTGGATGGATTTCTTCTACATGTTTTTCAACTTTTTTCTGTTTTCCCTCATCATCTATAATGCGGCTTCGCAGGTATTCGTCGAGTTATTCAAGGACTTCCTGGCCCTTTTCGGGGTCCGTAACCTCGTGGCCATCCACCTCGAGGCCTGGCCGGCGTGGGGGCAGCTGATGACCCTGTTCGTCGTGCGCGATTTCATCCAGTGGAACATCCACCGCCTGCTGCATCGGGTCCCGTTTCTGTGGGAATTCCACAAAGTGCATCATTCCGTGGAGGAGATGGGCTTCGCCGCGCACCTCCGGTTTCACTGGATGGAGAATGTCGTGTACCGCGTGATCGAGTACATCCCCCTGGCAATGATCGGTTTTGGGATCGGCGATTTTTTTGTTGTCCATCTTTTCACATTGGCCGTCGGGCACTTCAATCACTCCAATTTCCGCCTGAATCTGGGTCCGCTCAGGTATATCCTGAACAATCCGCAGATGCATATCTGGCATCATGCCCGCGTCTGGCCCGAGGCCCACGCCCACGGTGTAAATTTCGGGTTGACTCTGAGCCTCTGGGACTATTTATTTAGGACGGATTACATCCCCTACGACGGGAGAGACATCGAGTTGGGTTTCGAGGGACTGGAGTCCTTCCCCCACACATTCGTCTCTCAGAACTTGCATGGCCTCCCGTTTCGACGTCCCGGCGATACACCCTGACTTCATCCACGCCGTTCGGGACGGTGATTGACACATCCAACCTATGCGATCACCTGTTTTCGGGGTAACGCGCGTCACCACCGTGCTTACTCGCAAACGTCTCTTTTATGCGACGCTTGTTTTGCTGCTTTCCGGGCTCGTCCTGGTCGTTTTCTGGCGGGGCTCGACCCTGTCTGTTAAGCCGGCGGCGCTGGTGAGCCGCATAGGGACGGCATCGGCGCCAACGGTGCTCGACGTCCGGCTGGGGTTCGAATATGCGAAGGGCCACCTCCCCGGTGCGCTCAGCGTCCCGTTGCACGTCCTGTTGATGCACTATGAAGACCTGGTGATCGCGCAGGACAAACCGGTGGTGGTCTATTGCGGCACAGGCTTTCGGGCCTGCATTGCGTCGTTCATCCTCCAGGTCGTGGGATTCGAGCAAGTGTATGTTCTCGAGGGGCAGCTGGAGGGGTGGGAGCGCGCCGGTTTTCCGATCGTATCTTGACGCCCCTCTTTTTGCGGACTCTTAACACGAGAAGTGCTATCTTGGCCGCCAAAGTCCGGGCTGCCTGTCGTAAACGCGCTCGACGCGACTCCCCGCTCCTTTGACTCCTGCGCGGTTCGTTCTATATTTTGCGCTGAGGACGAATCGTTCCGTCGGTTTGCCGATTCCCTGTACCCTTCAGTAACGATGGGAGGTATGAACGTGTCTCGCTCGGTTTTATCCGCATTGCCCGATCATCCCACCGAGGTTATCGCCCCGATGTCGACTACGATGTCGCTGTTGGCCTGTACGCAACTGCCTCCGATCTCCCATATCGGGAATACCCCGCTGATCCGGCTACGCAAGGTTACCGAAGGGCTGCCGGCCCGAGTGGCGATCTACGCCAAGGCGGAGCATCTGAACCCGAGTGGGTCGGTTAAGGACCGCACGGCGCTACAGATCATCGTGGAGGCGATCCGGTCCGGCGAGCTGCACGAAGGCAAGACGCTGATCGACTCGACGAGCGGCAACACGGGGATATCCTACGCGATGATCGGCGCGGCGCTGGGCATTCCTGTCGAGATCGCGATGCCCGAAAATGCATCGGAGGAGCGGAAGCAGACCCTCCAGTCCTATGGCGCTCGGCTTACCCTGACGGACCCCGTGCTCGGTTCGGACGGCGCCCAGTGTTACGTCCGCGATAAACTGGCCGAGGATGCGGACGGGTACTTCTATGCGGACCAGTACAACAACGACGCGAACTGGCGCGCTCACTACGCCGGCACCGGTCAGGAGATCATCGACCAGACACAGGGCCGCGTATCGCACTTCGTGGCGGGTGTCGGCACGACGGGCACCTTCGTCGGGGCCACGCGCCGGCTGAAGACCTTTCGGGAAACCATCGTCTGCGCGGCCCTCCAGCCGGAGGACCCCCACCACGTGTTGAAGGGACTGCGGCACATGGAAACCGCGCTCGTACCGGGTATTTATGACCCGACGTTGTCCGACCTCGACCTCCGCTGCAGCGATGAGGAAGCGTACGACATGACGCGTCGGCTCGCGCGCGAAGAGGGGCTCCTGGTCGGCATCTCGTCCGGCGCCAATGTCGCGGCCTCGATCCGGCTTGCCCACCAGCTCACCGAGGGGGTCGTCGTCACGATCCTTTGCGACAGTGGCAACCGGTACCTGAGTCAGCCCTTCTGGGTCTGATCACTCGATTGTATCGTTTGTCCGCGTTTTGCACTGCGCCCGAAGCCGGCCGCGCCCTATGATCGACCGCCTGTTTACGTTCGTCTTTTTTATCTACTTCCTCATCACTGCCACCCTCTGCGCCACCATTGCCGGCATCGTGCGGCTCGTGACGCAGCCGTTCGACCAGCGGTTGATCCTCCTCCATAAATTCGCCACGTTCTGGTCCTCGCTCTACATCTGGGGGATGCCGGCGTGGAAGGTGACGGTGTACGACCGGCACAAGATCGATCAAAAAGCCACGTACGTCATCGTTTCCAACCACCAGTCGCTGATCGACATCATGGCCGGCTACATGCTCCATACCCATTTCAAGTGGGTGGCGAAGGCGGAGCTGTTCCGGGTGCCGTTTGTCGGGTGGAATCTGATGCTGAACCGCCACGTCAAGATCAAGCGCGGCGATCGTCAGGGCATCGTCGATATGATGCGCGACGCGACGACCCATCTGGAGCAGGGCAGCAGCGTGTTTATCTTCCCCGAGGGCACGCGCTCCGAGACGGGCGAAGTGCAGCCGTTTAAGTCCGGCGCCTTCACGCTGGCGAAACGGGCGCACGTGCCCATCCTCCCGGTGGCCATCATCGGCAGCAAAGACGCCCTGCCAAAAGGCCGGCTCTCGATCCGCGGCAAACACCACATCCGGGTCCGCGTGCTCGATCCCATCCCGTACGAATCATTCGCCGAGCAGGATGTAAAGACGCTGACGGAACGCGTCCAGGCAACCATCGCGGAGGCCGTCCGAACGGGCTGATGCGGACTGGTTTTGCTCGCCGTGTGT
This sequence comes from Rhodothermales bacterium, assembly GCA_041738655.1. GTDB lineage: Bacteria > Bacteroidota > Rhodothermia > Rhodothermales > JAHQVL01 > JAWKNW01. Next base: position 601 of record JBGSPJ010000589.1, on the reverse strand, counting down.
TACGACCGGGGGGCGACGGACGTGGCAGGCAGATACGTGGGGGGCTGATAGGAGTGCTGCGCGCGATAGACGGGTTTTACCGGAGTTTCGTGGTAGATCTCCGGGGCCAGACCACTGGCAAGCCGGACCACGAGGAAGAAGAAGAGGAAGAGGCAGATGCAGACGATAAAGACAAAATATCGTACGGCGCCGTTTGAAGAGGCGCTGGAGAAGTCAACCAGGGTCATGTGCGGGTCAGTCGGTTAATGCGCCGGCCAGGGGTATTACGGCCGAATCGGTGCCCTAAAGTACGACCCGGGGGGCCGGCCTTCGGTGCCGATTCGGGCAAACCCGTCGGCGTCTGAGGCACACGTTCTTCGGGCCGGGTGCGCCAATGCTCCCCGGTCGGATTCGCCACCGAGGCCTTGCCGCCGTCAGAGGGCCTGAAGGGCCAGCAGCATGGCCTTGCCGAGCAGGGGTTCCGAGGCGCCGTCGCCGCAGGAGACGAGATAGGGCTCAGGTTTCGCCGGGGCATCGCCAGGTGCGGAGAGCGCGGCAATATGGGATACATTCTCGTCAGCGGTCTCCACCACCAGCGCCACCACGCTAGCCTCGATGGCCG
>JBGSPJ010000586.1:0-7542 GCA_041738655.1 Rhodothermales bacterium | reverse complement strand
CAACGACCTGCGCGGAGTGCTCGCGTTCGATGCCGCGCCGGGCGATTCGGTCGGCGCGAGCGTCGCCTTCGGCCCGGTCCGGTTCGTCCGGCTTCAGCGCATCACTACCGCCGCGCTGGATTTTGCCGAGACGGCCGTAACCCTGGCGCTGGGCCTCGTCGGCGTGCTCGCGCTCTGGATGGGGCTGTTACGGATCGCGGAGGCATCCGGAATGATCCACGGGCTGATGCGGATCGGGCAGCCGGTGCTGCGCCGGCTCTTCCCCGAGATCCCGAAGGACCACCCCGCCATGGGCCTGATCGTGCTTAATCTATCCGCCAATGTACTGGGCCTCGGCAACGCCGCCACCCCGCTGGGGATCAAGGCCATGGAGGCGCTTCAGGAGCTGAACCCGACGAAGGACACGGCCACGAACTCGATGGTGATGTTGCTGGCCATGAACACCGCGAGCGTACAGATCGTCCCGCCGGCGTTGCTCGTTGCCATCATGGGGCTCCAGGTCAACCAGCTCTTCTTTTCGATCCTCATCACGACGGCGCTTTCACTGGCGATTGCCATCGTAGCGGCAAAGGGGCTTGGCCGGCTCCGGCGGTACAGGGATACGGATCCCGCTGTTACGCACTCCGTGGCTCCCTCGGAATCCTGATCTATCGCACTTGCATGGACCTCTTTCGATCGATACTCGACCTGCTCTCGGTGTTCGTCCTTCCCGCGATCATCGTCGGCTTCCCCCTCTATGGACTTTTTAAAAAAGTACCTGTCTACGAGGAGTTTGTGGAGGGTGCAAAAGAGGGATTTGGTGTGGCGGTTCGCATCATCCCCTACCTGGTCGCGATCCTGTTCGCGATCGGGATGTTTCGAGCGTCGGGGGCGCTGGACTTCTTCACCGACGGGCTGCGCCCGCTGCTGGCGTTGATCGGCGTGCCAGCCGAGGTGATCCCGATGGCCCTCATTCGCCCGCTGACCGGTTCGGGTTCGGCGGCGATCGTGGCGGACATGATCCAGGTCCACGGCGAAGATTCAATCCTGGTGAAGATGGCCGCTACAATGTTCGGGTCCACGGAGACGACGTTTTACGTGCTGGCCGTTTACTTTGGGTCGATCCAGGTACGCAAAACACGCCACGCCGTGCCGGCCGGATTGATTGCTGATTTCAGCGCGATGCTCATCGCCGTGTACGTCGTGTTGCTGCTCTTTGGCTGACGCCGTGTCGGCCGATGTGAGACTGGAAGTGAGGGTGCCCGTATCATTCTGGGCCGCCGGGAGGTATGTTGCCGGCTCCGGGCGCAAATTCAAGCTAAAATCAGCGCCCGATTCGCCGCGCCGAGTTGGCACGCTTTTCGTTGATGCCCGAATCGCCAGAGTATATTTCTCCTTAGCACGAGCTCGATCCTGTAAGATCGGGCTCGTGCTTTTTTATGGAGTCGAGGGATCTTGGAGCGGCAAAAGGGTACGCGCTCGATGTCCTCCTGAGCGAAGCGAGGGATCTTCGAGCAGCAGAACGCAATGGGATTGATGTCTTCCTGAGCGAAGCGAGGGATCTTCGAGCGGCAAAAGGCAATGGGATGGCGCTGGTCATCATGATCGCACCGGCCGGACAGGTTGTGCTTTACGTCAGGTTCTGCCGGTTAAAGATCCCTCGCTGTCGCTCAGGAGGACAGGATGCTCAGCATGATGCCCTGAGACGCCCCACCGGGGCGTCTCTACATAAGATGTCGTTCGCACCAGGGCAAAAAAAGGTTCAAGGCCCAAAGGTAACCGCCTTTGAACCTTGAACCTCGAACTTTAAACCTTAAACCCCTTTTACCGCATCGGCAGCGTGTCCGCGCGGCGGTAGAGTTCACGGCCTTCCTTGGCGCTGGTCTGGCCCGGCACGAGGCCGACGCCTTCGCTCAACACACGGCTCGGCACGATGCCGTTCTGCATGTAGAACTCCTCGACCGCGCGGGCGCGGTCGGTGGACAGCGCCGTCGGATTCCGCTCGCCCTGAGCGGCGTAGCCGGCGACGCGGACGTTCAGGTTCGGGCAGTCTTGCAGGATATTTACGTTTTCCTGCAGATTTGCGCGGGCCTGGGCCGAAAGCACGCTCGAGTTGGCCGCGAAGTAGGCCGCGTTCAGCTCGAGGATCTCCGAGCAGTAGGCCGCTTCGGTCGGCGCTACCACAACCTGTGTGGTCTGTTGATCGGTGCCGTTGGCATTCGAGATATTTAGCGTCACCGTGTAGCGACCCGGCGTCGTGAACGTGTGGGTCGGATTCGGCACGGTCGCCGTCCCACCATCGCCAAACGTCCAGGCGTAAGTCAGCGGCGTGTCGCCTACCACGTTCGAGGTGAACGCGACCGGCGTCTGCGTATTCGGGTCCGGCGGGTTGGCCGTGATCGTCACGATCTCCGGCGGGTTCGGGCGGGGCACGACCACCACCGTGTGGACGCCGGTATCCGAGCTACCCTTGTTCTCGGCACTGAAGCGAACGGTATACGTGCCCGGCTGGGCGTACGTGTGGGTCCCGTCCACCATCGGCGACTCGGTGCCGTCGCCGAAGTCCCAGGTATACGACACGGGCGGCGTGGCCGAATTGACATTCGAGGTGGCGGTGAACATGCCGGCCTCGCCCACCTGCAGCTGCGTCGGACCGTTGATCATGTCGATCTCGACCGGCGTGAAGCGGCGCTTGAGGTTGAACTGAACACCGAAGTTGGCGCGATTCAGAAAGTCCATTGGGCCGACCCGGTTGCGGTCGATATCGTCCGTCGCTTCGTCGGGCGACGACCCGGACGCGTTCAGCTCCAGGAAGAGCGACGCGCCTGGCGAGAGGGCGTAGTCGAAGCCCAGCCCCAGGAGTGGGCCCCAGCCGGGTTCATCAAGCGGGTGATCGCCGCCAATGGCGACGCTGCCGCCGGCCTGGATGTACGGCGTGAACTTCGCCGTTGCACCCCCAAACTTGTATCGGAGGATCGCCTGGATCGACGAACGCGTCGTGTTGGCGCCCACGCGCTGGAAATTCGTCGTCGGGACCGGGCGGATGACGTCGCCATAGTCGGCATATTCGTAGAGGCCGCTCAGGCTGAACTTCGGCGAGAACTGGTACCCGAGTTCCCCGAGCACATTCCAGCCGCCCGACGTAATGGCGCTGTTGTTGTCGCCAATATAGTTCGCATACCCCGCGCTGGGGCGGAAGAAGAGCGTCTTGGACGGGCGGACAACCAGCTGGCCGTAACTCTCGCCGGCCAGGCCGATGACCAGCGCGAGCGCGATCAAGGATTTTGTAAGGGCTCCTTGCATGATATTTTCCGATTGGTGATTGAGTATCGAACCCGCGACGCTCGATTCTGAACGCGCCGGCGGGTTTCGACAAGCCATGCGTCACCAGGGTCGCTGTGTGCACGTGCCTATCACAACTTGCCCGCTACCGTCCCGAAGTTCGGCGGTTTGACGGGCAAATTCTCCCCCATAACGCGGCTACTCCGTTTTTGTTACCGCAATATCCTAAAGTAGTACATTATGATGCAAGCCCATTCCACCAAGCCGCAACGGAATCCGCCGACGAGCAGACCGCGCGCCGGCGGCGGCGGACACAAAAAAGGCGCGAAAAGCCGAAGCCTCTCGCGCCTTGGGAAAGCCAGGACGAGCGTCAGGACGCCGAGCGGTCAGAGCTCGAGGACGCTGTTTTCGCAAAAGTACGGATTCGTGACGTAGCGGTCCGCCTTCTCGTCGTTGCGCCAGTGAACGCCATCAACCACATAGCGAAATTCGTGCGTTTCGCCCGGTTTGAAGGTAATCGACTTGCTCCAGGCGCCCTTCTTCGGGTCGAGCTTCATCAGATCCTTCTCGGGATTCCAGTCGTTGAAATCGCCAACCACGGCGACGCGTTCGGAGGCGGCATCCGCCGGGAGTTCAAACGTCACGCGGACGGTTTTGCCTTTCGGGCTCTGTTTCTTGTCTACCATATCATAAAGTCGTTTGCATTCAGGAAAAAGTGTGATTATTTCCTGAACGAATGAGCTATTTTGTGGTTTTTCTTTGAAAGCGCTTTGCTCCGAATCTTAACAGAAAATTAAGCATCTCGGGGCGTATCGTGGCTCCGCCGGAGCGAATCTGACCAATAAACGTTCCGGTTTACCGCCCGCCGCCGGCGGCGATCCGGGCTCCAACGTCTCCTCCCGCCAATTGCATGAAAATCTGCTTTGCTTCCAGCGAATGCGTTCCTTTTGTCAAAACAGGAGGCCTGGCCGACGTATGCGGTGCGTTGCCGCGGGCACTCGACGCGCTGGGGTGCAACGTCAAAGTTTTCCTCCCGCTCTACCAATCCATTCGCACGATCGACCACGGCCTCGCCTATGCCAGCGATCTCGGGGAGATGCCGGTTCGGGTCGGCTTCCAGGATGTCGGCTTCCACACGTGGCACGGCACGTTGCCGGACTCGAACGTGGATGTCTACCTGATCGATTGCCCACGCTACTTCCACCGGCCCGGGCTCTACACGTCGGATCCGGACGAAGACGAGCGCTTCATCCTTTTCCAGTATGCCGTCTTTGCGGTGCTCCAGCGGTACGCGTGGGCGCCGGATGTCTTCCATTGCAACGACTGGCAAACGGGGCTCATCCCCGCGTTTCTCCGGCTCAAATACGCATGGGACGATCTCTTCCGTCAATCGGCCAGCGTGATGGCCATCCACAACATCGGCTATCAGGGACGGTTTAATCCGCTGACGGTCCTCAAAGCCGGCCTGCCGCAAGAGCACTACTATCCCACCGGCCCGTTCGAACTGTATGGCTCGTTTTCCTTTCTAAAAACCGGGCTCGTGTTTGCAGACCTGCTCGTCACCGTCAGCGAGAATTACGCCCGCGAGATCCAAACGGCCGAGTTCGGCGAAGGCCTCCAGGGATTGCTCGCCTCCCGCCGGACCGACCTGTATGGCATCCTGAACGGGATCGACGTCGATGTCTGGAATCCGGCCGTCGACCCCTATCTCACCGATCACTTTTCGGTCGAAGCGCTGGACGGGAAGGCAGTGAACAAACAGCAGCTCCTGGCCTCGTTCGGTCTCCCCTACCGCGAGGGCACGCCCGTCGTGGGGATCGTCTCACGCTTCGCGGATCAGAAAGGCTTCGAATTGCTCCACCCGATGATGGAACCGTTTCTGCGCTCGCATGACGTGCAGTTCGTCGTCCTCGGCAGCGGAGACTCGCGTCACGAGCGCTTTTTCTCGTGGCTACAGGCGACGTTTCCCGAGCAAGTCGGGGTCTACATCGGCTACAACGAACGGCTCGCCCACCTTATCGAGGCCGGCAGCGACCTCTTTCTCATGCCCTCGCGCTACGAGCCCTGTGGGCTCAACCAGATGTACAGCCTCGTGTACGGCACCGTGCCCGTCGTTCGCTACACCGGCGGGCTCGCCGATACGGTGAAGGACAGCGACGGCGAGCCGGAGACGGGCAACGGGTTCACGTTCGACTGGTTCACGGCGGAATCGGTCTACGACACGCTCGTCCGCGCCCTCGATGCCTTCCGCAACCTCGAACGGTGGCGCACCATCATGAAACGCGGCATGAACGCGGACTTCTCCTGGGAGGCCTCGGCGAAAAAGTATCTGGCGCTATACGAGAAAGCCGTGGCGAGGCAAAGTGAAAAGTGAATTAGCCTCTCGACATATAATCTGCAACCTTTAATCTAATACTTCGGACAGTTAACAAATCAGGGCGCTGCCGCTTGACAAATCAGGCCCCTCCTCGACCCGAGGAGGGGCGAGTTCCGACGTCGATTTATCGATGTCGGAACGGGGAGGAGTACTGCCCGACGTCAACGCGGATCATTTTTTTGCAACTCGACCTGCCGGCCGAGTTTGAGAAAATACAAGCAGCGCGACCTGGGATGCCTTTTGACTCATCCGCCAGGCATCTCTTTGCTCCTCCCCATCCCGTCACCGCTTCGCGCCGACGGGATTTGCCCCTCCTCGAAACGAGGAGGGGCCTGATCGCCAGGAACGGTCCAGCTACAAATAGTGTCCGAAGTATTAAATCGTTAATCGACAAGTTAGAACACGACGCCAGCCACCGCCAGCAACCGATCGGTTTGCAGGTGGATATCCGAGAAGTAAACCAACGTGGTGTAGAGGTTTTCGGGGCGGGGGACGGTGCCGCGGGGGAGGCGGTTGTCGCCGGCGATATACCGGTACTCGTATTGACCTTGCTTGAGGAGTCGATCCGCCTCATAATGCCCTTCCGCCTCGTTCCACGTCATCGGCGTCGCCAGCCGATCGTCCCAGCCGTTGAAGCTCCCGCTGATGGAAACGCCCCCATCGATCGGGCCGCCAGAATCCGTCACAAATCGAAAGCCGACATTGACGTATTGGGCGGACACATCCGGGTTGGCCACATCGGTCACGGCGCCCGCGATGACGGTCTGCCCCCGGAGAAACGGCGCCAGCGGATTTCCTGGAAACCGCGCTAAATCCGGCTCAAGCGTCACCCGAAAGGGCGCCTCGTTGAAGGCAATGCGGGCGAGCTGGTTGCCCACGCGGAGGGCGCTGAGATCCAGAAAGTAGTCGGACGTGATGGGCTCGAAAGCCTGATTGGGCTCGAGGTAAAACTGGAGGGCCGGCGACTGGTACAGGCGCGGCTGCTCCGTGCAGCGTGGCGCCTCGAAACGGCCGTTGCGGACAAAACAGACCTGAAAATCATACGCCCCGGGCTGCAACGCCGGCGACGGCAGAAACGCCGCCGAGGGCTGCACGGCGCTGAAGCCGCGGTCGCTCATGATCAGATTCTCGATCCCCAGCTGCACCGTCACCGCCTGCTCGGTAACATAAAACGGCCGCTCGAACAGGACCTCGTCCTCCATCCCCTGTTCGGTGATCCGGAGGATGTAGTTACCGCTCAGCAGGAACGAGACCGCGTCGCTCGGGAAGCGATAGACGTAGTGCGTATACGGGATGTCCGTCGCCCTGGAGGGGGTGAAGTTGAGCAGCTGATCCCGATGGAATCCTCCCAGGTATTCGGACGGCGTGAGGTCGCGTTCCCAGTTCGCGTCGGCGTGGTAAAAAAACACACTCAGCGGCCGGCCCGAAGGCTCGAGGAGGTCGAACTTAAGCTCCAGCCGATCCGTCGACCCCAGCGTGATCGTTGGAAACTGCACCTCCGCGCTCGCATCCGGCTCCGTGGGTTCGGCGGGGCCAATCCGATACAGCTGTATGCTCTGGACGGACGAGTCGGCGTCGGCCAGCGTCATGCCGGCGTCGGTACGCGCCGGTTTGCGTTCGATGATAAACGGTTCGCGTTCTTCGCCCGCTTCCCGGGGGCCCGCGCAACCCGCCAGCGTCAGGGCGACCAGACCAGAAACCAGCAGACAAACTCGCATACGCACGGGACGTTGGGTGGAAGGAAACGGACCGCGCTCAGGGGGTGGCGAGCGACTCGGTTCGCACCGGGTGGCGTTCAATATACTCCAGCCGGCTCGAAAAGTCGGCCAGACGGCGGACTTCCTGGAGGGCGCCGGCCTCCTCGAAGGCGGCGATGGCGGCGTCAAGTGCTGCCCGCGCCTCGG
>JBGSPJ010000559.1:0-7989 GCA_041738655.1 Rhodothermales bacterium | reverse complement strand
GCGGCTGGGCGTGCTTGCCGCCAATCCCGCGGCCGCCGGCTTCTGGGAGGCGAGGGGCGGTCGGGCGCTCGCCATCGAGTATACGATCGAGCTTACCTCCCCGGGCCCACCGACGCCCGAAAAGCGCCGGCCCTTTGGGTTTTTTTCTGGAACCTGAGGCGCGGCCTCGGGTACACGCCCCATCAACACGATGCGCGTCCGCTACGCGGACTCTTCACTTGACACCCGGGGTTTCCCATTCGTATCGTTGTCGTCCGTTTGAGCGAACGACTGTTGTTAAACTAAGTGCGGAACTAGCTCAGCTGGTAGAGCGCAACCTTGCCAAGGTTGAGGTCGCGGGTTCGAGTCCCGTGTTCCGCTCCAGAAGCCATTCGACGCGTTGTGCGCCGAGTGGCTTTTTGATTTTGGTGAGATCAGGTGACTCGTTTGCGTGCCTCGGGAACGCATGGGCTCGTGGGGCATTTCCTGAATACTGTTCATGCAACTGTTTCTTCCACCTCGATCTGCACGTACATGCATCTCGCACCAGTCGCCACCCGTTTCGCCGCAGCCGCTCTGTTTGTCCTCGCGGCCGCCGGCTGCCGGCCCGACTCCACGGCATCCGCTCCAGAGTCGCCGATCATTCTGGCGGAAGACGTGCTTCCCGTGATGATGGTGTACAAGAGCCCGACGTGCGGGTGCTGCTCGAAGTGGGTAGACCATCTGCGGGCGGCCGGCATGGAGGTAAAAACCACCGATTCGGACGATATGGGCTCGATCAAGGAGCGCTTCGGCGTACCGGGCAAACTTTCGTCCTGCCACACAGCCGTGGTAGGTGGCTACATCATCGAGGGTCACGTGCCGTTCGAGGACATTCAGCGGCTGCTCAAGGAACGCCCCGATGCGGCCGGCCTCTCCGTTCCGGCGATGCCGATCGGCTCCCCGGGGATGGAAGTCGAAGGCCGGCCGGCGGACAAATACAACGTCCTCCTGTTTGATGCCAACGGCAACCAACGGGTCTACGCCTCGCACTGAACGGAGCAGTGAGTCGGGTTATCGCACGTCGTACCGATTGAAGGCGACTAGCGCCAGGCCGGCGCTGCCGAGGATGTAGGCGAAGAGCACCAGCAGGTCGATGGGTGTTTCTTCGTCGGCGCCGGCGGAAAGGCTGGATTCGAATACCGGCATGTCGCTCAAGTCCAAAGGCTCCGTAGGCTGGTTGCCACCAAAGGACATCGTCATCATCCCGCCAGGACTTTTCTGATCGATGTAGGCGCGAAACGTGGTGCGGTAGGCGTACAGGGCGTCGGTGAACCGTTGTTTGAGGCCCAGATCCGTCTGTCCCAGGCGCATGGCGGCGAGTTGAAAGGCCGATGCCGGCGAAAACCGCGAGAGGGAAAAGCCGAGAGTCTGTTGGACGGCGCGGGCGTTGTTGACCTCCTCGTCGATCTGGCGGTAGTGTTCCGCCAGATCGCTTTCCATGCGTTTCTGCCGCTCGTCGTCCTCCACCATCCAATCCCACTCGTTTTCCTTTTCGTAGGCCGCGCGTTCCTCTTCGCTCATGCCTTCTCGTGCCTGGGATCGGGCCTGCAAGGTCTCCGAGAACTCCTTGAAGAACGCCTGGCGCCGCTCGCGCGCGAATCCTTCTTTTCGGCTTTCCACTTCGCTGGCGGAGGGGACCTGGTGAAGCTGCGCGGCGATCATCATCCCACCCCGCGGTACGACAAGCACCATCGCGATCCAGAAGACAAGCAGCGACAAAAACGACATGGAGGAGCGGTGGGTGAGGCTCGAGAAAAGGACGCCGAGAGATAAAAATCCGGTGAGGTAGACCATCGAGTAGCCGGCTAGCTTCGCAAGCCGGATCCAGTCGTCTCCCGTAAACGGAACGGCATACAGCATCAGGAGCAGGACGCCGAGCAGCAGGGGAATGATGAGTGGGATCATGAGCCCGACCCACGCGCCGGCCAGCTTGGCCGCGATGTACTGCGTGCGGGGGACGGCGTTCGCGAGCATCAGACGGAGCGTGCCGGATTCCTTTTCGCCGCTCACGAGGTCGTACGCAAAAACGATGGTCAGGAGCGAGAGGACGACCTGGACGATGAAGACGAAGTCGATAGCCCGGAAGACCGCAAAGATGGGTTCAATGCTGTAGGTGCTCTGCTGGAGCTGGACGTCCTGCCAGGAACTGATCACCGAGAACCGGCCGATGTCGAAGTGGACACCCGAGGCGAAAATCTGCATGACCTCGGGCCGGCGGTAGACCCGTTGCCGGCCCCCGGCCTGTTGCCAGGAGCTGGATTCTGACAGCTCCTGCGAGACCAGCGCCGTGGCTGCGGTGTATTGCGTCATGCCCGAGCGGTACTCGACGATGCCGGCGAACACACTCACCAGAATCAGCACTGTACACGCCGCGAACGTCGCCACGAATTTCGGGCTCAGCAGCAGGTTCTTGAGCTCTTTCTCGATCAATAAAATAAACATGTGCTGTCGAAACGGATGGATGGGTCTTATCACCGTTGAACGTTAAACGTTGATACGTTAAACGTTATTACCGTACATCGTATCGGATGAACGCGCCGAACGCGGCGGCAAAGAAGACGAGGTTGTAGAATAAGAGCAGGCCGATATTCCAGAGCGCGTCGGGGAGGGTGTCGGCGAGGGTAAGGGGGGCGTAGGTGAAGGCCGGCACCTCGTTGATGTCGATCGGCTCCGGTTTCGGGGCGTCCTCCTCGCCGATCCGCATGGTGATCATGAAGCCGCCGCCGGAGCTCATGCCGGCTTTTTCCTCCTGGAAGGTCTTGAAAGCTGTCTGGTAATCCGTCACGGCCTGCATGAAGTGGGCCTCGGCGTCGAGCGAGGTGCCGGCGAGCTGGGTGATGCCCATGGTGAACGCCGCGGCCGGTGATACACGGGCGAGCCCGAACGCCCAGCCCTGCTGCACTTGTTGCCGGTTGTAGCGCTCGGTGTTGAGCTGCTGCGTGAGGGCGGCCATTTCTTTGTCGCGTGCATCGCCCATCTCGCGCTGCAGCTTCATCATCTTCTCCATCTGCTCCTGCATCCGTTTCTGCGCTTCTTCGGGGTTGTCGGACTCCGCGTTCATTTCGAATCGGAAGCCGCTGCCGTTTGATTCGCCTCCCACCGCCGCGGCGAGCTTCTTCATGTCCTCCTGGGTCATCTGCATCATCTTCTGCCGCTTCTGATAGGCGATGTCGTCGACAGAGGGGACCTCGACGGCCCGGCCGGCGAAGAGGACGGCGGCGCGAGGGACGACGAGCACGGCGAGGATCCAGATCACCAGCAGCCAGATGAACGAGCTGGACGAGCGGGCATTCATGGCCGAGACGAAGACCGAGATCATCAAAAAAACCCCGAAATATAACAGTCCGCTGAGGACGATGCCGGCGAGGCGCAGCCATTCGTCGCCACTCATCGGAACCCCCATCGCGGTGAAGAGGAGGCTGCCGAGGAGGATCGGGATAAGGAGCGGGATACCCAGGGCCAGGAACGAGCCGGCGATCTTACCCAGGATGAACTGGTCGCGCGGGACGGCATTCGAAAAGATGAGTCGCAGCGTACCCTGTTCTTTTTCGCCATTGACGGCGTTGTAGCAAAACAGGATGGCGAATAGCGAAAAGACGATCGTAAAGACAAACTCCAGATCAAGCAGACGAAACACCGCCGCGGCCGTGTCGTCGCTGAAGACGCTGTTCTCGAGCGCCAATTCGCCGCGGCCCTGAATCTGAACGCTGCGACCGATATCGTTCGACACTCCCGAGACAAGCGCCGCGAGCGGTTGCGGCGGGACAAACAGGGTGGGCGAAAGCTGGAGCCACTGGTCGGTCGTGAGGCCGGCCATCTGGGTCACGTCCTGCTGGCGGGCGGATTCGTAGCGGAGCTGCATCACCCGGTAATTCTGAGCACCCATGAAGAAGGCGAGCAGGATTAGTACCGAGCAGACACCGAATGTGACGGCGAACCGCGGCGTCCCGATGAGGTCACGCAGTTCTTTTTCGAGGATACGTCGAAACATGGGTAGGACCGGAAAAAGGCTCAGTTATTTTCGATCATCAATTTCATCTGGGGCGCCTGTCGCTTCGAGAATACGATGATCGATCCGATCCCCTTCTTTTCGATCTCGACCTTTACCGACTCGCCGACCGGGATGGCCTCGTAGAGGGTATTCAGCTCGGCGACAGTGGTGACATATGTTGCGTTGAGACTGACGATCACGTCGCGGGCCTCGATAGTCGCCAGTTCGGGCGCTTTGTCAGGAAACGGGATGGCGTCTTGAACGATGATTGCGCCATCTTTTTCACCGACAACAAAGCCCGCCGGCCACAGGGCCACGTTGGCCAGCATGTCTCCCCCTTCGGCCTCGAGGACTCGGAAGCCCATGCGGCCATTCCCGGACTCGGCGGCAGGTTTGGTGAAGGTGCGGATCATCTTCTGTTCGCCGCGTTGGATGCCCACCTTGACTTCGCTACCAGTCTCGATGCCCGAAAACAGGGTGTTCATCTCGTCGGCGGATCCCACGGCCTCCCCGTTGATGTACAGGATGAGATCGCCCTCCGCCAGGTCCAGCTTATCCGACGCGGCGGCGGCCGGCGGGTAGATGACCCGTTCGATCCGGGCCTCGGCGCCACCGCGGACGATGACCATGCCTCCCGGCACCTGCATCATGGCGATCGGGTTGTCGGCGTCGGCCTCGAAGGTGAAAGCCTGGCCGCGGGCGCTTGCACATGTCAGCGCGACGATAACGGTAGATAGAATCAGGTAACGGAAGGTAGCTAGATGCATGGCGCTCGAGGTGGCTGTGTCGTGGTGTGGAAGGTGATTCACGATAAGATGCACAACGAACCTGTTGGGCGGATATTGTTTTTACAGGTAAGAAGATTCTGTCGACATCAACCATTGACCATCAACCATCAACCATTGACCATTAAAGCGACACCCCCTGCTTCCAGGGGATAAAGTCGTGCTGCCCCAGGATCTGCGCCTTGGTTTTCATCTCGCCGCTGGCGACTCGGATCATCATTTCGAGTAATTCTTCGCCGAGTTCGGGGATGGATCGTTCGCCGGCGACGATCGGGCCACAGTCCAGGTCGATGATGTCCGGCAGCCGCTGCGCGAGCTTCGTGTTGGTGGCGAGTTTGATGACCGGCGCGATCGGGTTGCCGGTGGGGGTGCCGAGGCCGGTTGAAAACGCCATGATGTTTGCGCCGGCGCCGGCCATGCCGGTGGTGGACTCCACGTCGTTCCCGGGGGTGCAGAGGAGATTGAGCCCCTTCGCCGTGGCGTATTCGGGATACCCGAGCACGCCGGTGATGGGCGACGTTCCGCCTTTTTTGGCCGCGCCGGCGGATTTGATCGCGTCGGTGATGAGGCCGTCTTTGATGTTGCCGGGGGAGGGATTCATGTGGAGGCCCGAGCCGACGGCTTCGGCCTGCCGGCTGTACTCGCGCATGATGCGGATGAAGCGGTCGCCCACTTCGGGTGTCACCGACCGGTTGATGAGCTCTTGCTCTACCCCGCACAGTTCCGGAAACTCGGACAGGATGACGGTGCCGCCGAGCGCCACGAGGAGGTCGGCCGCATGGCCCATCGCCGGGTTGGCCGAGATGCCCGAGAACCCGTCCGACCCGCCGCATTCGACCCCGAAGGTGAGCGCGCTGAGCGGCGCCGGCGCGCGGCGAAGCTGGTTGGCTTCGACCAGGCCGGCGAAGGTTTGCCGGATGGCGTCGGACAGCATGTCGTATTCCGACGGGCCGCGTTGTTGCTCGTAGAGGTAGAGCGGCTTGTTGAAGTTGGGGTTGCGCCGGAGCAGTTCTTCCTGGAGCATTTCGATCTGCGCGTTCTGGCAGCCGAGACTCAGGACCGTTGCTCCGGCGACGTTCGGGTTGTGGATGTAGCCGGCGAGGAGGGCGCAGAGCGTCCGCGCATCCTGCCGGGTGCCGCCGCAGCCGCCCTCGTGCGAGAGAAACTGGATGCCGTCGACATGTTCAAACACCGGCGTGCGGGTACTCGCGGCTTTCTGGGAGGGGTAGGCCCAGGCGCGGAGCGTGTCTGGTGTGGCGCCGTCGCGGTAGTGGCGGACGAGTTCGGACACGTGGTGCTGATACAGAGCCGGCTGCGCGTACCCCAATTCCTTCTCGAAGGCGTCGCGCAGGATCGCGATGTTGCGGTTCTCGCAGAACACCAGCGGGATGACGAGCCAGTAGTTCGACGTGCCCACCTGGCCGTCCGACCGGTGGTAGCCCATGAAGGTCCGATCCTTCCACCGGCTCACATCCGGCGGTGTCCACGAAAAGGCGCTGGAGGAACTGTCGAAGGCGGCGGTCGCGTGTTTGACGTTGCCCGTGTGGATGGGCGCCCCGAGGGGGATCGGCTGCGTCGCCCGACCCACGAGGACCCCGTACATGACGACCGGGTCGCCCACGTCTAGCGCCTGCGTCACGAGTTTATGTTTCGCCGAAACCTTCTCCGGGAGGGAGATGAGGGTTCCGTTTTCGCGAACCGTCGCGCCGGCCGGCAGGTCTTCGAGGGCGACGAGGACGTTGTCGGAGTCGTGGACTTTGAGTACGTTGGTCATGGACGTCAGGGCGTTGAACGTTGGGTCGTTGAACGTTTGCACGTTGAACGTTGAACGGGTCGGGTTTCGGAATGTACATCACGATCCCAAGACGTGCAGCCTAAGTCGTCCCCCACCACAAACTTCAAACGTCCACCCCACTTTTCATTTTTCACTTTTTCCTTTTGCCTTCCCCATGCGTTCGCTCGCCCTCACCCTCAACTTAAAAGACGACCCGGCCGTCATCCAGGCGTACCGAGAGTATCACGCGCGGGCCTGGCCGGAGGTGGTGGCCGCGTTGCAGGCGGTAGGCATCCATCAAATGCGGATCTGGTTGCTGGGCCGCCGGCTGTTCATGGTGGCCGACGTGGCGGACGACTTCGAGCCGGCGGTCGACTTTCCCCGTTACCTGTCTTTGCACCCGAGGTGTCAGGAGTGGGAGGATCTGATGGGGACGTTCCAGGAGCCGGTGCCCGAGGCGAAGCCGGGGGAGAAGTGGGTGGAGATGGTAGAGGTGTTTCGATTAGCGAATAGTGATTAGCGAATAGCGATGTGGGTTGATGGTGGGATTGGGGAGGTTGGGGGGGCGGTTAGCGCGGGGGAATGGGGGGCAGTTAGCGCGGGGGGTTTCGGGCTTGGTGATTGCGTTGGGCAGTCTGGATACTTTTTACGAGGATTGAAATCAGTTCATTGGCCTCGTGTAGTATGGATTCCGGCTGAACCGCGCGGGTCGTCGAGGACACGCCGCGGTCTGCATTCGATGATGACATGGATTCGGACATGGTCGGGCACAAGGGTTCTATTGAAGCCGGATCTGAACGCTAGTCCCACTTCCCTCTTCTTTACCTAGACGTAATGAGAAGCCTCCACATACCCTCTCGCCGATAATTCACCCCCATCGCTATTCGCTAATCGCTACTCACTATTCGTTAATCCCTCAGCCTCGCGACCGCTCCCAGATGTTTCGCCTTTTCTTCCGGCTCGACGTGGATCGTCACGCTGCAATCCGCGATGCCGGCGACGAGGGCGGCTTCGAGGCGGTCGCAGATGGCATGTGATGCCTCGACGGACATCGCGCCGGGGACGACGAGGTGGAATTCGATGAACCGGTGTCGGCCGGCGGTGCGCGAGCGGAGGGCGTGAGCCTCGATGGCGCCATCCATCTGGGCGCGGATGATCTGCTGGATGTCGTCCATCTGCGCATCCGGCAGGCTCTCGTCCATGAGGCCGCCCATCGACTCGCGCATGAGGCGCAGCCCCTCGATCACCACATTGATCGCGACGGCGATCGCGAGGATCGGGTCCAGGATCCACCAGCCCGTTGCCCGGGCGAGGAGGATGCCGATCAGGACGCCGCCGGTGCTCACGACATCCGTCCACAGGTGCCTGCCGTCGGCCACGAGGGCCGGCGAGCGGCGTTTTCGGCCGGTGCGGATCAG
>JBGSPJ010000547.1:0-9966 GCA_041738655.1 Rhodothermales bacterium | reverse complement strand
GCCGCCGAGGCAGCCGTCGAACTCGCCGAAGTGCCGCTCCGGCGTGGCCGCGCCGCGTCGCATGGACTCGTAGTTCCACTTGAACATGGCGCCGTCGGACTCCGAGTACCAGGTTGGGCCGGCCTCCAGGACGACGACTTTCATGCCGGACTCCGCCAGCACCTTGGCCGCCATGCCGCCGCCGGCGCCGGAGCCAACGATGCAGACATCGTACTCCTGGGTGGTGATGATATTGGGTAGGAAATGCTTCATATCGGGATCGTAGTTGTCGGGCCAGGCGTCTGGAGCGACGCTCGCGGTTCTTATTACCAAATTTCCGGGTGAACCGCAACGCTTCGCGCCGGCAGGCGCACCTTTTCGTCCGCTTCTTCAGCGCAACCCGTGCTGGCGCATCCGATCGCGAAGGAAGACGGCCGACTGGCGCAGGTGGTCCATCCCCATCGCCGGGTCCTGGCCGTCCTCGATGGACACCCATCCCTGGAAGCCGGCCTCGCGGAGGAGGGTGAAGATGCGGTCGTAGTCGTTCATCCCCTGCCCGATGACGCCGTGTTTGAGCATCCCGGCGTACCCTGTGTGCGGATCGGCCTCGAGCCGGCGAAGGTCCTCCAGCGTTCCGCCTTCCAGGTATCGATCGCTCGCATGCATCGTCACGACGCGGTGTTTCACGGCTTCGAGCAGTGCGATCGGGTCGTCGCCGGCGACGATGGCGTTCGAAGGGTCGTAGTTGATGCCGAAGTAGGGGTGCGGGCCGATGGCGTCGACGAGTTCGAGGAAGACATCGGCCTTCTGGGCGAACTCGGGGTGGGACCAGTAGCCGTCCTTGTAGTGGTTCTCGAGGATGAGGACCACCCCGTGCGCCTCAGCCGTCGGGAGGGCTTCGTGGATGCACTCGACCACCCATCGGATGCCCGTATCACGCGAGACCTCCGGCCGGCGTTGGCCGGACAGCACCCGGCAAAACCGCCCGCCGAGCCGCGCCGTGGCCCGGATCGCCTCCTGCTGTTTCGCGACCTCCTCCCGGCGCTCGGCCGGCGTGGGGCGGGTGAAGTCCGGGGAAAAACATAGCATCGGGATGCTCCGGCCGGCATCCTCCACGCGCCGCCGGATCCGTTCCAGCTCGGCGGGATTTTGCCAGGGCGTAAAGCCCCAGTAAAACTCGTACCCGTCGACATCCAGCGTGCCGGCAAGGTCGAGCCAGCCATCCACCGTCATCTCACCGGTGACGCAGAGCTGGTCGAGGAAGCATTTGGGGAAGACGGCGAGAGGCATGGGAGGATAGGGTTTAAGGTTTTAGGTGTAAGGTTCAAGGATGTTTAACGTTACACCTTGAACCATGAACCTTAAACCCCTTCAAGGTTTCAGCACCGCCTTCACATAACTCCCATCCAGCATGTGGGAGAAGCAGTCGTGCCAGTCAGCGAGGGGAGCGACTTTGCTGATGACGGGGTCGAGGTTGATGAGGCCGGTGTCGAGGAGACGGATGACGCGTTCCCAGACGGGCCAGTTGTGGGAGAAGCTGCCCTGGAGGGTGACGTTTTTCTGGACGAGGGGGTCGATGCTGAAGTTGAGGGGTTTGGGCCCCCAGCCGACCTTGGTGATCTGCCCCGCCGGCCGGACGGCGTCGATGGCGAGCTTGAGGGTATCCGACACGCCGGCGGCGTCCACCACTACTTCGGCCCCCAGGCCGCCGGTGAGCTCGCGCACCTGTTCGAGCACTCGCTCGGTGAACACGTGGTCCGCGCCCAGCTGGCGGCCGACATTCAGCCGGTGGCTGTCCGCGGGCAGCCCTGTCAGGATCACGATGGCGCCGTTGAGCTTCGCCATGGCGGCGCATAACAGCCCGATGGGTCCCGGTCCGATCACCAACACATAATCGCCAGGCCGGATGCGGGTGTTCATACACATGGCGTTAAACGCGACGCAGCACGGCTCGGTGAGGGCCGCTTTATCGAACGGCAGCGTGTCCGGCACGGCGTGCAGGCAGCGTTCGGGGACACGCACATAACTGGCCATCGCGCCGTCGACCCCGTAGCCAAAGCCTTTGCGCGAGGGGTCCAGGTTGTACTGGCCGGCGCGGGTGAGGGGGGAGAAGAGATCGATCACGGCCGCCGTCTCGCTCACCACCCGATCGCCCTCTTTGAAGCGTTTTACGCCGGCGCCGGCCTGGAGGATGACGCCTCCGAACTCGTGCCCGAGCACACAGGGGTAGTTGACCGGCCAGCTGTGCGTGCCGTGCCACTGGTGCAGGTCGCTCCCGCACACCCCCACCGATTCGACTTTGAGCAGGACGTCGTCCACCCCGATCGTGGGGACGGGCACTTCGCGCAGCGCCACGCTCCCGGAGGCCGCGGCGAAGTTGACAAGGGCAGGCATGGAGGGCATGGGGATGGCTGGGGTCAAGGTTCGAGGTTCAGGGGGCTTAAGGGGCTGGTAGCGATAATACGCATGCCGGGCCATCGATGTCGACATGTTGCCGCACTGATTGATATAACACGGCCGGCTGCACGCACATCGCGCAGCCGGCCGTTGATCTTGACCCCGGTTCTGTATCGCTTGATTAGAACGTGTAGCCGGCCGTGATGTGCAAACGGAAGAGATGTTCTTTGTAGCGCGTGTCACTTCCCAGCGTCTGGCTCCAGTGTCCATACTCGAGGGCGGTATCGATCTTGATTCCCGAGACATCGAACCCAAAACCACCCGTGGCGCCGTAGAGGGCCTTGGGCCGTTCAGATTCCACGAAAGGACTGAGGTCCTCGATGTCCTGAACCAGAAGCGCATCGCGAAAGACCCCGAAACGGACCGGAACCGGGCCGCTGAACTCGGCTCCCAACCGCACATTGTACGCTCCTTTTATGTTGTCGGAATACGGATTCCCTGCGTAGGTGTATCTGGAGAACGCACGGGTCTGAATCTCGCCAACCACAAGGGTGGTGGGGTTTGTTTGATACGACACGCCAACGCCAAACTGTTCAGGGTATCCAATGCGCAGTGCGTCCCGTTGCTGCGACCCATCCTCATCGTGGAAGGAGAGCGTATGGGCGGGTTGGTACGAAACGCCAATCGCCATGTTGTCGGATACATTAACCTTTCCACTGAGCGTGAGGAACGAACCCGTGGCGCGTGTATGATCGATCGAACGGTCCGTGTCGTCCGAAGTGCGTAATTCGGTTACCGATGTGATATCGCCCGGCACGGTGTGGCTGTAGGCAAGCCCCAAAGAGAGCCGGTTGCCCAGGTTGAGCGCGACCGCCGGCGTGATCATCTTGACGCCCCCTCGCGTCTGCGTGACCTCGGATACTTCTGCTCGCGCGTTGGAAGATCCCGCGCTGGCGGAAATACGCGTCGTGCCGCCGAAATCATTCCGCGTATGGAAACCAAGGCCAAGCGCAAGGTGGAAATCGTCGTACGGCAGCGAAAGCGGCAAGGCGAAGGACGCGTGATCTACTTGCATTTGTGGGACATACGTGGCGTTGGCATCCACATCGATGCCAGAATTCACGCCGGCCAGTTCTTTAGCATCGAATTGTGTAACTCCAAAAAACATCCGGGCACCGAGCTGAGCCGACGCGTTGGTCAAATCCCCAAGGAGCGCGGGGTTTGAAAACACGGCATTGCTTTGACTGGCAGACATGATGCTGGTGCGGCCAAGGGCAACGCTTCGGCTGTCGACCTGGTTGGGTAGGAACGACTCAACGGTCGTCTGGGCATAGAGTGGTATGGTTAATACCAACTGGAAAAGAATAACAAGGCGATACATGGCAACCACCTGGGATTTTGTGACTGGATTCTGCCCTGAGATTTCCTGATATGGACGATGTCCATCAGGGAGGCTTGAAATGATATGTGTACTTTGGTCCAGGTGGTGGACATGCCGTATTGAATTCCAGGTCGACGGTACGCGTTGAGTGTTATTCCGTTGAACGTTAGGTCTTTTGGAGCACGCCAAATGGAGGTTAGCGTACACACTTAGCGAGGCCCGGTCTGCGCTGTGGCCAACGATAGCTTGATCGATTCAAGCATTTGTTTGGCTAGTGCGTACGAATTGTCAAAGCCAAGTGCTTCTTCATATTTCGAGCGCGCGCCAAGCAGATCGCCCTGGTCATACAGCGCGTTTCCTTCAGCCGTTGCGAGGAGCGCATCAAGCGTTCGGGCTATTGAGGCATCACCTTCGATCAGGGATTCGTCCAACTCGACATCCATTTTGGCCGCGACCTTCTTGGAGAGCTTCTTCGTCAAATCACTGAATTTATCGAGCCGGCCCTGCTCGGAATCAGCCAGCAACACGCGGGTTGTCTCCACATGGACGAGACGGACGCCGATGGCGATATCCTTGTCGAAATGGAGAAAATCGCCCACCAATACGGCATGGGCACCCAAGACGTGACCAACGCGAGCCGCCACCGCAGGGTCGACCACCGACGACTGCCCCAATTTGAGTTCCTCGATGATCCAATCCAGCATCTCGCGATCCACGACCATCAGCCGGCTGGACGACGACAATTCGCGAATCATGATGTCGGCAAATCCGCTCGAAAGAGGTTGGAGTCGTTCCCTATCGTCCACCGAGTTGTTCTCGAAATTGACAATCGCCACGGTTTTGATGCCGGGATCAGGGCGAAGCGCGTACTCACAGGGATGGGGCGACTCAAAGTCCGGCGGGCAGTGCCGCTCTCTATTGATTTCCTTGCGCACGTCATAATACAGGCGCACGAATTCCAGCATGTCGATATCAGGATCAGCTTCGACCCGAGGAGGCTCGGAGCCAATCCACTGGCGAATCGCATCGCGGGCGGAATCGTGATCGCGTTGAATGGTATACAGAACACCTAGCATCTTGTAGGTACGACTGAGCAACAATTCCGAAGTTGTGCTGTCTCCTGCAATCGACTCGAATACGACAAGCGCCTCATTAAAGCGTGCATCTTCAAACAGGGCAAGCCCGTCCCGATAACGTGCCTCGCTCGTGCCGGCCTGTCCCGAGGCCGGCTGGCACCAGATACAGGCGACCAGGAACAGACCCGTGATGTTAAGGCAATGAAAAAGGGCAGAGCGAGGCTGGTTCAATGCGTTCATGGTTCTGGGTAGGTTATTTCTTTTCCAGAAAAAATACGACTCGGACTTCGCGTAGGGCGTGTGTTACGTCGAGTGGTATTTGTTCGGACTCGGCAACGACGTAACGTCCATTTACGAGCGCGCCCACCAGGCGATGCCCTCCGCGTCGGACTCCGAGATAGTGTCGTCCAATGGGTAAGAGAAGTCCGCTGCGTTGCGTTATCAGGTTGGCATCGAGATACAATTGCCCGCGTTCTCCGCCCTCTGGAGCGGATATTTTAAATGAGGCCAATGCCGTGTATGACGCCACTTCCTCTGTTTCTGGGGATGGATGTTGTGGCGCCATCGCTTGAACCCAACGTGGGAAACTGCAGAACAGAGCGGCGGCGCACCAAAGGATCGAAAAGGAATAAGACATGAAAGTCTGGATTCGGTTTTGGAGAAGGGGTCGCATCGGATAATGCGTTCTCGGCTCAACCAGGTAGACACACTGAACGGCCGCCGGTAGGGATACGGTCACCGCGCGATTTCGAATTTGAGCGTGAGCGAGTCCATGTAGGGCTCGATCCGCACATGGAAAGTTCCGAGGGAATCCGCGAGATATGGCTCATCCTTGAAAATTCCGTCAACGACATGCCGATAAGAAACGGTCAACTGCCTCGCGGGCTTTAGCTGTCTGGACGCCGACATCGTATGCGCGCCGATGTCCAGATTCACGTCATCCTGGGCATTGTGTGTTATCGAGTCGATGACCACCGTTCCTCCAGTCGCCTGGGCAGACTTCCCCAGATCACGGACTTGCAGTGTGGCCGGCCGGAACCGGACGGACGATAACCGCTCGGCACTAGATACGATACGTTCGGGTAGTGGTGCTTTTTCGGTAACCGGTGGCGTTGTGTCCAGATTAGGCGTGGAATCGGTCTGGATCGGAGCGGGTGAATCGACGTCGGGCCGCTTCGTGTCGGAGACGGTCGCGGTTGTGTCTGCGCCGGCGTTGGCGGTTTCGGGGGAGGATCTGAACATCTCACGCCCCTTCAGGGCCGCGACGAAGACCAACAACCCGAGCGCAGTCAACACGACGGCTCGTTTGACCACGGTGGGAATCCAGGGCCTCTCTTGGGTCCGACGGGTAGGAGGCGGAGTCGTCAGTGTAGCCTGGATGCGACGAACTTCGTCGAGCATGTCGGCGGCGCTGGCGGGCTGCTCGGCCGGATCCAGGGAAATCGCGCTCTGGATGAGCCGCGAAAGAGCCTCCGGCACATCGCCGCGGACCTCGTGGACGGGGCGCAGAGGGTCGCCATGTTTTGCGCTGGCATGCCGCGTTTTGGCATCGATTGGGGGCGCGCCGAGTAGTAACGCATACAGCGTGGCGCCCACGCCAAAAAGATCGAATTGAACGGTCGGGTTTTCGCCGTTTATTTGCTGGAGAGAGGCATAGTTTGGTGTACACGCCGCGTAGACTTGCACCGTGGCCGTACCGAGAACGGGCACGGTACGGGCAATGCCGAAATCCAGTAGATACAGGTGTTCACCGACGAGTTTGATGTTGGCCGGCTTGATATCCTGATGGATCACAAAACGCGGTTCAGCCTCGGGATCGTCGATCGGCTTATATTTGACACTGTGAAGGTAGACCAGGGTTTGTAGCAGCGAGGCCGCGATAGACAGGCACCGCTCGATCGATAAAAAATCGTCTCCTGCTTGCACGTATTCGGAGAGGTCCGGACCTTCGACATACTCCATCACGAGGCACGCCGAATCCGAACCGAGGCGAAAGTAATCTCGGATGGATGGAATGCTGGGGTGAATCAGTTTCGCGAGCATCCGGGCCTCGTTCTCGAAGATCGCGAGTGCAAGCGGACCCTCCAATGTCAACCGCTTGAGCGCTACGTAACGATTGAGCGATCGAAGATCTTCAGCGATATATACTTCCCCCATGCCTCCCTTTCCGACAGGGCCATCCGAAACGATCTTGTAATTATTATGGACTATAGCCCCAAGTTGCAAATGTCGCATCTTGAATGGGAGTTCATGTGAGTCAAATGCGTTTAGGTACTTGATAATCGTGTCGCGAAGCGAGGGATTGTCCGCGAAGCGAAGGCGGACCATCTCAAGTTGTTTTTCGTGAGGGTATTCGTATAATTCGGCCAGGATATCCTTAATCTTCGACCAGTCATGTAGCGGCATGTTTTTCCTGGGCAATGGGTCATTAAACGTCGAGCGCTGAATCCATCATGGCCGGCATCACGTGGATGATTGGGCAACCCCATAATATCGCTTGAGCCAGAACTCAGAGGCACGAAGCGATCGTTGAATTGTTTTGGTGGTCACGCCCAGCATCTGGGCAATTTCCTTGTGGGGCAACCCTGAAAAATAAACCGCTTCCAGGATCTGTTTTCCCGTGGGATCGACTTCGCCAAACTTCGTGAGGGCCTCGTTCAGGGTCAGTAATTCCGTCGCTTCTTGGTCTGATCCAATCAAATTGTACGCATCCTCGATCGGTACATGCTCCGCCCCGCCCCCCCGTTTTTCCGCCATGCGTTTCCGGGCATGTTCTATCAGAATTCGTTTCATTGCGATGACGGCCAGGGAATAAAAATGGGCTCGGTTTTGCCATTGAGGTTGATTGGGATCACCCTGCAGCCGGATAAAATATTCATGGACCAGGCCTGTGGCATTCAGGGTGTGGTGCTCGCGCTCCCGGCGTAAGCGGCCGCGGGCCAGCCGGCGTAGCTCGTCAAAAACAAGCTCAAAAAGTTTGTCTATGCTCTTGGGGTCGTGGAGATCGTTCTCTTGAAGAAACTGGGTTATCAGGTGTGTGTGCTCCATTGCTTTACTCCCTGTCGTTTGTTATTTAGTTTCGTGTGTTGTCCACCGTCGCTCTCCATCCGCGCATAGTCTGTTGGGTCGGGTCCAGTCGCATCGTTGCCCGCGAACTCAACCGTGGATATTCCTCTATGTGTATTCCATCGGTCCGACTGGACACATGGTACCCGTTTTTTTATTCCCTGTCAAACACGCCACCGCACCCTGCGCGCGTCGCGACTCCGGAGCCGCCGTATGGTTTTTGGAGGGCGTTCCCGCACAGACGTTTACGGTACAGCCACCCTGTCAATGTGCACCGCCCGCCTGTTTTCGTGTGTCGTCACCGTATACGTCACGCTTTGTCTCGCATCCTGTGTTTCCAGTGATGGAATCCGGCGATTGAGTCCGGATGACATCCCTGTGCTGACGCGCCAGGTCGAGAAAGACACCCTGAATGCCGCCGCACACAGCGATCTTGGCGCCCTGCTGATGCATGCCCGGCGGTATGACGAGGCCGGCACGTACCTCACGCGGGCCTTGGAGTTGGATTCCACCGCCCTCCAAACCCGCTTTTATCTCGGCCTTTACCTCGAAAACCAGCAACGAGGAAATGAGGCTATCCCCCTTTATGCATCCTATGCGGACGCGCCGCTCACATCGCCCTACCGGCGGCCGATGCTGGGCCGTTACGAGCGACTGTCGAGGGCTCGGCTGTACAACGAGACCGTCCAGCGAGTACGCGACATCGAAAATGGCGTGCCCATGGAAACACTGCCGAACAGCCTCGCGGTGTTCCCCCTCACCTATGTCCGGGGGGATGCCCGGTATGCGCCGTTGAGCCAGGGGCTCAGCGCGATGATCGAAACGGACCTGGGGAAGATCGATCGTCTGGTGCTGGTCGAGCGCCTCCAGCTTCAGGCCGTCCTCGACGAGCTTGATCTGGGGTTGAGCGACCTCGTCGATCAATCAACCGCGGCGCGGGTGGGCCACATCCTGGGGGCGTCTCACGTCTTGGGAGGCAACTTTTTGGTCGATGCCGGAGGCCGTATTCATGTCGACTTGAGCCTGATCGATAACACATCGTCGATTGAAGTGAGTGAGGATGAGGTGCTTGAAGAGGTATTTGCCTTGCAGAACACGCTCGTTTACGAATTGATGGATCAGTTGAACATCGAGCTGACGCCGGCCGAGCGCGAGGCCATCGAGTTCATTCCGACGCGTGATCTGGATGCCTATCTGGCTTTTGGGGCCGGTCTGGCGGCCGAGGATGAGGGTAACTTCGCGCTGGCGGCGTCCCAGTTCGCGGCATCATCCGCCCTCGGCGACCCCTTTGGCGCGGCCGTCGACAGGGCCGAGCTCAACGAAGGGCTTGCGGAGACCGGCGCGACGGTGGAGTCCGCGTTAACAGATTTGTCGACCTTGCTCGTGAATGGTGTTTCGCAGGTAGGCATCCGTCAGCAGCAACTCGGCGATAACCTCGGCACGCTGGTCGTTCCCGGCGAAGACGCCCGCGAGCCGGCGCCGGAGGCCACGAACAGCTCGAATGCCGGCTACCTGGGTGTACCGCCGGCGCCGCCGCCGGGGGGGAATTGAGTCGCGTCGCAGCGCGCGCACATCTATGCTTTCGGACCGCATTGGAGCGAACAGGTATCGCGAGTTTATAGGATTGTAGGCTACTCATATGAAATCCACCGCTACATCGTGCATCGTCAGAGCCCTTATTCTAGCCAGCTTCTTCCTGCTTATCGCGTCCATCGGCGCCGGCCGGAGCCTCGCACAATCGTTTCCGCCTCTGGAGGATTTTGAAAATGGTCTGGGCGACTGGACGGTCACCAACGGCTATTGGGAAGTAGGCACGCCGACGAGCGGTCCCGGCGGCTGTTACAGCGGTACCTCCTGTGCGGCCACGGTGCTGGCCGGTAACTACGACGACGACCGCGACAGCCGGCTCGTCAGCCCGCCCTTCACGGTGCCGGCGGCCGGCCTCAACCCCCGGCTTCGTTTCTGGCACTGGTTCAGCTTTAGCGTCGGCGATGGTAATTCGGAAGGCGGACAGGTCGAAGTCTCCACCGATGGCGGCCTCACCTGGTCGACACCTATTTCGCCCTT
>JBGSPJ010000540.1:0-8202 GCA_041738655.1 Rhodothermales bacterium | reverse complement strand
CGAAGTGGGCAAGGAAATCAAACGATTCAGTGCCTCCTTCATCAACGAGCACGATCTGTGGGCGTTATCACTAAGTCAAAGAGCAACTGCTAGAAGTCTACAGCGCAAAACATAGTTAAAACTCTACAGCGCCTGACATATTTTGCGTCTCTACCTATGCTCAAAAACTACCTCACCCTCGCTCTCCGCACCCTGTGGCGGCATCGCGGCCAGACGGCCATCAACACGGCCGGCCTGGCCCTGGGCATGGCCTGCTGCCTGCTGATCGCGTTGTACATCCGGGATGAACTCCGCTACGACCGGTTCCACGAACACGCGGCCGACATCTACCGGGTCCACGTCGGCGACGATCTGGAGCTCACGCCGACCATCGTGGCCCCGCTTGCTGTTCGCTCGCTGCCGGGTGTGGCGGCCGCGGCGAGGCTGTACGACATCGGTCGGTTTCAGGATATGGTCGTTCAGCGCGGCGACGTGCGCTTCCTCGAGTCGCGGTTTTTTTATGCGGACTCGACGGTGTTCGACGTCTTCTCCTTCCCCTTCCTCGCCGGCCTCCCCGACGCCGCGCTCACCCGGCCGAATACGGTGGTGCTGACGGCTCCGATGGCGGAGAAGTATTTCGGCTCGGAAGACCCCATCGGCCAGACGCTCGCCATCGGGTCGCGCACGTACGAAGTCACCGGCGTGCTGGCCCCGATCCCGGCGGCTTCACATCTCCAGTTCGACTTTCTGGCCTCGTTCGCCACCGTTCACTGGGCGACAGAGGAGCAGTGGGGCTCGGCCAATTTTCTTACCTATCTGCGCCTGTCATCCGGCGTGGAGGCAACGGCGATTGAGGCCGCGCTGGAGCGATCGGTAGCCGAGGCCCGCGAAGTCGGCGAAGTGTGGCCTGAATTTCGGCTTGTCCTTCAGCCCCTGCTCGGGATCCATCTGGTGTACGAGGGCCGGCAGACGTACGTCTACCTCCTCGCCAGCATCGGGCTGCTGCTGCTCGTCATCGCCTGTGTCAATTACGTCAACCTCACGACGGCCCGCGCCATCTATCGGGCCCGCGAGGTGGGCATCCGAAAGGCGGCCGGCGCGCATCGGTCGCAGCTCATCGGGCAGTACCTCGGCGAGTCGCTGGTGCTGGCGGTAGTGGCCGCGGTTGCCGGACTGGTCATCGCCGCGCTCGGGCTGCCAGCCTTTAACGCCATCAGCGGGAAAGACCTGACGTTGATGGGGGATCCGGCGGTGTGGGCTACGCTGGGAGGGGTCGTGTTGCTGGTCGGCCTCGCCGGCGGCAGCTACCCCGCCTTCCTGCTGGCCTCGTTCCGGCCGGCGTCCATCCTCAAGCCGTCGGCGTCCAGCGGCGGGAGCGGGCGGCTACGGCGGGCGCTGGTCGTCTTCCAGTTCGCGGCCACAGTGGTGCTGCTCCTGGCCACGTTCGCGGTGCGCCGGCAATTGCATTTTGTTCAGGATAAAGATCTCGGGTTCAATCGAGAACACGTCGTCGCCCTCCCCATCCCCGTTGGCGACGAGGCGACGCAGCGCGCGTACGAACCCTTCCGCGAAGCCATGCTCCAGATGGCCTCCGTAACCCATGTCGCGGCCGTAAACGACCTGCCGGGGTATCAGGGAGGCGGGTACGGACTGGTGGTGGAAGGGGCTATGGATGAGGAAGCACTGCCCATCGGCGGTGTCCCGTCGGATGCGCGTGTCGTGGAGACCCTCGGGCTGCGGCTGGTCGCCGGCGATAACCTGCGCGTGGTGCCGGCGGACTCCATTGCGTCGGGATCCTACCAGTATCTGCTCAACGAAAAGGCCGTCCTGGCGATGGGATGGACACCCGAGGAGGCCGTAGGTAAACGCGTGACGCTGTCCGGCAACCGGTGGGGGACCGTCGCCGGCGTAATCGCGGATTATCACTTCCTCTCCCTGCACGAGGCCATCGAGCCGATGGCGTATTTCGTCGAGCCCTGGTCGTGCAACTACATCATCGTGCGCCTCGCCCCGGGGCAAACGCGCGAGGCGCTTGCCGGCCTCGAGGCGCTCTGGGCGGACTGGATGCCGGCCCGCCCCTTCGCTTACTCGTTCCTCGACGCCGAACTCGAAAAACTGTACCTCCGCGAGGCGCAGGCCGGCCAGGTGTTCGGGCTCGCTTCGGTCCTCGCTATCGTCATCGCCTGTATGGGACTTTTTGGTCTCGCGGCTTTCAGCGCGGCGCGGCGGACGAAAGAGATCGGGATCCGGAAGGTGCTCGGCGCCAGCGTCGCGCAGCTGGTGGTCCTGCTCTCCCGCGAATTTACCGGGCTCGTGGTGCTCAGCTTCCTGCTCGGCGCACCCCTCGCCTACCTGTTTATGCAATCCTGGCTGCAGGCCTTTGCCTACCAGGCGCCGAACGCGTGGACACTGTACCCCCTCGTGGGCGCCGGCGTGTTGGCGATCGCGTGGCTGACGGTGTCCTATCAGGCCATCCGTACCGCGCTCGCCGATCCGGTGGATAGCCTGCGGTATGAATAGGTCGCACCGCCGTGCGCCCCTACTATAAAAATCCCATGATCAAAAACTACCTCACCCTCGCCTTTCGCACCCTGTGGCGGCACAAGGGCTACGCCGGCATCAACATCGTCGGGCTCAGTGTCGGGATTGCGTGCAGCTTCCTGATCCTGCTGTTCGTCCGGTCCGAATGGAGCTACGACCGCTTCCACACGAACGCCGACCGCCTCCACCGCGCGTGGGTTCGGGAGGTGTACGATGGCGGGCAGACGTATTTCAACAGCGTCACCCCGCTCCCACTCGGACCCACCCTCGCGGCCACGTATCCGGAGGTCGAGGCCTTTACCCGTGTGTATGCCTTCGAAAACCTGGTGGAACGGGAAGGCGAGCGGTTCACGGAGTCGATCCAGGTCGTCGACCGGAATTTCTTCGAGGTATTCGATTTTGAGCTGCTCGAGGGCGAACGAAGCACGGCGCTCGCCGGCCAGAACGCGGCCGTTCTCACCGAGCGGGCGGCCCGGCGGATGTTCGGCGATCGGGATGTGGTCGGTGAGACGGTGTCGATCCGGATCGCCGAGGCGTTCGAGCCGTTTGTCGTCCAGGCCGTGGCGGCGGACCCGCCGGCAAACAGCAGCATCCAGTTCGATGTGTTGCTCCCCTTTGAGGTCGGCGACGGCAGAATCTGGCCCCCCCAGGCGCATCAGGCCTGGTTCAACGTCAGGCCCGAGACGTATGTCCTCCTTCAGCCGGGTGTCGATGCGGTGGCACTGGAGGCCAAGCTGCCGGCGATGATCACTTCGGTGCTGGGTGACGAGGTGTCTCCCGGCCAGTACACCGTCGGCCTCCAGCCGATGACTGACATCCACCTGAACCCGAGCATCCCGCAGGGCATCGCCCCCGTCAGCGACCCCGGCTACTCGTATCTTCTGGCGACGATTGCCTTTTTTGTTCTGCTCATCGCATGCATCAACTTCACGATCCTCGCCATTGGCCGGTCGGCTCAACGGGCGATGGAGGTGGGGATCCGGAAGGCTGTCGGCGCCAGCCGCGCCCAGCTGATGCGCCAGTTCTGGGGAGAGACACTGCTGCTGACGGCGATCACCCTTGCGGCCGGCTTCGGGCTCGCTACGCTGGCGCTGCCGCTATTTAACGACCTCGCCGGCCAGCAGCTCAAGCTCGTGCTGGATGGGTCGGTCGCGGCGACGGCTCTGGGACTGTTTCTGGGGGTCGGGCTTCTGTCCGGGGTGTACCCGGCCTATGTCATGTCGGATTATCGGCCAATCCAGGTCCTCAAGGGGGCGGTCGTGGTCGGCCCGCGTGGCAGCTGGTTGCGTCGAGGCCTGATCGCCTTCCAGTTCGTAGTGTCGATCGCGCTTATCGCCAGCACCCTTGTTATCCGCTCCCAACTGGGCTACATGCAAACGCGTGACCTCGGGTTCGATCGGGAGCAGGTGGTGATCGTGGAGACCGGCGTCCCGCCCGAGGAGGGGATGCCGCTGGTCGAGCGGATGCGCAACGACCTCGCCGGCGATCCATCCGTCGTCTCCATCGGGAGTTCGCGGTTTGCTATGGGAAGCGGATCGTGGATGCGTGTCGGCTACCGCACCGACGACGAGTCGTTTCGTGAGTTTAACCTCAATATCGTCGATGAAGCCTACATCGATGCTATGGGGATGGAGGTGGTGGTCGGACGCAACTTCACCGAGTCGATTCCATCTGACCAGACGATGGGCGTCATCGTGAACGAGGCTTTTGTGGCCGCCTACGGGTGGGAGGATCCCCTGAACGCGCAGTTGTCGGGCGACTTCGGTCCTCACCAGATCGTGGGCGTCGTGCGGGATTTTAACTACGCCTCGTTACACACCGAGGTCATGCCGCTGGCGCTGGTTCTCAATTCCGAGGCGATCATGCAAGGTGTGTCCGATGTCAACCTCGGCCAATCCCGAGACCCCAAAATCGCCATTCGGCTCCGCGCCGATAATGTGCGCGAGGCCATGGACAAGCTGGAGGCTACCTGGAAAGCCATCGCCCCGGGGCAGGACTTCGTCTATTCCTTCCTCGACCAGACGCTCGACAGCCAGTATCGGCAGGAGCAGGAGCTCGGTCGGTTGGTGGGCATTGCCTCCGGATTGGCCGTTTTTATCGCCTGCCTGGGCCTGTTTGGCCTCGTTACCCTGTCCGTCGTGCGGCGGACGAAGGAGATCGGCATTCGGAAAGTGCTTGGCGCCTCGTCGCCGCACGTGGTTGCGCTCATCGCCAGCGAATTTGTTATCCTGATCGGGCTCGCGTTCCTCGTCGCCACCCCGGCGTCCTGGGTCGCCATGCAGCGCTGGCTCGACGGATTCGCGTACCGGATCGACCTCTCGGCCGGCCTGTTCCTTGCCGCCGGCCTGCTGGTGCTGGCCATCGCCCTGGTGACAGTCAGCATCCAGGCCATCCGCGCCGCGCTGGCGGATCCGGTGGATAGTTTGAGGTATGAATGATTGCGCCCCTACACCCGTCCCAACTACAACCCCATGATCCAGCTCAACGCCATCACCAAATCCTACCAGCAGGGTTTCACCCGGCACTTCATCCTCCGCAACATCGACCTCACCATCAACGCCGGCGCGTTTGTGAGCATCATGGGGCCCTCCGGCGCCGGCAAATCCACCCTCCTCCACATCCTCGGACTCCTCGACGAGCCGTCCGACGGTGCCTACCTGTTTGACGGCAAGCCCGTCCACGCCCTCTCCGAAAAACAACGCACCGCCCTCCACCGCGAGGAGATCGGGTTTGTCTTCCAGGCCTACCACCTCATCGACGACCTCACGGTCTACGAAAACCTGGAGACCCCGCTCCTCTACAGCAAGGTCAAGGGCGCCGAGCGGAAAGGGCGGGTGGCGGAGATGCTGGACCGGTTCAACATCGTCGCCAAAAAAGACCTCTTCCCGAACCAGCTCTCGGGCGGACAGCAACAGCTCGTGGCCATCGCGCGGGCGCTAATCATCGAACCCCGCCTCATCCTGGCCGACGAGCCGACCGGCAACCTGCACTCCACCCAGGCCCGCGAGGTGATGGAGACCCTCAAAACCCTCAACAATGAGGGCGTGACGATCATCCAGGTCACCCACAGCGCCGAAATCGCCGGCTACGGCGACCGCATCGTCGAATTGGTCGACGGCCGCATCGAACGCGATTACGCGCCGGCGTGACCCCCCGCCACCCGTTCCAAAACCCACGCAACCCGTAGGCCGGGTTAGGCCCCCCAGGGGCCGTAACCCGGCGTCGTCAATCGCCGCTCGGCCGTAACCCGGCGTGAATCCCAATTACACCCCAACCGCCGCGCGGTTCAAGAACCCGCGCAGCACGTAGTGCAGGATCCCGCCGTTGCGGTAATAATCCACCTCGACCAGCGTATCCAGCCGGCAGGTCGTCTTAAACGACACCTTCGACCCGTCCGCCTTTGTCGCCGTCACCGTGAGGTCCTGGCGCGGCTTCACGTTGTCCATCACCGGCACATCGAACGTCTCGGTGCCTTCCAGGCCGAGGGTGGCGTAGGTCTCGCCGTTTTTGAACTGCAGCGGCAGCACGCCCATCCCGATCAGGTTTGAGCGGTGGATGCGCTCAAAGCTCTCCGCGATGACGGCCTTCACGCCGAGGAGGATGGTGCCCTTCGCGGCCCAGTCGCGGCTGGAGCCCATCCCGTAGTCCTTGCCGGCGAAAAGAATCAGCGGCGTGCCGGCGGCCTGGTACTTCATCGATGCATCGTAGATCGACAGTGTTTCGCCGGTAGGGATGTGCTTCGTGATGCCGCCTTCCGTCCCGGGGAGGAGTTTGTTTTTGATGCGGATGTTGGCGAACGTGCCGCGCATCATCACCTGGTGGTTGCCGCGGCGGGAGCCGAAGGAGTTAAAATCGGTCCGCGCCACGCCGCGTTCGGCCAGGTACTTGCCGGCCGGCCCGTCGCCCTTGATGTCGCCGGCGGGTGAGATGTGATCGGTTGTCGTCGAATCCCCCCAGATCCCCAGCACGCGCGCGCCACGGATCGGCGCGATTGTCGGGGTGTCGCGGGTCAGGTCGTCGAAGTAAGGCGGCTCCTGGATGTAGGTCGACTCCGTGCTCCACTCGTAGATCGAGCCCTCCGGGATCTTGATCCGGTTCCAGTCCTCGTTCGAAGTCTCGATGCCTGTATACTCCTTCTTAAACATCGCCGGCGTGAGGAAGCGGCCGACGGCGTCCTGGATCTCCTTGCTGGTCGGCCAGATCTCCTTGAGGTAGACCGGTTTACCGGCTTTGTCCGTCCCGATGGGCTCCTTCGTGAGGTCGATGTCCACCGTGCCGGCCAGGGCGTACGCCACCACGAGGGGCGGCGAGGCCAGGAAGTTGGCCTGGACGTTCGGGTGGATGCGGCCCTCGAAGTTGCGGTTGCCCGAGAGCACGCCCGAGGCGATGAGGTTGCCCTCCTTGATGGCCTTCACGACCGGCTCGTTGAGCGGGCCCGAGTTGCCGATACAGGTCGTGCAGCCGTAGCCGACGACGTTGAAGCCGAGCTGGTCCAGATACGGCAGCAGCCCGGAAGCCTCCAGGTAATCGGTAACGACCTTCGACCCCGGCGCGAGGCTGGTTTTGACAAACGGCTTCACCGTCAGGCCGCGCTCGACGGCCTTTTTGGCCACGAGGCCGGCGCCGATCATCACCGACGGGTTGCTCGTGTTGGTGCAGCTCGTAATCGCCGCGATGGCCACGTCGCCGTGGGCCATGTCCAGCGTGTTGCCTTTCTCGTCCTGGTATTTCCCTGTTTTTGCGAGCGCCTCGGGGCTCAGGCCGAAGCCTTTTGGGCCGGGAGGGGTCGTGAGGGAGGTCGCGAATACCTTTTTGACATCGGGAAGGGCGATACGGTCCTGCGGCCGCTTGGGGCCGGCGAGGCTCGGGACGACTGTCGCGAGATCGAGCTCGATGATGTCGACGAACTCGGGGTCCGGCGTGGCGTCCGTCCGAAAGAGGCCCTGTTCTTTCGTGTAGCGCTCGACGAGGTTCACGACCGACTCGTCGCGGCCGGTGCGGCGGAGGAAGTCGATCGTCTCGCTATCCACCGGGAAAAAGCCCATCGTCGCGCCGTATTCGGGCGCCATGTTGGCGATGGTGGCGCGGTCTTGCACCGTCAGCCGGCTGAGGCCCGGGCCGAAGAACTCGACAAACTTGTCGACGACGCCGTAGGCGCGGAGGATCTGGGTGACGGCCAGCACGAGGTCGGTCGCCGTCGCGCCCTCGGGCAACTCACCCGTGAGCCGGAAGCCGACGACCTGCGGGATGAGCATGTAGACGGGCTGGCCGAGCATGACGGCCTCCGCCTCGATCCCCCCCACGCCCCAGCCGACGACACCGAGGCCGTTGATCATGGTCGTGTGGCTGTCGGTTCCGACGAGCGAATCCGGGTAGGCGACCGAGAGCCCGTCCTCTTCGGGGCGCGACCAGACGCCGCGGGCGATGTACTCCAGGTTAACCTGGTGGCAGATGCCGGAGGCCGGCGGGACGACCGAAAAGTTGTCAAACGCCTGCTGGCCCCAGCGGAGGAACTCGTACCGCTCGGCGTTGCGTTCGAACTCGAAGCCGGCGTTGATCTGAAGCGCGTTTTTGCCGCCGTAGGCATCCACCTGTACCGAGTGGTCGATCACCAGGTGCACCGGCACGCCCGGATTGATCTCGTCCGGGTCGCCGCCGAGGCGGGCCATGGCCGAGCGCATC
>JBGSPJ010000539.1:0-25195 GCA_041738655.1 Rhodothermales bacterium | reverse complement strand
CCTGGGGCAAGCGGTAACGATCGAGGCGCGTTCCGGGGTCGGGGCCGAGTGCTCGTTTCGAGCGGTCGTCAGACCGGGTCTCGAAACGCGGGACCCGGCACCCGGAACGCGCCGCCTTCCTCCACTACCAGCCGGCGGTATGGCATCGGGATTTCGATGCCGTTGGCGTCAAACGCGCACTTGATCTCGATGAAGAGCATGTTTTTGACATCGAGATAGTTTTCTTGCAGCGTCCAGACCGAGTACTGGAAGGAGATGCACGACTCCTCGAAGAGGTTAAAGATGAAGAGCGGCTTCGGCTCCTGAAGACAGAGCGGGTTGTCCGACGCGACGCCCTTCAGCACCTCCACCACCCGTTTCAGATCCTCCCGGTACCCCACCCGGATCTGGGTGTCGATGCGCCGGATCGGGAAGCGACTCAGGTTCGTGATGTCGGATTTGATGAGGTTCTCGTTCGCGATGCGCACGAACAGGTTGTCGAACGTCCGGATCTTCACCGAGAGCAGGTCGATCGAGAGCACCTCGCCCGTGATGGTCCCCACGCGGATGATGTCGCCAAGCGCGAACGGCTTTTCGCCGATCAAGAACAACCCGCTGATAATGTTGGTCGCCGAGGTCTGCGAAGCGAAGCCGAGGGCGACGGTAAGCACGCCGGCCGCGCCCAGCAGAATGCCCAGCTCAAAACCCGTGGACACCAGCGCCCAGGCCGAGAACACCCCGAGCACCACATAAAAGCTCACCCGTCGCAGCAACATCGCGTGGTGAGGGGAGGTGCGCTTGCGGAGCGATCGCAGCAGCAGCGCACTGAGCGCCTTCGCCAGCAGATACCCGACGAGGAGGATGAGCAACGCCTTGTAGATGTGAACCGCGTTGTCGCCGGCGAAATAGCCCTTGAAGCTGATCCAGATCTCGTTCAGGAGGTCCATATCGATTTATCCTTAAACAGCCCGCCAAAGGCGCGAAAGATGAGGTTCGACTCGATGGCGCGGCGCGGGCCCTCGAGGCGCGTGGTCTCCCCCGCCTCCGCCGGCGCCCCGACGCCGATCTTCATGGCGGCGAAATCGCCACTGCGCTCCCGCTCCACCGTCACCATCTGCGTCCACAGGTGCCCGTTGGTCGCCTCGAATACCGACAGGTATTGCACCAGCACCTGGAATCGGTTCAACAGCAACGCATCCTGCGCCCTGTTCTTGACCCGCACAGGCGTGATGACACGGTAGGGACGGACGGTGAGATCCTGGAGCCGCAGGCGCGCGGCGGTGCGGCCGGCGTAACACAACTCGCCTTCGATGCTCGACTCGCCAAACCACGTGTCCGAGGGGCGATACAGTGGGAACTCCTGCAGGACGCGCCGCGGCGAACCCGCCTCGAACTGGATCCAGAGCGGCGTGCTGATGTACAGCGTCACCTCCTCGCGCGGCAGGATGTGCAGCGGCGTCTCGGGCTGGACGACAACGGCGCGATCGGCCAGACGGGGCCGGACAAATAACTCGTTACCCGGCACACGAAACCCGAACCGGTGCAACGAAACCTCCTCGCCCTTCGCTTCAATGAACGCCATCATATCGGCCATATCGAGCGCCGTGCGAACCTCGGCGGCGTCGACATACGCATCATTGAGCTGGAAACGGGCGATGCGCCACTCGTTGGGCCGGCTCGCGACCCAGATCGTACAGGGACCCACCTCCCAGCAGCCCGCGAGCCCCTCGGGGATCGCGTACGTCCCCCACCAGGGCGTCCAGTCCTTCTTGTCGTGTGCCGTATCCATAACCCGGGTTTACGCCAATCCTGCTCCTTCGGAGCCTGGCATGATGGCGCGACTCGCTTCGAGCGTCCGTCCACCGCATCCAGGACCCATCCTCGCCCATGTAAACCTCCACCCTTCCGGACGTTCCGGACCAATCGCCACTACGACCGCCGGCGCCGGTCTCATATATCGATAAACTCCCCGTAGTTCTGCCATAGCAGCGCACCCGTCCCCGCACAGAGCACGACCATATACAGCAGCGCCCAGAACGAGAACAGCGTGCCAAACAAGATCCAGGCAAAGATGCCGGCAAGCACTAGCAGACAACTCGCCATCGCAATCCACGCCGATCGTTCGCCGTCGCGCAGATCGCGCGTCGTCGCCCCGATAACGCCTACGATCAGGTTATGGGTGGACATCAAGAATAAAAACGAAATCCACACAAACAGCGACGCCCCCACCACCAGCAGGCCCGCTTTCCACAGCCAGGGAAACGCGTGCAATACGCCAACGGACAACGGCAGACCGAACAGCACCGTTCGCACCTGCTCGCCATCCCCCATATGGAGCAAGCCAGGCATGAACGCAAAAACGATCATGTAGGCGCAGATGCCCAGGCATCCGGCAAGCCAGTGGAGAACGTACGTGAGATAGTACAAGGGCAGCAGAGCGATGTGACGAGCGAAAGCGGCGCGGCGGGGTAATTACTGTCATCGCGCGGAACAGCTAACGTATAAACTTTTTCTCTCGAATGCCTCCCGCGACTCAAATAAACGTCGGGTGCCCCTTCCTACATCAGCCAGCCGGCCTCGACCGAATCGCCCGGGATCAGGGTCCACTTGCCCGGATGCGTGCGTTCAAACACGTGCAAACACCGCGGATGGATATAAAACGTCCTCTCTTCCGGCAAGGCGGATACAGACCTCACCAGAAGGACGTCGTGCTCGTTGATCGGCTTGTTGCAGACATCGCACTCGAACAACGGCGACGGATCGGAACCGAAGCGATAGTGGATCATCGTGGGGCCTCTTCCTGGTTCGTCTACCCGGCCGGCCCTGTCAGGACGTTCCCGGTGAGGACAACGCCGGCTCCCTTCAACGTACGCCGAGCCGGCGTGGGGTAGTGTAGGAATAGGCGTCGTTTCAATGTCAGGCAACGGCGGCTTCGGTGTAGGGCCTAGAAGGTGCCGCTGAGTACCGTAGCGCCATCCGGGTCCTCCACCCGCACGCGGTCTCCGCGCTGGATGCCGGGCACGGTGTCGCCTTCCCGCGAATCCAGGTTCAGATCGCCAGAATCGTCGCTGATGCGAATGGCCCCCTCATACACGACGGCTCCCGCTCGCTCTACCACGACACGGCCCGTCCCGTCCTCGTCCATATCCTCCACCTCGACGGTAAACGTCACGCGATCCGCGCGGCGCTCGAATTTCGCCTCGCCCGACGCATCCGATCCGTCGGGCGCGGTCAGTGGGGCCTCAAGGGAGACGGGTGCCTGGTTGGTATCATCGCCACCGCCGGTATCCCCGCCACCCGTGTCGCCGCCGGTATCCCCGCCGCCCGTATCGCCGCCACCGGTATCCCCGCCGCCCGTGTCGCCGCCACCCGTGTCGCCTCCGGTATCTCCACCACCCGTGTCGACCTGGTCCTGTGTGACGTCCCCACCCTCATCGGGATCGGGCGCCAGAATCGACGTGTGGCAGCCCGTCAGATAAAACAGGCTGGCGATGACGAGGAAGGATCGAAAAAGATCGAGCGTCTGGCGTGGCATGACAATCGGTGGCTAGGGTGATGAATGCCTCGCTCTCCGCGAGCGGCATGCCAGGAACAGGCTCGAACCAGAGCCGTGTCAACCGGCCGACCGGAACACTTCATTTAAACGACTCAAAAACAATTATTTAGCCTCCCTAATCAGCGTATCGTTTCTGGGCCATTCGGGTTCGGTTTCCGGAGGCGGAAGCGTCTGGGACCGGCGTGTTGTGCAAAGCCTGGACACCTGCCAACCGATGAACACGCCGGAAAATCCCTACAGAGGCGCCGGCATCTGAACCGTCATCACGGTCGGGCGTCCATGGCTATGTTGGACCCCGTGTCGGTGCTGCCGGTGGAGCCGGCGGTATCGCCCCCGCAAACAACCCTTGAGGTGCATCATGCCAGCCAAGAAACTCAAAGCCTTTCTGGACGAGCATCGCGTCAAGTATGTCACGATGCGGCACTCACCCGCTTACTCGGCGCAGGAAATCGCCGCCGCGGCCAATATCCCGGGTAAGGAGGTGGCGAAGACCGTTATGTTCAAGCGAAACGGCGAACTGGCCATGGCGGTGTTGCCGGCTTCCTATAAGATCGACTTCATGTTGCTCGGCGGGGCCGTCGGCACGGAAGACGTGCAACTGGCGCGGGAGGAGGAATTCGATGACCTGTTTCCGGGGTGCGAGCCCGGCGCCATGCCGCCGTTTGGCAATCTGTACGGGATGGATGTGTTCGTGGCCGCCTCGCTCACCGAGGACGAGCAGATCGCGTTCAACGCAGGCACCTTCACCGAGCTGATCCAGATGTCCTATGCGGATTATGCACGACTCGTCGACCCGATCGTGCTCCACTTTTCGTACGAATCCGCCTGAACCGGGCGCTACGCCCGCACGCGGCAAGACCTCCGGGATGGCCCATATCCCGGAGGTCTTTTTTTGGCCTTTCGGCCGGCCTTGTCTTCGTGATCCCTCTACTTCAGCAGCATGAGGCTATGCGTCTGCACCGCTGTCGGTGTCTCGATCCGGTAGAGGTACATCCCGCTCGGCAGGTCGCCGGCGTCGAACGACACCTCGCGCGGGCCGGCCTCCTCGATCCCATCCGCCAGCACCCGTACCTCACGGCCGAGCATGTCAAACACCGTCACCTTCACCCGGCCGGAGGCGGCGAGGGTGTAGCGGATCGTGGTCGTGGGGTTGAAGGGGTTGGGGTAGGCGCCGTCGGCCGACGCATCGGCTTTGCCGGCGCCATCCACGATCACCAGGTCGATCGATAGCGCCTGGCCGGCCGAGCCCATCGCGCCGGGCTGACGGAACGGGGTGGCGGTGAGCGTAAGCGCCCCCGTTGGAGGAACGCCCCCGACATAATCACCGCCGAGATCGCCATACAACGTGAAGGGCGCCTGCTCCTCAACATGTGTATAACCATCCAGAACAAAACGAACGCTTTCAACCGGGCCGATTACATCCGCGCGGATGTTTATAGACCAGGGCAATTGAGCAAGATCCAGGATGTCTCCGTCGTGGAGCACGGCCATATCCAGATCGGTGTAGGGATTAACCAGCGTCAGGGCCGTAACCTCCATGCCCGGTTCCTCACGGACGACAGTGAAGACGAGTTCGGCTGGCGCGCCGGCTTCGCCCGTGGCGTTGGCTCCGATATAGGGTATCGCGCGGAGCGTGTGCTCGCCGAGGCGGAAGGCCCCGAGGGCATAGTCGCCGCCGACATCGCCGAAGAGCGTGTAGGGCGCTACGTTTTCCTTGCGGAAGTTCGGGTTGCCGTCAAAGGCGAAGCGGACGCTTTTGTACGTGCCGGCGATATTGGCACGGACGTTCAGGTGCCGCGGGAGGCGCTTGATGTTCATGGTGGCGCTGGCCGGGATGGGGTCGTAGCCCGGCACCGGGAGGTCCGTCTCGGCGTCGATGAGGGTGAAGCCTGTAACGCCGGGGCGATTCATAAACAGCACATAAAGCGCTCCGTGGAGCCAGCCCCCGTCTTTATCAAACACAGCCCCCACGGCCAGGTCTTGAACGCCGTTGCCGTCGACATCACCCATGTTCGCGACACTGCTACCAAACTGATCGCCGCTACGGATCTCGGCGCTGAGGGCGCCCTCGCCTTTCGCGATTTTGTGATGGTATCGGACCGTGCCGTCGCGACGCAGGTAGAGCAGCCAGACGCTGCCGGCGTCGCTTCCGAGGTCATCGTCACGAATCGTACCAACGGCCAGGTCTGGAATACCATCCAGGTCCAGGTCTCCGATGCCGGCAGGGCCGGCGAAAAAATCCTCATCGTCCAGCTTTCCCGTGAATCCGCCTTCGGTCTCGCTGATTTTCTGATGGGTACGGACCGTGCCATTGGGATTCAAGAACAGGACCCAGACGGCCCCTAGGTTGGCCAGGACTCCGGTACCTCCGTCATCATCGTAGATCGCACCCACGGCCAACTCGTTAATCCCATCCCGATCCAGGTCGCCTATGTTGGCGGCCGTGACACCGAAGATGTCTCCGTTGTCCAACGGGCCGGCAAATCCACCCTGGGTGCTGCTAATTTTCTGATGTTTCTTGACCGATCCATCGGAATTCAAGAACAGAATCCAGACGGCTCCTCGATCCGGGCCCCCATCGTCGTCCGCCCATGTACCGACAGCCAGGTCGACGACGCCATCGCCATCGATGTCCCCCAGATTTGCAACCGCATGGGCAAACCGATTCCCCGGACTCAACACGCCCGTAAACCCATCGGTATTCTGGGAGATCTCTCCGTGGTGATCCACCTGCCCATCGGGCTTCAGAAACAGAATCCAGAGCGCACCGATGTTGTTGTGGCCGTATCCGGCAACCGCGAGGTCGACTGCGCCATCCCCATTCAGGTCGCCGAGCGGGGCGATACTCGTTCCAAAATGCTCCGTGTCGGAGAGGGTCGCGGTAAAGCCGCCGTGCGACTCATTAATTTTTTGGTGCGCACGTACGGTGCCATCCTCGTTTAGGAAAAGCACCCAGATGGCGCCATGGAGCCAGCCGTTTTCATCATCCCCATTCCCCCCCACGACGATATCGCCCACGCCGTCGCCATCCAGATCCCCGAGGGCCGCGACCGATGTACCGAAGAAGTGGCCGTCGTTTAAGACGCCCTCGAAGCCACCCTCCGTATCGCTGATCTTCTGAAACCCTTTCACCAGCTGCGCCTGGGCCGGCGCCGCCAGCATTCCGAGCAACGCCAGGCCCCCGAAGACCAGGCCGATACTGGTCATGCGATGTGATTCCGTACGCATCCCCCTATCCTCCCGGCCGTGGGCCGGACGCAGGTGTAGCGTAGGGACCCTCCCGGGCGATGGGGTGCGTTAGCGCCTTTCGCCGTCCGGGCGCCACGAGATGCGGCGTGGCCCCGACGGCTGTAAGATAGGATCAGGCGCGGCCGGCGATTGTAGGGCAGGGCCTACGATTGCAGGGCAGGGCCAGGCGAAGGAGATGTAGGGTAGACCACCTGAGATGTACCTGATCCACCTAGAAACCAAGGCCGGCAGATAAAATTTGCAGATCGAGGCGCGCGACAAGCCGCGAATGAGGCGTACCTATGTACGCCGCAATGAGTGGCGAGGAGTGGAACGAAGATATGCGAATTTTACCAACGGCCTTCTAGATGATGGCGTTCATCTGCCCGCGAATCTTCGTATGGGCCTCGCCGGTGACGTCGTGGATGATGTTGACCAGCTTGTTCAGATCCCGCCGGCCCTTGTCCAACTCGGCGTCCGTCAGCACATCCCCCCATATCGCCCGGATTTGTGTCTTGATGCGATTCCAGCTTTCATCCATGCGCGGCGTGGCCATATCCATTCCCTCAAGTTGTTACGGTGCGACCTGCGAATCGACCTCCCGGACCCTGTCGAACGCCAATCGGTGAGTCTCTATATATAGAAATCGGCCTCTCCGGGTTCCTCCATCGGCATGCCCCGACATTTCTTTGCCAAAGCTCCACACCGCGGCCCTCACCCCACCCGCAGCAGATCCGACCACCGGGTGGTGTAGCAGGGGGGCTTCTCGGTCGAGCGCGACAGCCACTCTTTTTCGGTGCCGG
The DNA here is from genome assembly GCA_041738655.1 of Rhodothermales bacterium. GTDB lineage: Bacteria > Bacteroidota > Rhodothermia > Rhodothermales > JAHQVL01 > JAWKNW01. Next base: position 17,629 of record JBGSPJ010000539.1, on the reverse strand, counting down.
TGGAGCCCAGGAACACGACATCACGCCCGTATTTCTCGTTGATACGATCGAGCGCGTGCATCAGGGCGGACTCCGCCTGCCGGCGGTCGCCTTCGAAGGCATCAAGTTGCACAAATCGGTTATTAGACAATCCAGTGAGTACCACGCCGGCGCGGCGGTAGGCGAAGCCGGGCCGCCAGATCCGGTCCAGCGCCTTGCCGGCGTACCGGATCAGGAGCGGGGTGTAGGCGGTCGACTCCGGCAGCATCACGGCGTGTGAGTTGCTGTAGTGCGGCCCCTGGCCAAAGCTTTTTGTGGTGATATACACATGCAGCGTCGTGGCCTGCTGATGGGCGTCGCGGAGGCGCTTCGCGGCGACGGCCGTGTAGGTGGACACCGCCTCGCGCACCTTCTCGAGCGACTCCAGCGGCGCGCCGAACGAGCGCGAGCAGATCGTCTGCTGGCGGTCCGGCATCACCTGCTCCAGCTCCATACACGCCAGCCCCCGCAGCTCGTGCACGACTCTTAATCCCACGACATTGAGCTTCTGCCGGATCAGCGCGTCGCGGGCGTACTTCAGGTCTTTCGCGGTGTGGATCCCCAGGGCCGTCAGCTTCGCCGCCCATTGCCCCCCGATTCCCCACACCTTGCGCACCTCCATGCCCGCGAGGAACGGGTCGGCGCCGGCGCCCTCGGGCAACCTCAGGCACCCCTCGAAGCGAGGATCCAGCTTGACCATGCTGTTCGCGGCCTTGGCCAGCGTCTTCGTCCCCGCGATCCCCACCGACACCGGGATCCGGGTGTAGCGGTACACCTCCTGCTTGATGTCGGCGGGGTCGACCCGGTCCGGCAACCTCAGAAAACTCTCGTCGATCGAGTATTTCTCGACCTCCGGGGAGAACCGCCCGAGCGTCGTGTAAATCCGGTCCGAGATGTCGCTGAACAGGGAGAAATTGGAGGATTTGACCACCACCCCGTGCCGGCGGATCGTTTCCTGGTGCTTAAACGCCGGCGCCCCCATCGGCAGCCCCAGCGCCTTCGCCTCGTTCGACCGCGCGATCATGCAGCCGTCGTTGTTCGACAACACCACCACCGGACGCCCCCGCAGCCGCGGCTCGTACACCCGCACGCAGCTGACGAAGAAGTTGTTGCAATCGACGAGAGCGAGCAAAGGAGTGGCGATTAGCGATTAGCGAATAGCGATTAGCGAGGGGGATGGGAAGCCGACCTTTAACCTTAGACCTCGAACTTTAGACCTCCAGCCTCTCAATCTCGCGACCCCTACCCATTGATATGTGTGAAGCATGTGTAATTTTTGTGTCGAAGGTATGACGAGAGGAGGGGGCGGCGTACTTTGATGGTCACCCTGAGGTCATGTTCTGACGTTCGGATCCCCCCGGCCGATAGATATGACACCCAACCTATGCGTTTCCAAACCCAGGCGCAGGACTACATCGATGAGCCGCTCAACCTGCACACCTTCCTCGTCAAGCGGCCGGCCGCCACGCAGTTTATCCGCGCCTCCAGCGATGCGATGGAGGGCGCCGGTATTCTCGCCGGCGCGTTGCTGGTGGTGGACCAATCCCTCAGACCCCGCGACGGCGACATCGTGGTCGCCACCGTTCGCGGTGAGTTCATGCTGCGGACCTTCCGGAGCGATGCCGGCCGGGCCTCGCTCGTCGCCGCCCATTCCAGCTACCCGGACGTGGCCCTCGGCGAGGACGACGAGATCTGGGGCGTGGTGATCGCGGCCATCAACCGGTACCGGACGCGGTGAGCTTCCGGTTATTAAGCATCCCATTACGGCCGATACCCGGGGAAACCGCTTTCATCCGGAGGACATCGCCATGAACACCAAACAGTTCGCCGCACTGGTCGCCGGCCTCACGCTCGCGCTGCTGATCATCCAATTCGAACCGATCCGGGGCGGCAACCCGTTCTACAACCCGGCACAAACCAACATCGCAAAGTATCTGGGGAAAGCGGACTACAAGCCACCCGCGGTGTCCCACGAGCTCAACTGGACGGCCGCGGGCATCGTGCTCATCGGGATGGTCGTGGCCATGCTGATCCTGCGCACGCCGGCCACGCCGGCGCGCCACCACTCCACGGCCCCCGTGGGTCCGGCGTAACATTCAGCGGGGGTACCAGGGCTCAGGCGGGGAGCCCAGCGCCAACGCGAGTCTGTACTGATCTATCTTCACCGAATGAGGCAAGGCGAGGGTTCACAGCCAGTCGGAGCATTCGCTCGGAATTCGCCGAAGAAGAAGCCGCAGGGTCGTCAGCGCACATAGACCAACTGTATGACTCCAACGTAGCCTCCCGCCATCATGCGGCAAAAGTAAACCCCCCTCGGCAGCCCATCAGCCTGCCAGGTCAACTGATGGCGACCGGCGGCCATCGGCTTATCGGCCAGCATAGCAACCACCTGACCCATGACGTTGAAAACTCGGATATCCACGCGAGCAGGTGACGCAAGGTCGAACGTGATATTCGTACGCTCCGAGAATGGATTCGGGTAATTCATATGCAATAAAAAGCTGCTCGGAACCAGCGATAAATCCGCCGTGTCCGAGACGACAGTTGGAACCGTGACTAAAAATCCAATCTCCGCGTGTCCGCCTTTGCCATCGCTCGCCACCATGAGTACCGACGCTTCCCCTATCGACAAAGGTAGCATCTCCAGTCGATCACCCACGACTTCGACACGCAATACGGTCGAGTCGGAACTCGAAGCCACATACGATAACGCATCCCCATCCTCGTCAAAAAAGATATCGTTCAACGATAACGTCTCCAGGGGCTCCCCGCCTACCCCGGATGTCGACACGGGCGGCAGACGAACAATCGGTGCAATATTCGTTCTGAAAACACTTGGGTTGGACCATTCGCCGATGGAAGCCCCACTTCGCGCGCGTACGCGCCAGTAGATGTGGATTCCAAGAGGCAAATCCTCCACAAACAGTCGGGTATCCGGGATAGATTCCTCACTTAAAATAAGCGTCGAAAAGTCAGTTGTAGCCGATAATTCGAACCGATACGACCGCGCGTCGGGTACTTCCGCCCACTCAAAAACCGCATCTACAGAAACACCCGTAGCTCCATCCAGGGGCGCCACAAGCCGCGGCGATGGCAGGACTACCATGTCCCTCGCAGTCAACCAAGCTACCGCCTCGGTCAACAAGCGCCCGCGACTTTCGCCGTCTCCAGCGGCGCCAAGATTAAACCCCAGAAACAGAAGTCTTCGCTCACCGTGCTGCGCCCAAACTCCCGCCACGGAATCGGAGATGGAATGCCATCCACCCCATTGAGGGGAAGCGATAACGCAAGCTCCGCTCTTCAACTGGCCGCTCGCACACACTTCCAGGGGATGCGTATTCATACGATCGACCCCTGAACCCGAATCGTAGTACAAAACCGCTGCGGATTCCGGGGTGGGCTCAATGATATCGAATCCCTCGGAATTATGGGGGCTGTAGGTCAGATCGATATTCGTGAAGAGAGTATCCGATTCCAATCCTCGAATGCGGCTATCCGCCAGAACATGTTCTCGCCAGGTGGCGTGGAGGTAGGTTGAAAGCCATCCTTGTAGGCCCGCTCCACTCAGCTGAGCCGCGATCCGGTCGCCCGTGAGGAGAAGGTGCCCATTATTATCCAGGAAAGCGGCGATCACATCCCGCTCAACATCATCCAATGGATCGACCTGATTCCAGGCAAACCACACAACTCCATCGTACGATTCCAACAATTGAAGCGGTGGCGCACCGCGCTGCCACGAACGCCATACATCGAATGTCAGGCCGGACGTCGCTATCGTTTTAACGAACTCATCGAAGTAAGGATCTGTCCAGGTACGATCGACATCCGCGACCACTAAAAGAGGATGTGTAGGCTGTAGTGCACCGGCAGAGAATGCAATTGCCATTGATGATTCGGAATTCCCGCGGGCATCAGTCGCCTGGATCGATAATTGATATTCTCCGCGGGGCAACGGGGGAACAACCGCTGTAAAAATCCGATCGTTTGCAACTCTATCGCCGGCTTGATTGGCATCATTTAAGGAGAGAAATGCCAGGGTATTACCATTCGAATCCATGATATCAACTCCTGCGTTCGATATGTCGCCAGCTTCGTACAAAAGTGTTTGCAAAAGAAGTCCTTCCTGCCCTGCACCATCGATCGTATCGAGACGTATGTCAGATGGGAAGGCGTGGGGCGCAGATGTATCCATACCCGATGCAACCAACACCAAAGTATCTGTACCTATCGCATCGCCCTTAAAATCATAAAATTCCATTGGAAGGCTTAGCGTCTGTCCATCCGGTGCATCAGGGGAAACAAACAATGAAAAAGGATCAATCATAATTCGGTTTTCGCCACTGACGTTAGCGGACCACCCAAAGATTTTTCCAGGAAAAGGATATGCCGTGTTTTGCCGTAGATATATATCATTGTGCACATCAACAATAGCGTACAGACTATCAACGGGAACCAACGTGCTATTCTCCAATTCGATCGACAGTGTAATGTACTCCCCTGCCTGCACACGCTTATCTGAATTCCCCGGCATATCAGCCACTATTTGGTAACTGGAAATGGCGAGACGCGGTGTCGTTGAAAATGCCTGAAAATCCACATCGCCGACAGAAGTCTCTGTAATGACAATACTTCGCTGATCTGGATTGAAAGCGTATCCCCTCTTTTCCGGAATGATGATATACGAGCCCGTTGCCAATCCGGCCATCACATAGCGACCGTCGCTTCCGGACCGCCTTGTGATCGTTTCATCGTTGTCCAGATTCCTTAGTGTCAGCGAAACACCATCCAGTCCTTCTCCATTCTCTGAAACCGTGCCACTGACTGAAAACACCGTGGCTGCCGGGTTCACATGCGTGGCAAACAAACCATGACCATGGGTCGCGAGCACCAGGTAACGATCTGAAGACCTAAAATCTATCATATCAACAATATTGTTACCGATTTCAGCACTCCCCTCCTGTGACCATGTCGTATTTGCACCATCGAGTTCGATGGTCGAATATAATCCCGTACTTGTGCCGGCAAATAGCATCGGCGCCGAGAATGAATCACCCACGACTTCGACCCATCGAACCGACGGTCCGCTCCCACTACCATCTGGATTTTCCTCAAGATTCCCACTGATATTCGTCCAGTCATCACCGCCATTTTCCGACATGTATACACTGTTAACTCCATAATTTGAATACGAAATAACCACAAAGTTGGCGTCGGACGGATGGACGGATATACTGCTAACATATGCTCCGGAAGGAAATGATGTGTCCGTCACATTACGAACGACATAGTCGGAATTTGATGCATCATCTATGCGATAAATTTCTCCCCTGGACGTCCCAAAGTAAACTCGATGCACGGGATTTGACCTGGACACATCCAGGCTACTGATAACCCCAGTGCCCTCTATCGCGGATCTCTGTAAAGCTTCCCATCCAACACTGTGAGGATTGGCCTGAAACTCTGAAATTTCGTTCAGTTGATTATTTCGAAGCATCACTCGCCCACCAGGAAGATACATCGTATGTTGATCATTGGGATCGAGCATGAACGGATGTATGAACAGGTATTGATCATATAGACTACTCGTTATCCGCGTCCACGATATCCTGTTGCCTTCCCCGTCATAAGTGAATCGATATATATTCCCTCTCTGCGACGAAAGATATCGAGTTCGACCGTTATCAAGGAGTGCGCAGTATGCGCCATCACCACCGAACAATTCGTCGCCAATCGTCGTCAATTCTGGATTTTCAACGTACCAGGTTCCATTGTCCTGAGTCCCGCCTAAGGCCGCTTGGCTAGCCGTCGCCTCGTGATCCAGTGTTATGGTATAAAACTGGGAAGTAACATACCCATTGTTGAGTGAACTCCAGTGCACGGAGCTCGACAAGATATTTGAAGTACGGTGAATTCCTCCGTCCGAGCCGCTATACACAACATTCGGGTTCGATCTTGAAAACACGATGATATGCTGATCCGGGTGATGTACACCGGTCCAGTTATCGCCGCTCCCCGAATATCCCGCGATCCAATCTATTTTTGTTGACGAAGTAAATGCATCTGTCGATCGATAGAGAGAAGTGCCCCCTATAAACACTGTCCCGGGGACGGTGGGGTGAATCGCAATGAGCAGATCGTACCCTTCTTGAGAAGTAAATGGTTCGTTGCCAAAGCTCCCAAACTCGGGTAGATTGCTCGATCGATCTTCCCAGAATCCTCCTGCCGTTCCCGACCCGACGCCGGACAAGTATGTATATTTCCACAAGCTATGGTCGTTCTTACCATAACCCGGCGAATGACTGATGAAATATACCTGATTCTCGTCCATCGGGGATATGGCCGCTACAGTCCGCATATAGGACCCTGGCCAGCCTAGCGGGTTAATAGCTACCCAGGCTTCCCCATCGCTGGAACGCCACAATCCGGCGCTATCGCCGGGTTGACTCATTGAGGCGTACAATACGCCGTTCTTGTCAATAACTAGATCGGTATTGATATTCTCATTTCCGTTCCCGCCGAGAGTCTTCTTCCACGTCTCGCCCCCGTCGATACTTCTGTAGATCCCACCAAATGTGGCCGCATAAACCTCATCCTGTCCTTCATTCGACACATCCACTACGACGCGCCAGATGTAATCCATATCCTGATCTAGGCGTTCCGGGGTGGTCGTGGATGTACTCTCAAGCACCTGCCAAGTAATACCGCCGTTGTAGGATTTATAGATGCCGTCCCCGCGGTAAGGTGCCCCGGCCGCCGAGGCACTATTCCCGCGCAACTCGCCAGTGCCTGCGTACCATACAGCGTGTTTTCCAGGTCGAGTATCCTGGGCGATCGACGTGACACTTTTCAGTTGCGCTGGGTCGAGGGTTTGGACCCAATTGGCGCCGCCATCGTCCGACCTCCAGATCCCACCCGAGACCGCACCCGCAAGAATTACTTGTTCGTCGGCGATATCAAGCGCCAACGCTCGAGTTCGTCCCCCGAGATTGGACGGTCCCAGAAAGCGCCACTCACTCAGCCGCTGCTTGCCCACCGAGACGGGCGCTTGATCGAACAAGTTTTGCGCAAAGGCAAGCTCTCTCCTTCGAATTCCACCAGGAATCACTCCGGTGCCAGGGTCCTGCAATCGCATGATCTCCCATGCCACTCTTCCCGAAGGATCCCCGTACATCGGAACCCCTTGCGGCCCCGCAAGAATCCAATCTCGTGGTTGCGCGCCAGGGGCCCCCAGTAACAATGCCCCTATGAAAAGGCCTAGGACTACCCTCTGACGCATGATGTGGATCTCGTTATTGGCGGTTCGACACGCTATCGACAGTTTCCCTGTCTCGCCGAACAACATCGCTCAGGATGCGCGGGTTATCAAATCACGTATTTACGTGATTTCGAGGATCAAACTTGACTCCCTTCGAAAAGAAGGACTAGATTCCCTACCTCCAGGTTATCCTCGCGTGCAGCATGTAACCTGCTTGCCCGCCATGTTTTCCTCGGTTGATGTAGACGTTGATCCTCACCAGCCCCCATCTACTGGTATCTGGGATCGAGCATTTATCATCCGGCAGGCTGCACGCTTGTTTGTTGCGGGCGTTTATCGATCGATCTACTGGTAATGTCATGAACTCGCGACTCGTTGTGTCCTGTGCCGTGCGTCTGGCAGCCATGCTCCTTGTGGCCGCGATGGTTCCCTCCCGCGTCGCGGCCCAAGATCAACAAGACTGCAAACAACGTTTGGAACAGGCGTCGAATTTATTCGCAGAGAGTCAGTTCTCCCAGGTCCGCTCCGTGTTGCGTGATTGCCTCCAATCCGACCAACTTAACGAGGACGAACGGATAGAGGCAAATAAACTCGTGGCTACGGCGGCTATTGTAGACGATTTGGAGGATGAGGCGCGTAGTGCCATCATGCAAATTATTGAACTCGTGCCCAGTTATGCGCCTGATCCCGCCAACGACGCAGATCTGTTCATACGCTTTTTCGAACGCGTAAAAAACTCTATCGCCCCACCCATTCAGCAGTTGACCGTTCAAGTCTCCCCGGATTCCCTCGTACTGAGTTGGAGTGTCGTCGATAACGGAAATGTTGAATATTATCGGATCGATCGTGGGGAGCAGGTACATAATCTAGTACCCTACGGCCGAAGCCTCCCCGGGCACCTGACGTATGTAGATCAAAATGTTGGATCAGGGCGGACGTATTATTACCGCGTCACTGCCATAGGCGTAAACGGCACATCGGGCGAGCCCTCCACAACAGTTGAAGGCACTTTGCCCAAGGCGGCCGAATTACCCTTGCAACCCGTATCTGCCTTACCTGTCGAAAAGAGCCGGCGAATCTCAAAGCGCGCATGGCTCTTCATGACCGGGGGTGCTGTCGTGGCAAGTGGCACCGCCGTAGCGCTGCTGTGCTGCGATGGGGGTAAGACCGGCCCACTGCCTCTGCCGCCCGGGTATCCGAATTGAACGCCACGAAAGCCTCGACATTTCCGTCCATTGTTTGTGCCGCGATGCGAATTAACCCTGGCCTTCAAAGTCTATCGATCCTATGAAACGCGCCATGAAGCCGCCACATTCGCCCAGGTTCGTTGCAAGTGTTATCCTATTCTGGTTCTTGATTGGCAGCCAGGCTGCCGTGGCTCAAGTACGAGCGGTTTTTCCCTCAGCCAGTGGTGCAAACGGAACCCTTCGTTTTCTCGCCGGCGGATCTGTAGCTGGCGTGTCGGGCTCCGTCAGCACGCGCTTCTTCCTCAACCGCGATCACGAGCCGCCGAGGATAACCCCTCCTATAACCACACCCACGGGCGAAAACAGTTATACACTCGCTGGCACGATTTCGGACGACCGATCCGCTGTCGCGTCCGCCACGCTGCATTACCGACAGGGTGGTGAGCCCCTGTTCTCGGAAGTATCCTTGAACCTGGATCCGAGCGGACAATTTACCGCATCGATTCCGGCTGAAGCCATTACCTCGCGGGGGCTCGACTATTATATCGACGCGGCCGATGAAGCTGGAAACCACATATGCGCCGCTCCCCCCTGCCCCTATGCGTCCGTAGAAGTGACACTCGGTGAACCGGGTATCGAAATGCCGGTCCAGGCAGGCTCGGATTCGCTCGCCTACCAACTGGTCTCGTTTCCGATTCGCATCACCTCCCCGAATGCAGCAACCGTTCTCGATGAATTGGGGACATATGATGATACAAAATGGCGCTTTTTTGATCTGAAGCCCGACTATTTTTCGCGCTCGGGCGCGGACCAGTATAACGAGTTCGGGCCGAACCTCCAGTTCAATCCGGGAAAAGCGTTCTGGTTGATCTCCACCACCGCCGCTGTCGTTCAATCCGGCCCGGGCACGACCAACCGTACCGACCAGCCATTTTCCATCCCCTTGCATCCAGGTTGGAATCTTGTTGGGTTGCCCTTCGATTTCGATGTGCCCCGAAACAAGGTTTCTTTCTCGGACGGGCAGATTCGCGATGTCTATCAGTGGCAACGATCCTGGCAACTCCAGCCATCGCTCCTAAGCCCCCGTCGCGGATATGTCGTCGATGCCGGCGATGCATCGGATGTACGGATGTTGTTCAATCCAGACATGACGCCTGCGATCGGTAAAAACGATGACGAAACGCCCACTCGTTCAGCCAGCATTGATGAGGGGTCGAATGGCAGATTGGGATCATCACGGAATCCGACAACGAGCTCCGGAGAAATACGGAACTGCTGATCGCTTCGAGTGCAAGTCCCGGGAAAGACGCGATGGATCGCCCGGAATTTTTGTTATTTGGCGACTACCTGAGCGTCTATTTCCCGCATCCTGAATGGGGATCGGTGCACAGGCAGTACCGCACAGACGCTCGCCCGTCCATCGGCGAAGGCGAGCGGTGGGACTTTGAAGTGACTTCGGCCCGACGAAAGATGGTAACCTTGCATTTCGATGGTGTCGATCAGGTGCCGGCTCAGCTTGATATTCGACTCGTGGACGTATTAAATGGCGTTATCCTTGACTTACGGCGCGACCCCCGCTATTCGCTGGCAACGCCTCATGGAGGGAAACCGCTGGCGTACCAGATTTTGGTGGGCGAAAAGGACTACATACAGTCCCAACTCGAAGCACTCGATGCCCTCCCCGATCGCATCGAACTCGATCAGAATTACCCAAATCCGTTCAACCCCACGACAACCATCCGGTATGGCCTGACCGAACAAGCGTTTGTCACGATCACCATCTACAACGTACTCGGCCAGGTTGTCTCCGAGCTTGCAAGGGACGAGCTCGCAGATCCCGGCTACCATGTGGTAACATGGAATGCCACTGGCGATACGGGCGCCCTGTTACCGAGTGGTCTCTACGTTTTTCGATTGACCGTTCGCCCCTCTGACGACTCGCAGGGCCCGAGCCTATCCTTGGCTCGTACGATGATGCTCGTCAAATGACAGACCAAGAACCTTGTACCCTCAGGCCACTACAGAAACCACGGCAATGAACACGATGTCCATTTTAACTAAAAATCGGGTCGGTCTCCTGTTGCTTTTGACCCTCTTCGTCGCCCATACGGCCGCCGCGCAGGTTCCACAAAAAATCAATTTCCAGGGTTGCTTCGAAAACAGCACCCAACTCCCGGCCTCGGTACCGGTTCGCTTCGATGTGTATGCGAGTGCCACCGGGGGCCAATCTTTATGGAGTTCCACGACCACAGTGACCCACCAGGACTGCTTTTTTAGTGTCATTCTGGGCGAAGTGGATCAAATTCCTCCGAGCCTATTCACGTCGAACTCCGCGTTATTCCTTGGCCTGACTGTAAATAGCGTGTTACAGCCGACACGCTTCCCATTTAATAGCGCACCCTATGCTCTTCGAACTGCCTCCGCGGATGCAGTGGCTGCGGGGGCGGCGGTGACTTCCGTAACCGTTGGCGGAACGCGCCTGACGGACAATATCGTCCTGGCCGCTGGCACGAACGTCACATTGACACCCAGCGGTCAAACGCTGACGATCAACGCCGGCAACACGGGGGTCGGCCCCAATACGGTAGGCACCAGTCAGCTCATTGATTCGTCCGTTGCCGGTGTAGACATTGCCGACAACGCTATCAATTCAATCAAGATACAAGACGGTACCGTCTCGGCTGCCGATCTTGCCAGCAGTGCCGCCGTAAAATCCGTCTCGGTCGGCAGCACAAAGCTAACCAGTGATGTCGTGCTTGCTGCTGGAACAAACGTAACCATTTCACCAAGTGGTCAGACGCTCACCATTGCCGCGACGGCCGGCGCGCCTGGGGATAACAGCGTGGGCTCCGCACAGATCGTCGATGGAGCCGTCGCCACCGCGGATATCGCCAACAACGCGATAACAGGGAGTAAAATCCTTGATGGTACGATTACAGGAAGCGATATGGCGAGCTCCACGATTACAAGCACGCAACTCGCAACCGGTGCCGTGGCGTCGAGCGATATTCTGGATGGCACCATTGCGTCAATTGATATCTTCGATGGCACCATTGGTTCGAGCGACATTGGGGCGAGTGCCGTAGGAAATGACGAACTCACAGACAATCCAGATATGCGCACAATTGACATATTCAATAACGAAGGTGTCATAAAAACGAATCTGGGAATATTAACTGACAAGGCCAGTTTTATACGAACATACCAAGGCGCGAACGACAACTTTGCCGTCTGGGTTGCCACTAGCTCAACGGATGGAGCAGGTCTTTTAAACGTGTATAACGCGGCTGGAACTAACATCATCCAACTTAGCGGATCCTCTGGTAACGTCTTTGGGACCTCGTTTATCTCGACGGGAGCCAAGAACTTCAGAACAGATCACCCTGAGGACCCCACGAAGGAAATTTATTACGCAGCGATCGAAGGCCCAGAAGTGGGCGTTTATATCCGCGGCACGGCCGAGTTGATTGGTGGGGAGAGTATCATCACCCTGCCCGATCATTTCAGGTTCGTGACGGCCGAGGAAGGCATCACGGTTCAGGTAACGCCTCTTTCCGCCGCATCCGAAGGCCTGGCGGTGACCAGTAAATCAACCAGTCAAATCACCGTCCGCGAATTGCGAAACGGCACAGGATCCTACTCCTTTGACTATGTGGTTTCTGGTGTCCGTCTGGGATTTGAAAACTACGAGGTGATACGCGATAAGGTGGGCATGGAACAAGTCAATGAGGAGCTTGCTGCTCCGGATGAGGAAATCCTCGAAAACAACAATTAATCGCAAAGCATTCGGGGAGACAAAAGAGACACGCGGAGACGCTCGAAGGGGAGTCATTATTCTGTGTAACATCCACTGAGGGATCAATTACACGACAATGTAAAAGCAACGATGTGGCGCTCCGGGCTATCTCCTGTCAGAACAAGCAGTTCTGACTCTGGAGAAGACGTACAGTTTGGTTTCTCCACGCGGATGACGTATTGCCCAGGAAGCAATAGAATCGGTTGGAGCGTCTGACCAACTTTTTTCCCATTGGCGAGCACATCAGCGGTCGTCAGCCCGGCATTCACGAAGACTTCAGTTTCTACGGAAAGATCGAACTCGATTCGCTTGTTGGCGGTATCGTGCAAGACGTTTCGAGTCAGCGCAGCTCCACTGGATGGGTTTCTTGCCGTAATTTCATATGAACCAAAAGGAAGTTCGATCAACTGAAAGACGGGTAGTGTCAATTCTTTAGTAAACACGCCATTCACGTAAAGGCTTCCCTGAGGCCGAACCAGCACCTGGATAGGGCCACTCGCCTGACGCAATAATACATCCAGAACTGTCGTCCGACCCACGACGAACGACAATGCGGTGTCGAGCGCAGCGAACGGTTCCTTTTGAATGGAAAGGTCGATTTTTCCCGCCACCACTGGCAACTTATTAATCGGCGTAGTGCCAAGAAGAGACCCTTGTGTGTACACATTGGCCCCGCTTGGAGTCGACGTGATTGACAGAAAGGCCTGCTGCCTGAGCACGATATCGAGCGCTGGCAAAGGTGAGTTCTCAAGAACACGGACGGTTCTTCGCTCCGAGAAGAAACCCTCCTTGTTCACAACAATCGTATGTGTCCCAATCGCCGGCCGGAGTATATCTACAGGTGATTGCCCAACGACCAGGCCATCGATGGTGACTGTCGCGCTGGCCGGCGAAGTTCGGATCACCAGCATCTCATCAATTTCTTGTTGTTCCAACCTGGCCAGAGCAGCGTTGATTGTTTTAATCGAGCCGGCCGTCAGGGTGACTACCGTGTCGCGTGTATGGAATCCGCCGGCATACATTTCGATGCGATGTTCGCCAGGTTCCAGAAGAACAGTATCGCCAGGCACTGTTCGCAAAAGATCACCGTCAACATATATAGAGTCAGCAAACGGCGTCACTCGGAGGACCAGGCCTGTTTTTTCGGCACCGACTGGCTCGGTAGATTCGCTATTGTTGCTCCAGATCCAATACGCCCCAACACATATACACACGACGATCAACACACTCAAGACCAGCTTGGCGGTCGGCGTGGAAGCGATCTTTCCTACCCATCTCTTCTTCGACGATTTATGAAGTTCGAGTTTCTTCTCCAACTTGAGTAGCGCCTCCTTCATCTCCAACACAGACTGGTAGCGATGCGATGGCTCTGTCGCGATGGCCTTCATGATTAGTCTGTCAACTTCGGCCGGAAGCGCGGCATTAAAGGTGCTCGGTGGTTTGAAATTTCCCTCCACAATCTGTCTTTGGATTTCATATTGACTGGAATTCCCTGTTTTAAATGGGAGTCTCCCAGCCACCAGTGCGTAGAAGGTTTTTCCAAGAGAATAAATATCGGTACGATGGTCGAGCGTGCTTAATCCGCGCACTTGCTCGGGCGACATATACATCGGAGTGCCCGCGACAATGCCACTTGTGATGGTTTGATTTCCATCCAATTCCACGCGAGCCAATCCAAAATCCATCACCTTAACCACACCGTCGGACCTCACCATGATATTGCTAGGCTTAATATCGCGGTGTATGATCCCTTTGCCGTGGGCATACTCAACAGCATCGAGCGTTTGCTTCAGATAGGAAATGCACGTAGAAAGGGGTATGACGCCTACATGGTCCAGTGTGGAGCCTTCAACATACTCCATGACAATGAACACATCATTGTCAACATCACCTGCATAGTACACATGTACTATATTTGGATGGTCGAGCTGTCCCAACGCGATTGCTTCGCGAACGGAGAACTTCTTATAAATCGAGTGGATGACTTTTATAGCTACTGTCCGCTTCAGCCTTTCGTCGATGGCCTTATAAACGGTACCCATGCCACCATGTCCCAATTCATCGAGAATGCGATACTCGCCGATGTAATCCCTTTTCATGACATGGGTGCTGGTTCGTACGAAAGCGAACAGAACGTTTTATGATACCTCAACAACCAAACTCTCGTACGCACCAGAAACTATTTAGGTCTGTATTTTAAACGCCGAGATCTATTGTCGACAGGTATCGGTAGCTGTTCTCCAGCGTCTCCTTCGGCGTGGCGGTGATGTCGTACTCGAGGTAGAAATGTTGGACGCCAACCTTTTTGGCGGCCGAGAGGATGCGCGGGAAGTCCAGCACGCCGGCGCCGGCGTCGGCGATGTACGGAAAGAGCTCCATCCACTGCGGCGCATCGCCTCCGTCGCCGGCGAAGCGGACCTGCTCCTTCATGTCCTTAACATGCATCAGCCGGTAGTGCGCGGGGTAGGCCTCGAGGTAGGCCACGGGGTCGACACCGGCGGCCACCGTCCAGTAAATATCCATCTCCAGCGCGACGAGCTCGGGATCCACCCGATCCAATAACACATTCATCGGGATCTGGCCCTCCATCTCGGCGAAGCCGTAGCCGTGGTTGTGGTACAACAGCTTGACGCCGGCCTCTTTCATCTTGGCGCCGGTCGCGTTGAACTCGTCCGCCATGCGTTTGTACGCGTCCAGGTTGGGCCGGTCGGCGTCCGGGATGTTCGAGATGCCGGCGTACCGCTGCCCGATGATGTTCGCCGCTTCGAGCATCGGCCCGAGGCTCTGACGGAGCGACGGCAGGTCGATGTGCATCGACGGCGAGGTCAACCCGTTCTGATCCAGCAACGCCCGCACTTCCTGCGGAGTGTGCCCGAAATACCCGGTCTTTGGGATCCCCAGTTGCTCCCCGATGGGGTTCCAGTAGGCATGCGCCTCGGGGACGCTGTACGTGTAGGGGCCAAAAAACTCCAACTCCTTGTACCCGATCCCCGCCAGCATGGCGAGCGTGCCGGCAAAATCCTCGTTGAGCAACCGCGGAATCGTAAACAGCCCGACGCCGACGCGGTCGAGCCTCGTGGTGGCCGGAGCGGCGGGAGGCGGCGGCGTGGAGCCATTCGGCTGGCAGGCGGAGGCGACGGCCGCGGCGGCACTCACGGCAAGGAACTGGCGACGGGTATACATGGCGGTGCGTTCGATCGAGGAAACGAGTGATCCCGGAATATAGAGGCGACTCATCGAACGAACAACCGGACGCCCAGCCCCACACATCGGCCGTGGATGGGGCCATAGACATACGCCGTGTCAAACCGATCGCCAAACGGGTTTTCGGGGTCGATCAGCGGGGCTACCTGGGTGTAGTCGAATAGATTCTCGACCGCCGCATACACCTGCACCCGGCCGCCGGCCGGCAGGTCCAGATCACGCGTCACCTGCAGGTTGTGGATGCTGAACGTGGGCGAAAACGCCGGCCGCTCGAACGGCGGGGCGTATTCGGGCAGCTTCATCGGCCCGGTCAGGTTCACCGTGTAGTCGATCGCGAAATCCAGCGGCAGCCGATAGGTGGCGTTTAAGACGCCCTGGAAGTCGGGCGCAAACTCCAGCGGACTTCTTTCGCCGGCCTCGGCCACAAACACATCCATCACGGTCCCGCCGACGGTGTAGGTCAGCGGAACGGCGGTCAGACTCTGGGAAAGGGTGAGCGAGACGCCCCGCGTGGTCGCCGAGCCGTCGAGGTTCTCGTACACGATCAGGCCCGGGGTCGAATAATCGGGCTCGATCTTGTTGGTGAAATAGGTATAAAAGCCCTCGAGGTCGATCGTGAGGGGGTTGGCGCCGAACGGGATGATATGCTGCAGACTGGCCACGCTGCTGACGGACCGCTCGGGACGCAGGTCTTCGAGCAACACGGTCGCCCGCGCGCCCGAGTACGCCGCGTGGTCCTCGGTGAACAGGTTAACGACCCGGAATCCGGTGCCGGCGTTGAGCCGGAGTGTCGTCCGCTCCAGGGGCTCCAGCTTGAGGCTGAGGCGCGGCGAGGCGACGAAGCCGGCGTCCTTCTGATAATCCACCCGAAACCCGCCCAACACCCGCACGGCGTCGCTCCATACGGATTCCTGCTGCACAAACAGCCCCGGCACGACCCGGTTGTCCGGGCGGTTATTAACCAGCCCCCCGCTCTCGTCGTACCGCCCCGTCGAGCCGGTGTTGTCGTCGTACCGCTGCACGCGCGCGGCGGCGCCAAGTAGCCAGGTGTGGCGGTCGCCGCGCCGGATCGGGTAAAGGAGTTGGGCGAAACCGGTGGTCTGGCGCGCCTGGTAGCTGTCGGGCCCGTAAAAGCTGTCCTGGTCGTGGTCGTTCAGCGCAAAATCCACCCGAATGCCCTGCGCCGGCTGGAGATGGTAGGACCCGATCAGCTCGGCCCGGTGCGTCCGGATCGTCTCTCCGTACAGGGTCGAGGAGCCGCGGCGCGCATCCGTAAAGGCATCGATGAAGCCGGCCGTGCCGCCCAGCCGGTCCTCGAAATAATACCGGGCCGACAGGTCCAGGCGCTTGAGGCCGTCCGCGCCGGCAAGGGCGGCTTTGCCAAAGAGCGACACCCGTTTGTTGAGCGTCAGGTCGGCGAAGTCGTCCCCGTTTTCATCCAGGTAGCGGTTGTTGTAAAAGAAGGTGCCGGAAAGCAGGGTCGACAGCCGGCCGCGCGAGGGCACGATCCCGATGTCGGCCGCGTATTCGCCGTCGCTCGTGCCAAAGGTGTTCACCGACAGCCGCGGCGACGACAGGGGGTTTTTGGTGATGATGTTAATCACGCCGCCCATCGCCTCGGACCCGTACAGGGTCGATATCGGCCCTTTGATGATCTCCACCTGTTGGATGAGTGACGGACTGATGCCGTTCAGCCCGTAGACGGTTGCGAGGCTGCTCATGATCGGCATCCCGTCGATCAACACGGCCGTGTAGGGGCCGTCCATCCCGTTGATGCGGATCGAGTTGGTCCCGCAGACGGCGCAATCGACCTGCTGATAGAGTCCGTTCACGTTCTCCAGCACCTCCATCACGTTGGCGGTGGGAATCTTCTCCAGGTAGCGGGGTGATATCACCTCCACCTTCACGGGCGAGTCCTTCACGTAGGTCTCGATCAACGTCCCGGTGACGACGATCGTGCCGGCCTCGATCGTCGCCTCTTCCAGCTCGATCTCCACCGACGTCGTGCGCCCCTCGAACACGGTCACGTCGTACTCGGCCGTCGTGAAGCCCACGGCCGAAGCCACCAGCCGATGACGGCCTGCCTGCAACGGCGCCAGATGGAACCGGCCCTCCAGATCAGCGGCCGTCCCCATCGTTGTGCCGCGCACGCCGATGCTCGCGAACGGC
>JBGSPJ010000535.1:0-4416 GCA_041738655.1 Rhodothermales bacterium | reverse complement strand
CCCAGCGGCGCATGATGCGGACAGGCTCGTCCTACCTGACGCAGTCGGACGCCACGGCGCTCTCGATCGGCCTCGGCCCCTCGCCGCAGGCGGATAGCGTTGTCGTACGCTGGCCCACGTCGGGGCAGATCACGCGCCTGGGGCCCATCCCCGCCGGCGAAACACGGATTGTGCGGGAGTGATGGCCCTCACAGAACCCGTCCCAGCGCCTGCTCATCATGCTCGCTCAGTTCGCCGAGGATAAGGTGCCCCATCCGGTCGCGCTTGGTGCGGAGGTATTTCTCGTTCACGCCGTTTGGAGGCACCTCGACGGGTACGCGTTCGACGATTTCGAGGCCGTAGCCGGCGAGGCCCACGCGCTTTGTGGGGTTATTCGTCATGAGCCGTAGCTTCCGGATGCCCAACTCGCGGAGGATCTGGCAGCCGATGCCGTAGTCTCGATGGTCCATCTTGAACCCGAGTGCCTCGTTGGCCTCCACGGTATCCATCCCCTGCTCCTGCAGCTTGTAGGCGCGGAGCTTGTTCACCAGTCCGATGCCACGTCCCTCCTGTTTCATGTAGAGGAGCACGCCGCGTCCCTCATGTTCGATCTGCTGGAGGGCCAGGGCAAGCTGGTCGCCGCAGTCGCACCGCAACGACCCGAAGATGTCGCCGGTGACGCACTGGGAGTGGACGCGCACGAGGACCGGATCCTCTTCTGTCCAAGCACCCTTATGGAGGGCGAGGTGGACGTCGCCAGTGAGGCGTTCTTCAAACGCCGTCAGCTTAAAATCGCCGAAGCGCGTGGGCATCTCGACCGAGACCAGTTCGCGCACGAGTTTCTCGTGGCGCAGGCGGTAGGCGATGAGGTCCTTGATCGTGACGATGCGCATGTCGAACTGGCGCGCGAGGACGCGGAGCTCGGGGACACGGGCCATGGTGCCGTCTTCGTTGAGGATTTCGACGAGCACGCCGGCGGGCGCAAAGCCGGCCATGCGGGCGAGGTCGACGGCCGCTTCCGTATGGCCGGTCCGGCGGAGGACGCCGCCTTCATAGGCTCGGAGGGGAAAGACATGGCCGGGGCGGGCGAAGTCGTCCGGGCGGGCTTTCGGGTCAGCGAGGGCGATAATCGTCCGGGCGCGGTCGGAAGCCGAGATGCCCGTCGATGTCCCGATCCGGTAGTCCACCGACACCGTGAACGAGGTTTCGTGGAGGGCCGTGTTCGAGCTGACCATCATGTCCAGGTCCAGCTCGACGGTACGCTCGCGGGTGATGGGGACGCAGATGAGGCCGCGGCCCTGGGTGGCCATGAAGTTGACCAACTCCGGCGTGATCGTCTCCGCGGCGCCGATGAAGTCGCCTTCGTTCTCGCGATCCTCGTCATCGACGACGATAACCAGCCGGCCGTTTCGGATGTCCTGGATGGCCGCCTCGATCGTATCGAAGCCGACGTGCTGGCCCCCGCTCAAGTCCGCGTGTTGCATATCCGTACTCCTGTCGCCTGAATCAACACTCCTGAATGCCCTGTCGCCCGGCATTTTACCCGCCGAGTGGGGTCAGGTTCGATGGCCCCGGCACGCCGAACGGCGTCGCTGCTATTCCTTGACGTCGACGCGCGCGATGGCGCTCTTGTCGACGCGAATCTTGGTGCTGCTGCCCTTGTCGATCTCGATCAGGACACTGGCCTCGTCCACTTGCGCCACCGTACCGTGGATGCCGCCGATCGTAACCACCCGCTCTCCTTTTTTCACGGCCTCGATCATCTTCTTCCGTTCAGTCTCGCGCTTCTGCTGCGGACGGATCATAAAGAAGTAAAACACGACGAAGATCAGGACCAGAGGCAGGAACGTCAGGATCGGGTTCTGGTCCTGGGAGGACTGCGCCATGAGGAGGAGGTCAAAGGACAGCGTCATGGGGTAGAGCAACGGGTTACTGAGGTTCGGAAGGCGGGTGCGCGGCGAAGATACGGCGCTCGCATGAGAAGTTGCGACAAAAAAAGTAGGGCAAGCTTACCGCATCGCACCGCTACAACCTCCTACCGCTGCTACCTTCCGGTCCTGACGGGGTTCAGAGGGAGCTGGTCGTACGGGACTTGCCCCATGTTGGCGCGAGACTTTTTCATCTCGCGGTTGGATGGGGGCAAACAGGCTAAGATGGGAATGGTTCCGAGCGAATGAGTTGTGCCAAGTGCAAAGTGCAAAATAGAATCTTAATGCAGTGGACAAATTTCTTTAAAATCGGCTGAAAAGCTAGAATTTGATGGTCCCCTCCTCATTGAGGAGGGGCAGATCCCGGCGGCGATGTATCGCGGCCGGGATGGGGTGGTGGGGCTGCGGCGGAGGTTTAAACCACCCCCATCCCGATCGAGATCGGGATTTCCCCTCCTCGATGAGGAGGGGACCCTCTGATCTCGATGCATTTCCCCGAAACTCATCCGGGGACGCCTGTTTGCACATCCGTCCGGCACCCATTTGCTCCTCCCCATCCCGTCACCGCTTCGGCCGACGGGATTTGCCCCTCCTCGGGGCGAGGAGGGGCAAGGTCGACTACGGCGGCTCAGCTGCAAAAAAGGCATCAAAAACACTCCGCCCTAACCAAGCCACCCCCGATTTTCCCTTTTCCCTTTTGCCTTAATACAGCGTATTCGCATCCACATCCACCGCCAGCCGGTAGCCGTTGGGCAGGGGGCCGAGGGCGGAAACGGCGGTCCGGAGGAGGTGCTGCAGGTCGCCGCCGGTGAATCGGCGGGGGGCTTTGAGGACGACGTGGTAGCGGAACTGGTTTTTGACCCGCCCGATGAGCGCCGGCTGGGGATCCAGGACCTGCACGACGCCGGCCGGCACACCCTGCGTCCAGCGCCGCGCCTGCCGCTCCACCTCCTTCTCCTCGGGCCCCCGGAACTCGACCAGCACCACACTCCCGTACGGCGGGTACCCAAAGAGCTGACGCCCGGGCAGGGACGCCCGGATAAAGCCGTCGACGTCGTGCGCGCGTGCAAACTGGATGACGGGGTGGTTGGGGTTACGGGTCTGCAGCAGCACTTCACCGCTCAGGCCGGCGCGGCCAGAGCGGCCTGCCACCTGGGTAAGTAGCTGGAACGACCGCTCCTCGGCCCGAAAATCGGGCATCAACATCCCCACGTCGGCGTCGATCACCCCCACCAGCGTCACCCGCCCAAAATCCAGCCCCTTCGCCACCATCTGCGTCCCGACAAGGATGTCCGCCTCGCCGCGTCCGAACCGGTCTAGCAGCGCGTGGTGGGCGTTTTTACGCGTGGTTGTATCCAGATCCATCCGTAACACCCGCGCCGTGGGGAAATAAGCCGCCAGCTCTTCCTCGACACGCTGGGTGCCGGCCCCGAGCCGGCTCAATTCCGTGCTCCCGCACTGGCCGCAGATCCGGGGCATCCGCTCCGCCTTCCCGCAATAATGGCAGCGGAGGTGGTTGTGCGCCTTGTGGTACGTGAGGGTGACGGAGCAATCGGTACACGCCGGCGACCAACCGCACGCCATACACTCGATCACCGGCGCATACCCGCGGCGGTTCTGGAGGAGGATCACCTGTTCGCCCCGCGTCAGTCGGGACGCGATGGCCTCGCGGAGAGTCTCGGACAGCGCGCCCGGCAGTTTATGCTTCTTCCGCTCCCGGGTAAGATCCACCACCCGGATGTCGGGCAACGACGCGGCCTCCCGGCCGGGGACGGGCACGCGGTTGGGCATTGTCAGCAGCGTGTACTTGCCGGCCTCGCGGGCATTGACGTAACTCTCGAAACTCGGTGTCGCCGAGCCGAGCACACAGACGGCCCCGCTCATATGCGCGCGCATCACGGCCACATCCCGCGCATGGTACCGGGGCGCGGGGTCGGCCTGTTTGTACGAGCCCTCGTGCTCCTCATCCACCACAATCAACCCTACATTTTCCAGCGGCGCCAGGATCGCCGAGCGGGGCCCGATCACGACATCAAACCGCCCCCCGCGCAGGTGCCGCCAGGCGTCGTACCGCTCGCCCGGACTCATCCTCGAATGCAACACGGCGATCCGGTCCCCGAAATGGGCCCGAAAGCGCTGGACGGTCTGCGGCGTCAGGGCGATTTCGGGCACGAGAATGATGCCCGTCTGCCCTTTCTCCAACACGCGTTTGAGGGCGGCGATATAGACCTCCGTCTTTCCGCTGCCGGTGACGCCCTGGAGCAGAAACGTTTCGAACCGGCCGGCATCCACCGCCGCCCCGATGTGCTCCAACGCCGATATCTGTTCCGGATGTAATGCATGGTTTGGCGGCGCATCCGGCACGGCCGGCATCTCGCCCAGGGGGGTCCGGATCACCTCGCGATCGATTACCTCCACAAACCCACGCTTCGCCAGGCTCGCGACGGTGCTGGAGGAGGCGCCGGTCGTCGCGAGCAGGTCGCGCTGGGCCAGGGCCTCACCGCCGGCC
>JBGSPJ010000529.1:0-5970 GCA_041738655.1 Rhodothermales bacterium | reverse complement strand
GGTCATCACCGCGACCCCGTGCGCGCCGGCCCCGAGCACCTCTGCCACACGGTCTACTGTGATGCCGGCGATGCCGATGACCGGGATGGCGACGCGAGCGCAGACTTCCGCAAGGCCCTCCAGCCCCCGCAACGCGGCGGGGTTGGCCTTCGAGCGGGTGGGGTAGACCGGCCCGAATCCGATGTAGTCCGCCCCGTCACCCTCGGCGGCCAGAGCCTGCTCGGTGGTATTAGCCGTCGCCCCGATCACCGCGCGATCCCCCAGGATGCGGCGGACGACTGCGACGGGGAGATCCTCCTGCCCAACGTGTACGCCGGCCGCCCCAACGGCCAGGAAAAGCTCGATATGGTCGTCGATCAGGAGCGGGACGCCGGCCTTGGCACACACGGTGGCCGTTCGCTCGGCGCTGTAGAGTTTATGACGGATCGTGCCCTGCTTCTGGCGAAACTGGATGGTGTCCGCGCCGCCGGCGATCGCGCGGCGGGCCAGCTCTTCGTGCGGGAATCGTTGCTGGAAAAAGAAGTCGGTGAGGATGTGGAGTCGACCAATGGCCATCTGTGCGCTTTGCTATAATCGGATGCTTTCGCCATATTGCGCTGGCGGAGCGGGGAAGCACGATACGACGCAATCCCGCTTTTTGTCCACCCAACCTCACGAACCGTTCAACCCGTTGTCAGGAGTTATGGATACGCCCACTTCGCGCGGTCGTCGCGCCTTTATCAAAACCGGCCTCGCCGCGTCTGCTCTGCCGCTCACGGCGGGTTTCGCCTCCAATACTGGATTCGCGACGGCCGCCGGCCCGGTGGTTATCGCCAGCGGGAATGGCATGAACTGCGTCGCCGAGGCGCTCCGCCGGATCGAGTCGGGCGCGGATGCGGTCGATGCGGTTGTAGCCGGCGTCAACCTGGTCGAGGAAGATCCGAACGATACATCGGTGGGATATGGCGGTCTGCCGAACGAGGACGGGGTGGTGCAGTTGGACTCTGCCGTGATGCATGGCCCGACGTGCCGCGCCGGCGGCGTCGCGGCGCTCGAAGGGATTAAATATCCGTCGAAGGTGGCCCTCCAGGTGCTGCGACGGACGGACCACGTGCTCCTCGTGGGTGAAGGCGCCCAGCGCTTTGCGAAGATGCACGGATTCCCCATCGAAAACCTGCTCACCGAAGAGGCTCGCCTTGAATGGGTGAAGTGGAAGGAGTCGCTTTCGACGCAGGACGACTACCTGCCGCCCCACAACCCGGAAGACAAAGACATCGGGATGCGGTGGGAGTCTTTCAAGCAGACGTGGGGGACGATCCATTGCTCGGCGATCGACCTCGCCGGCAACCTCAGCAGCGTCACGACGACGAGCGGGTTATCCTACAAGATCCCGGGCCGCGTGGGCGATTCGCCGATCATCGGCGCGGGCCTGTACTGCGACAATACCGTCGGTGCCGCCGGCTCCACGGGCCGCGGGGAGGCCAACCTCGAGAACCTGGCGAGCTTCCTCATCGTCGAGCGCATGCGTGCCGGCGACAGCCCGCAGGACGCCTGCCTCTACGCCTGCAAACGCATCGCCGACAACACCCGCCTCGCCCGGCTGCAAGCCGCCGACGGTCGGCCGAACTTCAACGTCAACTTCTACGCGGTCAACAAAGCCGGCGTGGTCGGCGGTGCCCAGATCCGCAAGGGCGGCGGGACGATGGCCGTGGCGGACCGGAGTGGGGTCCGACAGGTTGAGCTGGCGTATTTGTACGCTTAATGCGTTGAACGTTTGAACGTTTACACGTTGAACGTTAGCTGCCAGCCGTGCGCCAGCAGCCAACGTTCAACGGTTCAACGTTTAACGTGTTATGCCATCACCGGCGCCTTCTTGAGCGCCTGCTGGAAGTCGGCCTTGATGTCGTCGATGTGCTCGATGCCGACCGAGACGCGCACCATGTCCGCCGTGACGCCGGCTGCCTGTTGTTCCTCGGCCGACAGTTGCTGGTGGGTTGTCGAGGCCGTGTGGATCACCAGGGTCTTCGCATCGCCGACGTTGGCGAGGTGGCTCGCGAGCTGGACGTTGTTGACAAACGTCTGGCCGGCTTCGAGCCCGCCCTTGACGCCAAACGCGAGCACGGCGCCGAAGCCGTTCGTGAGGTACTTCTTCGCCAGACCGTGGTACGGGTGGTCCTCCAGGCCGGGGTAACTCACCCACGCCACTTCGGGCTGGCTCTTCAGCCAGCGCGCCAGTGCGAGGGCGTTATCCACGCTGCGCTGGACGCGGAGCGAGAGGGTTTCGAGGCCCTGCAGCAGGAGGAAAGAGCCAAACGGATTCTGGCTCGGCCCGAAATCCCGAAGCCCTTCCACGCGGGCGCGGATGATGAAGGCGACGTTTGCTCCAACCACGCCCTTCGGCCCGAATACCTCCCAGAAGTTCAGCCCGTGGTAGCCCGGCGAAGGCGAGGTAAACGACGGGAATCGGCCGTTATCCCAGGGGAACGTGCCGGCGTCGACGATCACGCCGCCGATGGTGGTCCCATGGCCGCCGATCCACTTCGTGGCGCTCTCGACGACGATGTGCGCGCCGTAGTCGATCGGTTTGCAGAGGAAGCCGGCGGCGCCGAAGGTGTTGTCCACCATCAGCGGCACGCCGTGTTTTTCAGCGATCCGGCCGATTTTCTCGAAATCGGGCAGGTTGAACCGCGGGTTGCCGATGGTTTCGAGGTAGATGGCCTTCGTGCGGTCGTCGATGAGGCGCTCGATCGACTCGGCCTTGTCCCCATCGGCGAACTTGACGTTGATGCCGAGGCGGGGGAAGGAGACCTTGAACTGGTTGTAGGTGCCGCCATACAAATAGCTGGCGGAGACGATGTTGTCGCCGGCTTCCGCGAGTGTGGCGATCGCCAGGAACTGCGCGGCCTGTCCGCTGGCCGTGGCCAGCGCCGCCACGCCGCCTTCGAGCGCCGCGATCCGTTCCTCGAACACCGCGGTGGTCGGGTTCATGATGCGGGTGTAGATGTTGCCAAAAGCTTTGAGCGCGAACAGGTTGGCGCCGTGTTCGGAGTCGTTGAAGGTGTATGACGTCGACGCGTAGATGGGCACGGCGCGCGCGTTGGTCGTGGGGTCCGGCTTCTGGCCGGCGTGCACTTGCAGGGTGTCGAAATGGAGCTTGCGTGGTTGTCCGTTGGTGCTCATGGCGTGCTCGGGGTCGTGGGTGATGGATGGGTGGAATAATGCCCGTAGTATTGCCCGTGGTAGAGGCAAAAGGCTAGCGAATACGCGCCGAAATCGATCCGGCTCCCTGACGGGTGACTGTGGCCGTCGAGGCGGCATGCAGCGGGCCTTCCAGAATCAGGTCGCCGGCTAAAACGATAGCCGATCCGGGGGAAAGGTGCAACCGGCCCTCGGGTGTGACCCGCAGCGAGGCCCCCGCGGCGATGTCGAGCGTGCTTCCGGGCCCCACCCGCATCGTCCCGGAAACGACGATGTCGCCTTCGATGTGTAGCGTGCTCCGGTCCACCACCTCGATCCCGCCGGCAAACGCGATCCCCTCGCTCTCGGCGCCCATCCACGACGCCTCCCGGATGAGGGGCCGCTCCCGGGCGTCGGCCACGAAATCGAAAATGATGGCCTTTTCGGGGCCAGGTGCGTAGCGGATGTCGTCGATCGCGTGCCAGCGGGCGGCCTCGCCGCGGGCATACCGGGTGCGGCCGTTGCTGTTCGGGCGCGTCCACGGGGTGAGCTGGCGCCGGGTATCTGGGGAAAAGAGATCGCCGGCATACCCATCGTTTGTCACGCCCAGGTCCAGGCTGTTATCCGCGGGGATGACGTCCAGCCGGTACTCCTCGGCAAGGGTAACCAGAAGGCCCGTCGCGCGCAGGAGCCCCATCTCGAACACGGTCCGCCGGCCGGCTATCCGGTAGCGGTCGAACGGGCCGATGCGCTGGTGATTCGTGAGATACATCCGGCGCTCGTTGCCGAAATCGATCCGGTAACAGGTGTCGGTTGTGTACAGATCGTCGAGCCGGAGGCCGGCCTGCGAGGTCGACAGCGGCCGGCAGTCGATCCACCCCAATAAATCCCGCTCAAAAGCCGACACCGTCTGGTGCCCGCCGCAATCCATCGCCCCGCCGGCGCCGGCCATCAGCACGTAGCCGACGCAGTGTCCCTTGGGCGAGCGGTTGCTCGTGGCCGGTACGTCGTTGTTGGTGAGCGGGGGGATGTGGACAAAAAACGGTGCCCAGAGGTCGTGCCCCAGCTCATGCGCCATGAGGCGGACGTGATAGTGCTGGGCGATGAGGTTGCCGGGAGTGCGGTGCATGATGAAGGAGCCGGACGTGTTCCAGTCCACCCGCTTGCCGTCCAGCGTGATCGGTGGGATGGCCATGCGCTGCGTGTAGGCGCCGGCGCAGCGCCCGTCCAGGCACGAGGCCCCCGTCCAGACGAACCGCTTCGCATCCCGCTGCGTGTCGCCGCGGATGACGATAAAGAGCTGGTCGATCACCCCATCCCGGTTATAATCGTACCGGCTGAAGTCGAACCCGCCGGCGTCGATTCGGGAGAGCAGCTCGACGGTGAGATCCCCGAAGCCGCCCTGCGGCGAGTGGTACCGCGCCTCCGGGTGGGCGGCCACCAGGACGGAGTCGTACGCTTCGCCGAAGATCACGAAGCGACCGAGCGACTGCCGGTGGAAATAGGCCGTGAGCGTGCTGTCGGCGTAAGGGGGTTCGGGGGATGTAGCCAGGAGCGTCCGGGCAAAGACCGGCAGATCGGATGAGGCCCCCGGCCAGCCCGTGTAGTCGAGGTCGGCATTCCCGGGGTCCGGGTCGTCCGCGAATCGGGTGAAAATGATCAGCGCCCGCAGCGTATCGGAAAGCGGCGCTTCGAGGGAGTAAGGGGATAGGGATTGCGCGCCGGCCGATCGAGTGCCGGAAACGAGGAGCAGGAAGAGGAAGACGCTGAGTGCGTGCCGGGAGAAAGGCATTGGATGTGATATTTCGCTGGAGAGGCGTGGATAATATGACGCGCCCGGCCTTAGGTTCTGGCACCGGCTGTAACCTGTAATTTGGTATCTTTAATCCCTTCGCTCATGAACGAACAGATCGTAACCGACGCACGCGCCATCTACCGGGCCGCGGTGCGCGGCGTCCAGGCGGATGCGCTGATGAGCCGGCTGGACTGGCCGGCGCTCCTCGGTCACTCGCCCGAGGGGTTCGAACGCATCGTGGTCGTGGGAATGGGCAAGGCCTCCATGGCCATGGCCTCGGTCGTCGAGGCGCGGTTCGGCGATCACATAGCGGAAGGGGTGGTGGTGGTGCCGCACGGGTACGCCGATTCGCTGCCCTACCCCTACCGCCCCCCGCGCCGTATCGAAACGCTCGAAGCCGGCCACCCGGTACCCGACGAGGCCAGCGCCGATGCCGCACACGCCATCCTCGACCACGCCTCGCGGTGCAGGGAGGGAGACCTGCTGCTGGTTCTCCTCTCCGGCGGTGGCACCGCACTGACGACGGCCTTCGCCGACGCCATTTTGCCCGAAGAGGGCCGGCACGCGATCCGCCTTTTGCTGGGGTGTGGAGCGGACATCACGGCGATGAATGCGGTCCGTAAGCACCTCTCGATCCTGGGCGGCGGCCGGCTCTCGCGCGCCGCCGCGCCGGCGCAGGTACTGGCCCTTGCCATCTCCGACGTCCCGGGCGACGACCTCTCGGTTATCGCGAGTGGACCGACGGTACCCGATGCCTCGACTTTCGCCGACGCCGTCGCGGTGCTACGGCAAAACGACCTGTGGGAGCGCGTGGGCCTTTCGGTGCGCACGCATCTCGAGCGTGGTCTGCGGGGCGAGGAGCCCGAAACCGCCGGCCCCGACGAGCCGGCGTTCACGCGCACCTGCACCCACCTCATCGGTCGTAACCGGGACGCGCTGGATGCCGCCCGGGCCGAGGCGGAAACGCGCGGGTATCGCACGTTTGTCGTGGAGGAGCCCGTGGTGGGCGAGGCGCGTCA
>JBGSPJ010000528.1:0-5677 GCA_041738655.1 Rhodothermales bacterium | reverse complement strand
CACCTGAACTGGCGTACACGCTGGCCGACTCCGGCGCGTCGACGCTGCTCGTATCAGCCTCCCTGGCGGCGGCCCTGGTGCCATTGGCCGGCGAAGCCGGCATCCCCCTGGTGACCATCGAATCCGCTGCCGGGACGCCCCGGCGGGTGCTGCCGGCCCTGGGACCGGATCGCCCCGCGCTCATGCTGTACACGAGCGGGACGACGAACAAGCCAAAGGGCGTGCTCACGACCCACGCGAATGTCGAAGCGCAGATCACCACCCTCATCGAGGCCTGGCACTGGCGGGCGGACGATCGGATTCCGCTGTTTCTGCCGCTGCATCATATCCACGGGATTATCAATGTCCAGTCGTGCGCCTTGTGGGCCGGCGCCCTGATCGAGCCGTTTCCGAAGTTTGATCTACTCGCAATCCTCCCCCGCGTGGCGGTTGGCGCGTACACAGTGTTCATGGCGGTGCCGACGATCTATGTGAAGCTCATTGAGCATCTCGAGGGATTGTCGGAGCAGGCGCGGGCGCCGATCGTCGCCGGCTTCGGACGGATGCGGCTGATGGTGTCCGGCTCGGCGGCGCTGCCGGCCAGCGTCCACGAGGCCTGGACGCGACTTACCGGGCAGAAACTGCTGGAGCGGTACGGGATGACCGAGATCGGGATGGGGCTGTCGAACCCCTACGACGGCGAGCGCCGGCCGGGGATGGTCGGGCAGCCCCTGCCCGGCGTCGAGGTACGGCTCAAGGCGGAAAACGGCACGGTCATCACGGCCGAAGGAGAGCCCGGCGAGATCCAGGTGCGCGGGCCGTCGGTCTTCGAGTCCTACTGGAACCGTCCGGAGGCGACGGCCGAGTCGTTCGAGGAGGGATGGTTTCGGACGGGCGACATGGCGGTCGTGGAAGACGGGTACTACCGGATCATGGGCCGACTGTCGGTGGATATCATCAAGAGCGGCGGCTACAAGCTCTCGGCCCTTGAGATCGAGGCCGTGTTGCTAGAGCACCCCGCGATCCGCGAGTGCGCCGTGGTGGGCGTGGCGGACGCCACCTGGGGCGAAACCGTTGCGGCGGCCGTGGTGCTGGCGTCGGGGGAAACGCTCACGCTGGAGGCCCTGCGGGCCTGGTGTGGGGAACGGTTGTCGCGGTACAAGCAGCCTTCCCGGTTGCTCGTCATTGATGCCTTACCAAGGAATGCGATGGGGAAAGTGACGAAGCCGGCGGTGGTGAGGTTGTTTTGATAAGGAAGGATTCGGAAACGACGTCTGTGTAGAGACGCTCCTGCGGAGCGTCTCAGCGAGATTTCCGCCTTGCATCGGGCTACTCATAAAAATTGTCACCGTCCGGAGACGCTCCACAGGAGCGTCTCTACGATCTGGATTTTCAAGGTAAAAATCATCGAGAACGCTGATCTTCATGCCCGGGTATCAATCAGCTCATCCAGGTTCTGGGTGAGCGATTTTGTGAGCAGCCGGCGTTCGTAGCGCCCCCGGTCGGCGGCATCCCCGACCGGCAGTGTGCCATCCATCCAGCCGCGCACCAGCAGTTCGATGGCGTCGGCGATAGCCGGAGTTTCCTCGGGTTCGACGCAGAGCGCGGCCTGGTCCTGTTGCAACACATCGCGCGCGGCGCCCGTCGGGACCAGCCCCAGTATGGGTTTACGGGTCCCCAGGTATTCGTAGAGCTTCCCGGTTGAGATCTGATCCTGCCCGGCTCCTGACCCCACTGTCAGCCAGAGCACATCGGCGGACATCACCTGATGAATGGCCTCGGGATGGGTTTTGTAGCCTGTCGCGGTCACGTTGGGGCCCAGCCCGAGTTCGGCCACGAGCGCCGGCACGTACGCCGGCAGCAGTCCGACAAAAGTCGCCTCCACCAGATCCCGCCACTCGGGATGCCGATCCAGTACCTGTGCCAGGGCGTGGAGAAAAAAATCGGGCTTCTGGCGGTCGTAAAAGACACCGCTGTAGACGAATCGGCACCGGGTGCCCCCCCTGGAGTCCCCCCCCGACTTCGTCATGAAATCCGCCGCGTCGTAACCCTGGGGCAGGACCCGGATTGCCCCTGCGGAGAGCAGTTCCGGCCATCGTGCGAGCATGGCCGTGCGGATGCGCTCGTTGATGGTAAAGATGCGGCCGGCGGCCTTCAGGGCCCGGCGCTCGAGCATGAGGTGAAGCTGGCGATGCAGGGGCGTCGGGTAGACGTGGCGCGGGTTGCCGACCCAGTCATCCCGGAAGTCCAGCGCGAGCGGGATGTGCGCCGAGGCGGCGAGGCGCTGCCCGATCAGTGCGGCGGTATACGGCGGCGCCGTAGCCAGAATGGCATCAAAACGCCGTTCGGCGAGCAGGGCTTTGCCGCGTCGAACGGCGGCCGGCATCCACCCGATCTTGTTGTCCGGCACAAAGAGCCACTGGCTGAGCGCGGCGAGTTTCTGGCGGGACGATTCGGCGGGCAGGGCCACCTGTTTCGACCTGCCAAAGAACCGTGTTGGATCCAGCGAGGCTGTCCGATGGATCGGGATGCCGCGTTGCGTCAGTTCGTCGAGGAGCGAGGGGTCGTAGGCGAAGTAGCCGGCGGGGTCGATGGTAAGGACCTCTGGCTGCCAGCCGAATTCGGGGAGGTACTTGACGAAACGCGCGATGCGCTGCACTCCGCTGAGCCCCATCGGCGGGAAGTAGTAGGCAACGACAAGCACCCGGCGGTCGGCGCGCGGCATCAGGCGTGGGACGTACGGTTGGAGAAGCAGGTTCGGGGCGTTAGTTTACGGAGTAACGGCTGGGATTGCTATCGCTACCATCGGAAAAACGTGCATCGCGCACCGTCACACAGGTAATTGAGCCACCGATAATTTGGACACAGGCATGGAGAACATCGGGACGATCGTGCTCGCCACGGGCGCGCTGGGCACCGCGGCGTTTGGTATCGTGGAGGCGTTGAAATGGACCCGCATGATCGGGCTCATCGGGTACGGCCGGCTGGTGTACCTGCTTGGCCCGATCTGGGGTACCCTCGAGCGCGCGTATGGCGCGGCGTATGAGGAAGTGCTTTCGGGTCAGTACCGGGGCGACCACCGCGAACTTGTGCGTATGATCCGCCAGGGCGTGCGTATCGGGCTGAACGAAGAAAATGCCCACCGCGTGGCCGCTTACCTGGGGGTGGTTGACGGAGAGGAACTGTCGAAGGCTGCGGCCAGGCTGGGCGACGCGGATACGATCTCGAAGGAGCACCAACAAGTGCTTGGGCGATATGAACTGGCGGTGGATGCCCGGATAGAATCCGCCCTGGCAATGGCGCAGAGTCAGTATGCTGGCAAGATGCGGACGATCGCCTCGCTCATCGCGCTAGGCATCGGCGGCGGCGTGGGGCTCTATGTGGGGCAACTGTTCATGGGGCTGCTGATTGGGGTGGCCGCCGTCCCGCTCGCGCCTATTGCAAAGGACCTCGTCAGCGCCTTGCAAGCCGCCACTGTCGCGCTCAAGAGGCCCGTATGACGTACGTACTTGATTTCCGTGGCGCGAGCGTCGGTGGTCCTGTCTTGCCGGGACAGTTGGTCGAAGGCCGGCTAAACGCCTTGCAGGTGGCGGGCGATGTCACCTTCCTCCTGCATGGCTTTAACGTGGACCGGGCCGAAGGCAAGGCGGGGCTGAAACGGTTCGCCGAGCACCTGACCATGGTTCCCCATCACGCCCTGGTGGCTACCCTGTGGCCCGGCGATCACTGGGCCGGCGCGTTCAGCTACAGTGTCGAGGGGCGAGACGCGGACGATACAGCGCTCGAACTGGCGAAATTTATCTACACCAACCTGCGCAAAAGCACCCGCGTATCGTTCGCCACGCACAGCCTGGGGGCCCGGGTGGCGTTGCAGGTGATCAAGCTCCTGAAGCCGTACGGGTTTACGTTTACGCAGGCCTGCCTCATGGCGGCGGCGGTGGACGACTACAGCCTCGGCGATCCAGCGCAATACCGGGATGCGGCGCGGGGTACGCAGCGAACGGCGGTGCTGGCGTCGCGCCAGGATCTGGTGCTGAGGTATGCCTACCCCGCCGGCGATCTGTTCCAGTCATGGTTGTTTTTTGGGCAGGAAAATTCAGGTCAGGCGCTGGGATACCATGGCCCGAAGACGCGGCGAAGTCAATCGGCGCCGGGGCAGGTGGTTCATACCCAGATCGCGGATACGCGCAACGCCGGCCACAGCGACTATCTACCCGACCCCCGCCCCACCCCCAACCAACGCGCGGCCATGCAGTTCGCCAACGACGTGTTGTCGGGACGGTTGTCGCCGCGATATCCGTGAAGAGGTTGGCAGGTCGGTAGGTTGCAGGTTGGCAGGTTGCAGGTTGGCGGGGCGGAGCGACATCCTTCGTATCACTCACAACCGGATCAGTTGCTTCGGGCTATGCGTGAGGGATTCGGCGGACGTCGGCCCGAGAAGCGCCATATCCTCGATGCGGACGCCGAACCGGCCGGGCAGGTAGACGCCGGGCTCGATGGTAATGACGGCGCCGGCCGGGAGTGGATCTTCCGTTCTGAACGAGACGCTTGGCCATTCGTGGATCTGGAGGCCGACCCCGTGCCCCAGGCTGTGCGTGAAATAGGATCCGAAGCCCTGTTCCGCGATTCGGTCTCGCGCCACGGCGTCGAGGGCTTTGCCGCTCATGCCGGCGTGGGCGGCGTCCAGGGCGCGGAGATGGGCGTCGAGAACGACCTCGTAGACGCGGAGGGCCTCTGGCTCGGGCGTGCCAAGGGCGACGGTGCGCGTCATGTCCGACGCATACCCGTCGACGAAGCACCCGAAGTCCAGCACCACCAGGTCCCCCACTTCCAGTCGCCGGTCCGTGGGCCGGGCGTGCGGCAAGGCGCCATTGGGCCCTGAGGCGACGATCGGTTCAAACGACATGGCCGAGGCGCCGCGGCGGAGGTGCTGGTACACGATTTCAGCGGCGAGCTCCTGTTCAGAGATGCCGGGGGCGATAAAGGCCAGGATGTCCTCGAAGACTGCATCCGTCACCGCCTGCGCGCGGCGCATGGCGTCGACCTCGCCGGCGGTTTTGACCGCGACCAGCTTCTGGAGCAGTCCGGCGACCGGCGCCCATTCGAGCCCATTAAACGCTTCCTGGAGCTGGTCGAAGCCGTCGAGTGTGAGGTGGTCGCTCTGGACGATGACCCGGGTGGCGCTGCCGAGGAGCCCCTCTCCGCTCGCGAAGTCGATCAGACTCCGCGGTGCGATGTGGGTGGTCGCGCCGGTTACTTCTCGGCCGGCCTGCTCGGTATAGCGGCCGTCGGTGACAAAGTGCGCCGCATCGGGGAGGACGAAGAGCAGTCCGTTCGAACCGGTGAACCCGCAGGCCCAGCGGATATCGGGCAGGAAGGTGAGGACAGCGGCCGTGGCGCCGTGCTCGGAAAAAAGAGAGCGGATGGAGTCGAGACGTTCCAGCATGATGAGAAGCGATGTTCACCGGCGTCGCCGGCGGAAAAAAAATCCGCCCGAAGGAAGTTGACTCCTACGGGCGGATTCCTGTTCATGGTTCACAAATCGTAGATCATCGGGGGTGCCTCCGGTCGAAACCGGAAAATTCCTCGAAATTCGTACGTTTTGCCCCATCTATCAAACGCGCGTGCTGTAGTTGGGGGCTTCTTTTGTGATGAGAACATCATGGGGATGGCTTTCACGCAAACCCGATGCCGTGAT
>JBGSPJ010000512.1:0-4190 GCA_041738655.1 Rhodothermales bacterium | reverse complement strand
GCTCCGACGGTGGCGTGCGCCAGCGAGTGTTCCGAGCGCGCCTGCAACGAGGCCGCGAGGGTGAGGAGCGCGTCTTCGTCCCCGCTCCAGGTGGAGTTGGCGTCGGGCAGGAGGACGATGTCCGTCACCGTCCGCCGGCCGATCGTCAGCGTCCCCGTTTTGTCGAATGCGATGGCCCGGATATCCGCCCCGCGTTCGACATAGACGCCCCCCTTAAACAGAATGCCTCGGCGGGCGGCGTTGCCGATCGCCGAGAGGATCGTCGCCGGCGTGCTGATCACGAGGGCGCAGGGGGAGGCGGCCACCATGAGTGTCATGGCCCGATAAAACGCCGAATCGAACGCTTCGCCGAGCACGAACAGGGGAAAGGCAATGGCCAGTCCGGTGAAGACGATCACCCCGATGGCGTAATATTGCTCGGCCGTGTCGATAAAGCGCTGGGTCTGTGCTTTTTCGCCCTGGGCGACTTCCACGAGTTGGATCAGCTTGGCGATGGTGGACTCCGCCGCGCGGCGCGTGACGCGGATATCCAGCGCCCCATTTTCGTTCAGCGTTCCGCCGAAGACCGCGTCCCCTGGCTTTTTGGAGATCGGGACCGATTCGCCCGTGAGGGTTGATTGATCCACCCGGCTTTCGCCGGCGACCACCTCGCCATCCAGTGGGACGAGATCTCCCGGCCGCACCTGGATGAGCTCGCCGACATCGACCGTGCCGGCCGGGACCTGCACCCAGGCCCCATCCCGCATCACCCGTGCCTGCTGCGGATTCAGCTTCATCAGCTCCTGGATCGCGTTCCGGCTCCGGTCGATCGCGAAGTGCTGGAGCGTGTTCGAGAGGGAAAAGAGAAAGAGCAGCATCGCTCCCTCGAACGGGGCATCGACCAGCGCTGCCCCGATAGCGGCCAGGACCATCAACAGGTCGATATCAATCCGCCACTCGCGCAGGGCCGATAGGGCGCTGCGGAGGCCCATGTATCCACCCGATGCGTACGATAGCGCATACAGCGAGGCGACAAGCCCGGATGGCGCGCCTTGCCAGTGGGCGATGAGGCCGGCCATCATGGATACAAATGCCAGCGCCGTGAGGCTGATCTCCAGGGTTCTCGTTTTGATCGGTTGTCCCATTTGATCGGTTATCGGGCGCATCGGAAGCCGATGGTGTCCGATGTCACATCTCCGAGTGTCCCGGAGCGCCAGAACGTCTGGGTAAGATAGGCTTCCGACTTGAAACCACCACCCCGAAGGATGCGCATGGCGCTCTGCTCGAGATCTTTGTACACCGGCGCCTCGCCGGGCGAGGGGTAGGTTTCGTAATACGCGCCGACCCACTCGAACACATTGCCGCTCATGTCGAACAGGCCGATGGCGTTGGGGCGTTTGGACCCGACCGGGAACGAGTGCATGACGCTATTCGCGAGATACCTGCCGACGGCGTCGAGCCCGCCCACGCTGTCCGCGCCCGCGAAGCGATGCAGGCGCCCCCCGCTTCGCGCGGCGTATTCCCACTCGGCTTCCGTGGGGAGCCGCAGACCGTAAAATGCACAGTAATCGCGCGCGTCATACCAGGTAACGCCGGCGACCGCGCGATCGCCTCGGCCGTAGCCGGCGTCGTCGGGCAGCGGCCGGCCGGTGGCCGTGGCGAAGGCGTCGTATTGCGCGAACGTCGTTTCGTATCGGGCGATTTCGAAGGGCGCCACGACGGCGTCGTGTACGGGGGTGGCGTCTTCATTTTCTCCTTCGAAGACATCCCCCATGACAAAAATGCCTCCGGGTAGCGCTACGAAGGGGAAAGGCGTTTCTGGTTGGTGCGGTCGGAGCCGGGAGCAGCCGGCGAAACAAGCGAGCAGGGGCAGGAGCAGCAGTAGACGCATCGGCACACTGGCAAAGAGAGATGGCTAATACTTCGGACAGTTTTCACGGCTCATCGGCACACGGCGATCGGGCCCCTCCTCGCCCCGAGGAGGGGCAAATCCCGTCGTCGCGAAGCGATGATGGGATGGGGAGGAGCAAATCGATACCGCGCAGATGGGTCAAAACATCTATTCCAGTCTGTGCCCGAATCTTACAAAAACAGAGCGTCGCGCTGCAGAACAAGGATCTCTGGTGACGCCATGCATTACTCCTCCCCGTCCTGACATCGATAAATCGACGTCAGGACCCGTCCCTCCTCGACGCGAGGAGGGGCCTGACTCGTTCGGGGAATATTGTGCTTAACAATCTTTCAGACGTATTAGTGGCGCATAAGGGGGATGAGGAATGCGCCAGATCTCACCGAGTGGCGCACCCATAAGTGGATTCACGGTTCCGTGAGAAGTTTCTAGCTTATGCCGAGCGTATAGTGCTATCCGCCGGCCTATGTCCCACGTCCCCACACCTCCTCGGCCGGCTGCGCTGTTTTCGCTTTTCACTGTTGCATTCTGGTCAGGTCCGGGATTGGTAGGTAGATCCAGAGCCTTTGCTGTTCAGAGAAACGTATATGGCATTCGTACAGGCTTTTCGCTGGCGCCAGCTACTCGCTGTCTGGCTTTTTGTGCTCGTAGCTTCCGCGCCGGCCGGCGTGCTGGCGCAGGAAACCTCCGCCGAACATGCCTTGGACGATGGCTACTGGGCGGAAAAGGCACAGGCGTATCCCCCGTTTGAAGTCAATATGGACGCCCTGCGGGTGGCTTCTGCCGCCGAAATGAGCGTCCTGGGCCAGTGGGGTCCGGTCCTGGAGTGGCCGCATATCCCCGTCACGGCCGCGAACCTGCCAGACGGCCGGGTGCTTACCTGGGCGTCCAATGAAGAGGATGCCTTTCCCGTCGGCCCCGAATACACCTTCGCCGCGGCGTGGCATCCGGTGACGGGTTCGTTCCAGCTGGTGCCGCACACCTCGCACGACATGTTCTGCGCCGGCCAGGTGATGCTGGAGGATGGGCGCGTGCTCGTCAACGGCGGGCGCAACACCGTGACCACGACCAGTTATTTCGATTTTACGACCAACACCTGGACGAAAGTCCAGCCCATGACCAACGGCCGCTGGTACCCGACCACCGTGGCGCTGGCGAACGGGGAAGTGATGACGGCCATCGGCAGCGGCGGCGGCTCGAACCCGGAGGTGTGGAACGAAACGGCCGGCTGGCGCAAGCTCACGGGCGTCGACCTCAGCGGTCCGATCCTCAACTACACGGGGCATTTCGAGCAGAACTGGTCGCCGCTGATGGTGCTCGGCCCCGAGGGCAACGTATTCCACGCCGGCCCGACGCCGGCGATGCACTTCATCAACCCGGCCGCGACCGGCTCCATCCAGACGACAGGTACCTCGATCACCGCCTGGTATCCGAAGGACAGCGCTACGATCCTGTACGATGAGGGCCGGCTGCTCGTCGCCGGTGGCACGCTCGCCGGCGGGAACGAGGTGAGCTCGGCCATGGCCGCGACGATCAACATCACCGGCGCCTCGCCGGTCGTCAAGACCCTCACGCCGATGAACTTCGCGCGGCGGTTCAGCAACAGCATGGTGCTGCCGAACGGCGAAGTGATCGTGGTCGGCGGCAACACGTCTGGCATCAAGTTCAGCGATGCCGGAAGCGTGCTCACGCCCGAAATCTGGAACCCGACCACCGAGACCTGGCGCACCGTGGCCGACATGGCCGTGCCGCGCAACTACCACTCGCTGGTCCTGTTGCTTCCGGACGCCCGCGTGTTTGTTGGCGGCGGCGGGTTGTGCGGCACCGGCTGCTCGGCCAACCACCAGGACGCGCAGATCTACTCGCCGGGGTACCTGTTTGCGGCGGATGGCTCGCCGGCCGTCCGGCCCACCATCACCTCGGCGCCCGTCGCCGTGCGTAACGGGGCGTCGTTCACCGTGACGGCGTCCGCCGGCGTACAGTCGTTCAGTCTCGTCAAGATGGCGTCCGTCTCCCACTCCATCAACACCGATAGCCGGTTTCTGAAAGTCGCCCACACCTCCCTGGGCGGCGGCGCCTACCAGTTGACGGCGCACGCCAACCAGAACGTGCTCACCCCGGGCTACTGGATGCTCTTCGCGCTCGACGCCGCCGGCGTCCCGTCCGAAGCGGCCATCCTCCAGGTGAGCACCGAAGGCGCGCCCGATGTCATCAACCCCGGCACCCAGGTGTCCCCGGTCGGCCAGCCTGTCACCCTGGCGCTGGACGCCACGGATCCGAACGGCGATGCCCTCACCTTCAG
>JBGSPJ010000511.1:0-3205 GCA_041738655.1 Rhodothermales bacterium | reverse complement strand
CGCCGGCGTCACCGCGCCGCCGGATCTGTGGCTGCTGCGGCAGGTGGCCGGGGCGCACAACCGCCTGGGCCTCATTGAGGCGCTGGTGTCCGAGGGACCCTGCACGCCCGAGGCCTGCGCGGGCCGGCTGGGCCTGGATCCTCGCCAGCTGGGCATCGACTGGTCGTTTCTGTACGTTCGCGGCTATCTTTCAAAATCCCCGCAAGGGTACGGACTGGCAGCCGACCCGCGTGTAGCGCGCGTCCTGCCGGCCCTGTCGCCCCTGCCGGATGACATCCGCGGCAGTCTTGTCCCCACCGTCCTCGCCGGGTTCTCGGGCGATGCGCCCGAAGCGGGTTTGGGATGGTGGATGACGCTTCCTGACGAGGCCCCGACGGGGTCGTGGATCGCCAGCGCGAGGCAGATCGAACTCGGCTACCGGCTCGTCCCGATCCTCCTCGGCCTGCGTGTGTTGGGCGTGAGCCCGACGCTCACACGCGGCGACCGGCTCGAAGCGGCCGTCCCGGTGGTGCCGGCCAATTTCCAGGGCGTGCTCGAGGAGGCCGGCCTGCTGAA
The DNA here is from genome assembly GCA_041738655.1 of Rhodothermales bacterium. Classification (GTDB taxonomy): domain Bacteria; phylum Bacteroidota; class Rhodothermia; order Rhodothermales; family JAHQVL01; genus JAWKNW01. Next base: position 2,650 of record JBGSPJ010000511.1, on the reverse strand, counting down.
TGGAGGGGCCGTCACGGCGTTCGGGCAGCGCGTGTTTCAGCGGGCCCCGGGCCCCGCCGGCATCATTGCCGCCTACCACCCTTATCTGCGCCAGCTCGAGCATTTGTTGCGGGGCACCACGATCCAGGGCGGCGTCAGCCGGGGCGAAAACGTGGCCGCCAGCCAGGATGCAAACCGCGCTTCCTTCGAAGCGGCCAACAACGCGCTCGATGCGTTCTGTGCCGATCACGGGTTATCGTACAGCGTCTATATCGAACACGCCGTGGGGCAGGGCGAGGCGACGCGCCAGCGGTTCGAACGGGACGGCGAGGGGGAGATCCATTATTTCGGAGCGGACCTCGAGGACGCCGCAATCGACGAGGCCATCCTTCAACAACAAAAAGGGGTGCTGCCGGCCTCGATGACCTTCATCCGCCAGGCCGATATCGGCGAGCCGGCCCGCGTCATCGATGCGTTACGTGCACGGGGTCTGGCGGGCCAGCAAGCGGTGATGGTGGTCGGTAACGGGTTCCACGAGATCAGGAACCAGACCAACGAGCGCATGATCGCCGTATTCCGGGACTACCGGGAGGCCGGCTTCCTGCTCATCTTCACGGAAGAATCCGCCCTGAGCGACGACGACGTGGTGCAAACGGCCTGGAACACCTACCACGCCGGCTTCCGATACGTCCACGAGATGTCGGGCCAGGGGTTGCGGCCGATCTGGGAGAAGGATGGCGAGCGCTGGGGCTGGCGGCGATGCGCGGCCGAGGCCGGCTTTGTCGTGCTCGACGCCTACAGCCACCGATCCCGCACGATCTACCCGAATAAACAGGAGGATCGAGACAATCCCTCGATCAGCGTCACTTATTTCTGCGTGCCCGGCGAATTGGCCCGAACGCTCGGACTCGGGATGCCATGAGCAAACGAAGGCGTATGCATCCAGATCGTTTCGCGGAGCCGGTCCATCTCGATCGGTTTGCACAGATAGTCGTCCATGCCGGCGTTGAGGCACCGGTCGCGGTCGGCCGTCGTGGCGCTTGCCGTGAGGGCGACGATGACGGGTTGCTGGATGTCGCGCTGGCTCCGGATCGCGATGGCCGCCTCGAGGCCGCCCATCAGCGGCATGTGGAGGTCCATCAGAATGATGTCGTACGATGTACGCGTCAGCGCGTCGAGCACCTCGACCCCGTTCACGACGAGGTCGGCCGGGTACCCGATTCGGTCCAGCATGCGGAGTGCTACTTTCTGGTTGACTTCATTGTCTTCCGCAAGCAGGATCCGAGGCAGATGTGATATGACGGGACGTGCGTTCAACCCGAGTACCAGACAAGATTAGCTGACGACATCGCGTCGTCTGGAATCCCTTTCATCACGCCCGGAGGAATTGCCGGAGCGTTTGCCACTTTCTATCATTACGACTCCGCATCGCGGGGTCCCATTCACCACCGGTTAACCGAATATATGATCAAGACGAGTGTCATCGGAAGTTACGCCTGGCCGGCGTGGTTTATCACTGCCGTCGACGCCATGGAGAAAGGCCAGTATGGACCCAAGGATATCGAGGAGACGCTGAACGACGCGGTCGACCTCGCGATCCGGGAGCAGGAGGAGGCCGGCGTGGACATCATCAGCGACGGGGAGATGCGCCGGCTGGGGTTCTTTACAGCGGATTTTTACGGCCGGCTCAACGGCCTCACCGAGCTGCCCCCGCTCCGCCGCATGGGCCCCGGCGGGCACGACCAGCGCGAACGCTACGAGGCCCACGAGGTCTTCGACGCACCGGACGGACTGGGCCTGGTGGCCGAGTACCGCTACGCGAGAACGCGCACGACGCACCCGTTGAAAGTCCCCGTCCCTGGCCCGTACACCCTCGCCGGCCGGATCCTGCCGGGGAAGATCTACAAAGACCGGATGGAGGTCGCCCACCAGTTCGCCCGGATCATCAACCGGGAATTAAAGGCCCTGGTGGCCGCCGGCGTCGATTTTATCCAGCTCGACGAGCCCTCCGCCGCTGTGCACAAGGACACCCCGAAGGCGTTCCTCGACCTGTTTAACGGGATGTTGGATGGGGTAAACGCCCGGATCAGCGTCCACCTCTGCTTCGGCAACTACATCGGCCGGCCTGTGGCGAACCGGACGTTCGCGCCGATCTTCCCCGCGATTCTGGATCTCAAGGTGGATGAGTTCGCGATCGAGTTCGCAAACCGCGAGATGGCCGAGATCGACGTGTGCGCGGCGATTGTGGAGTCCGGCAAGGACGTGGCCGCCGGCCTGGTGGACGTCAAAAACTACTTCATCGAGACCCCCGAAATCGTCGCCGAACGCATCCGGAAAACGCTGAAACACGTCCCGGCCGAACGCCTCACTGTCACGCCCGATTGCGGCTTCAGCCAGACGGCCCGGTGGGCGTCCCGCGCGAAGATGAACGCCATGGTGGCCGGCACACGGATCGTGAACGCGTCGTTATGACCGACACTACCCGCCCTATCGTCCGCACCGTCGCCGGAGACATCCTCGCCGGCGACCTGGGCGTCTGTTATCCGCACGAACACGTGTTCGCGGCGCCTCCGGGCGACCTCGCGGCGTCGGATTTTCGGCTGGACGACGAGGCGGCCGCCCTCCGCGAGGTGGGCTGGTTTCGCGAGGCCGGCGGCCGGGCGCTCGTGGA
>JBGSPJ010000476.1:0-2668 GCA_041738655.1 Rhodothermales bacterium | reverse complement strand
CGCGCTGGGATCCGGGGGTCTGCATCGCGCGCGCCACGGCGTGGCCCACGCTATCTCGCGGCCCGTTTCCGAACGGATTCAGGCGCGACCAGAGGGCCACCGGGCCCCGGAAGATCACCCCCAAAACCGGGACATCGAAGTTCTTGAACAGCCCATCGAACGCTTTCTGGATCTCGCCGAAGGCGTACTGCATCGACCAGTGCAGGAAGGGTTCATCCTCCTTCAGCCGGCCCTCCGCCTCGAAGCGCCGCAGCGTGGCGGCGGCGAGGTAGAGCCACGAAAAGATGTCGGCGAAGCGGCCCGTGATCTTCTCCTTCCGCTTCAGATTCCCGCCCAGACTGATCAGCGCGATGTCCGCCAGGAACGCAAACGAGGCAGATGCCCAGACCAGCTTCTGCCAGTACCGCCGCGCCTCGCCGCTCGCCGGCGACTTCGCGAACAGCCCCCGCGTCAGCGACAGCACGATGGCCCGCGACAGGTTGCGCACCGTATGGGCGACATGACTGGTAAAGGCCACGTCGAAGCCGGCCGCATCGCGCTTCATCAGGCTCTGTGTTTCGGCATAGACATACGGATGGCACCGGATGGCGCCCTGGCCGAAGATCATCAGGGTGCGCGTGAGGATGTTCGCGCCCTCGACGGTGATGCCGATCGGGGTGTTCATGTAGGCCGACGCCAGCAGGTTGCGCGGCCCCCACGAGATGGCGTTTCCACCCAGGATATCCATCCCGTCGTTGATCGCTTTGCGCTGCAGCTCGGTGAAGTTGTACTTGGCCATCGCGGTGACCACCGCCGGCGCCACCCCCTTCGCGAGCGCCCCGCAGGTATACCGCCGCGCGGCCTCCATCACGTAGTTGAACCCGCCGATCCGCGCCAGCGGCTCCTCGATCCCCTCAAACAACCCGATGGGCAGCCCGAACTGCTTGCGGATCTTCGCATGGGCCGACGCGGCGCGGTAGACAAGCTTGGTCCCGCCGGCGGCGGATGCCGGCAGCGAAATGCCCCGGCCGGCCGCGAGCGACTCCATCAGCATTCGCCATCCCTGCCCGGCCCCCTCCGCCCCGCCGATGATGGCGTCGATGGGCAGGACGACATCGTGCCCCTCCGTCGGGCAGTTGTAAAACGGGACGCCCAGCGGATTATGCCGCCGGCCCAGCTCCACGCCCGGGGTTTGTGTGGGGATAAGCGCGCAGGTGATGCCGGGGTTTTCGCCCTTGCCGAGCAGATTGTCCGGGTCCCTCAGCTTAAACGCGAGACCCAGCACGGTGGAGATGGCGGCGAGGGTGATGTAGCGTTTCTTCCAGTTGAGCCGCAGGTACAGCTGCCCGTCGGTCCCGCGGAAGACGACTCCGTTGGACGTGATGGCGCCGGCATCGGAGCCCGCGCCGGGCTCGGTGAGGGCAAAAGCCGGGATTTCCTCGCCGGTGGCGAGACGGGGTAGATAATGGTCGCGCTGCGCCTGGGTGCCGTAGTGGATGAGCAGCTCCGCCGGCCCGAGCGAGTTGGGCACCATGACGGTCGTCGCCAGCGGCCCGCAACGGGACGAAAGCTTCTGGACGACGGCGCTGTTCGCCAGGGGCGAGAAACCAAGTCCGCCGTATTCTTTGGGGATGATCATCCCGAACAGCCGCTCGCGCCGGATGATGTCCCACGCAGCGTCGGGCAGCTCTTTGGTCTGGAACACCTCCCAGTCGTGCGTCACGCCGCAGAGCTCCTCGATGGGCCCGTCGAGCACAGCCTGCTCCTCGGCCGTGAGGTCGGGGTAGGCCTCATCCATGATCCGCTTCAGATTCGGCTTCCCCGAAAACAGCTCCCCTTCCACCCACACATTGCCGGCTTCAATCGCCACCTGCTCGGTTTCGGAGATGGTGGGCAGAAACTTGAGCGCGTTCAGCAGCCGCATGATGGGCCCGCTGAACAGCGCCCGCCGCAGCGGCACGAGGTTGAGGACGACGGCCAGGACACCGAACCCGATCCACAGCCACGCCGGCGCCCCGAACCCGTAGAGCGCCAGCACGCCGGCGATCGACCATAACCAGAGCGGCGCCCCGGTGTACCCGAAGGCCACAAAAACAGCCAGAATGCTCAGCGCCACCAGCCAGGCCGGCAGGAAGGCAAAGAAGTGATAGAGAGGCATTTCCATGGTTGCAGGTTGGCAAGTTGCAGGTTGGCAGGTTTTCGAACAGCGGGCGGGTGGCGAATCCAACCGACTCGAAGGATTACAGGTTGGCAGGTCTCGCCCCCTCTACCAGGCCCCTCCTCGAACCGAGGAGGGGCAAATCCCGAGATCGACTGCGTCGATCCCGGGATGGGGTGGTGTCACAGCCGCTCAAACACGGCCGCGGCGCCCATGCCTCCGCCGATACACATCGTGCAGATGCCGTATCGGACGCCACGGCGTTTCATTTCGTGGAGCAGGGTGGCGGTGAGCTTGGCGCCGGTACATCCGAGCGGATGCCCCAGAGCGATGGCGCCACCGTTGACGTTGACGATGGCCTCGTCGAACCCGACCTCGCGGATGACGGCCAGCGCCTGGGCTGCGAAGGCCTCGTTGAGCTCCACGAGCCCGATGTCGCTCACCCTGAGGCCCGTCTGCTTGAGCACCTTCGCGATCGCGGGGATCGGGCCGACGCCCATGACGTCCGGCGCGACGCCGGCCACGGCGAAG
>JBGSPJ010000474.1:0-49268 GCA_041738655.1 Rhodothermales bacterium | reverse complement strand
CGCCGGCGTGCGGCAGACCCTCCGCGCCCCGACGGCCGGCACCGTGTTGGCCGTGTTTCGGGAGAGCGAGGGCCAGGTGATGCCCGGCGAGGCGTTGATGGAGATCGGGGATGTGGATAGCCTGGAGGTGCTGGTAGACGTGTTATCGCAGGACGCCGTCCGCATCCGCCCCGGCACCCCCGTCATGCTCGACCGCTGGGGCGGCGAGGGCGTGCTGAAGGCCGTCGTAACCCGTGTCGAGCCCCAGGGTGTGACGACCGTCTCGTCGCTGGGTGTTGAAGAGAAGCGCGTCGCCGTCGTGGCCGACCTCGTCTCGCCGGCCGCGCACCGGTCCGGGTTGGGCTCCGGGTTCCGGGTGCTGGCGCAGTTCGTGATCTGGGAGAGCGACGACGTCCTCCTCGCCCCGACGAGTGCGCTCTTCCGGGAGGATGGCGGCTGGGCCGTGTTCGTAAACGAGGGCGGGAAAGCCGTGAAGCGGGCAGTAGAAATCGGCCACCAGGCCGGGTTGACCGCCGAGGTGTTATCAGGTCTCTCCGAGGGGGATGCGGTGATTGTGCATCCGCCGAACAATCTGGAGGAGGGGGTTGGAGTGGAGGGGATTTGATGGTTGATGGTCGATCATCGATGGTTTATTGTCGATGATCACACGTCACCATCAGCCATCGACAATTGACCCATTAACTGTTGACCATCGACCATCGAAACACAACCCACCTATGGTGATCCTCCGCGGCACAAAAAAGGTCCTGGCCCTCCTCCCGCGCAGTGGGGGCGTAACCGGCGAGAGCACCAATGCTCTGGGCGATTGGTACGTAAACCGACTGGTTGTAGACCGAAGGCCACTTTTGATTTTGGTGAGCGAGCGCTCGAGGTTGGCCATTCTGGAGCCGGCGCGAGATGTCAAAGACTTTCCCGGGAGGCTTCCAGAGCTCGTGCGCCGGCGACTAATCGCACTGGGGGCGCCACAGAGCCAGATCGAGCGGGAGGTCGACGCCATGCGCGACATCGAAGTGGGGCCTACGGCAAGTAGATCCATTATCGGGCAGATGGTCGATTTCGCGAGCGCCGTACCGTATTTTCTGCCCAAAGACGAATGGGGCGATGGGGACTTACGGTTGATTGAGCAGCAGCTGGGTGAAACGCCTTGCCTGTGTTCGGGCCGTTTCAGGGATACCATCTGGCCGGCGCGAGAAGCGCTCAAGCTGTTGGGCGAAATGTCGTCCTGAAAGCAGAGTGTCAGAACGCCTTTTGTTTGGGTGATATACGGCGGGCTGAGTGGAGGCCAATCAGGTTGAAGTCGTATGCTGTTATCCCATAGTAGCCGGATAATGAGTGTGCCTTTGCCATTAGCGTCTAAATTTTTACGTCGTTGTATCCGGAGGGCATACTGTGTTATCTTGGCAATGGCGGAATAGTATTAATTAGGCACCCAGGGACACGCGAGTGGACACAGCTCTAGGTGAACGGCTCTTTGAGCTCCGAGCACGGATCGTCGCCGGCTTCGACGCGAGTAATTGGGAGGAAGTCGGCCTCTTGACGGGTGCGACCGAAATGATCACGCGCCATCCTCGTCTCCTGCGTAGTCTTTCTTGGGGTGACGAGGACTACGCTGGAAACGTGCTGACGGTCCTGCGTCAGATCGTCGAACGGGATCCACGAACTCTACCAATAATCGAAGCATATCTCGATAAGCACTTCCTAGGCGAGTCGACTTACGTCTCCGCGAAGCCTGCCGAGCGCCGTATCACTTTCGCCCCCTACGTGTTCCAAGTGCCAGACGGATACGTCGAGTTGGACTTGGTAGCGGTGATGATGCCGTTCTCGATGGACTTCACTAAAGTCTACGAGGCCATCAAACGAGCCACATCCTCGTGCAACCTTCGTTGCCTGCGTGCGGACGATATCTGGGAAGACACCACGATCGTCCAGGACATATTCAGCCTTATCTTTCGCGCGCAAGTCGTGGTTGTCGACTTTACTGCGAAGAACCCGAACGTAATGTACGAGACTGGGATCGCGCACACGCTAGGTAAGCACGTCATTCCAATCTCCCAAGGCCTCGACGACGTACCGTTCGACATGCGGCATCACCGAGTCCTAAAGTATCTTCCAAACACGGAGGGACTCGGCAAGCTCTCCTCCGACTTGTCGACCAAGCTCCGGCAGGTCAGCATTGGCACTCCCGCAGCCCCTCCTCCCAAGGCAGAGGATGATGACATACCATTTTAAGGGGAGCGTGAGTGCCCAACCCGCGCATTGACACGCATGCCCAAATAGCGGCCTTCGGCCCCTCTTTGGGCGCCGGTCATGCGCAGTGTTAGCCGGATAAACAGCCAGAATTACAGACATGCCTAAACGAGCGTTTGTTAGTCACATAAGCGACGAAGGAGTGGTGGCCACGGCTCTCAAGAACGTGTTGCGGCGCGACTTCTTGGGTCTGCTAGACGTCTTCGTGTCGTCTGACGAAGAGAGCATCGCAGCTGGTGAGGATTGGCTGCATTCCATTGAACGTGCCCTGAAGGACTCAGGCATGCTGGTGGTGCTTTGCAGTCCTGATTCTGTCACGCGACCATGGATCAATTTTGAGGCCGGCGCCGCATGGATGCGTGGCATTCCGCTTGTCCCTGTGTGCCACGCAGGGTTGAGGCCCAGCGATCTTCCGATGCCCCTTTCTCTTCGGCACGGCATTCTGCTAGACGACCCTGAGGGTGTCAGGAGGCTCTACACTCGCATCGCGGACCTGTTGGAGTGCCAGATCCCAACTCGATCGTTCGAAGATCTGTGCAAAGAGTTGGCAAGTGTCGCGGTAGCCCTCGAGAGGTCACCCACGTCGTTGTCACGAGAGCGAGCGATTAGGACAAAACTGAAGGAGTCCCTGCAGCATCCCCGCTACCGCTGGCGCTCTTTGGGACGATTGGCTTTCGAAGCTGCGATTTCCGAAGAATCTGCTGCAGACTACTTGCGAGGGGAGTCGGACGTCCGGTTTGCCAAGGGCAGATCAGGCGAAGTGATCGTCGGCCTTCGTTCCCGAGTCGGGGATGCCTGAGGAATTGCCTCACTGGCTAACCTTGAAATGGAGCCGACGTTCTTAACGGGCTCTCGCCCGTCGGGGAACGTGGCTCATTATACGCGTTGGGCCGACAAACAAAGTGTCGTGTGGAACGACGCGGTCGTATTGGACCTCGCGTCGAGCGCATAAACGAGATCTTTCATGAAGCCTCGAATACGCGACATCGCTCGCCTTTGTCATCGGCATAACGACGCTTCTCGTCTTATGCATGGTCTATCCGTTTCTTCCTGTGGATACGGTAGAAATCGGCCACCAGGCCGGCTTGACCGCCGAGGTGTTATCAGGCCTCTCCGAGGGCGATGAAGTGATTGTGCATCCGCCGAACAATCTGGAGGAAGGGGTTGGGGTGGAGGGGATTTGATGGTCAATGATCTATGGTCGATGATCACACGTCACCATCATCGCTCTACGTCATCCCCCGGTCAAGCCGGGAGCAGGCTCCGGACTTGATTCAGGGCTTTTCGTCACCCCCGACCCCGATCGGGGGTCCAGCCGGATGGCGCTCGGCTTGTCTAGGGCTGCGACGCATTCTTTGTTGCCATTGCATGCACGTGGACTCGGAGGTATCGTCGGGTCTGATCTATCAGACAGGGGATCAGGTGCAAGTGTATGAATGTGCCTTTGTCCCTAAATGGCATTACACGGGTGCGATGCAGTCTTCCCCGTGGGTATTGTGTTATGCGAGATACGCCGTTATCTTGAGTACGGCTGTTCGTGTTAGTGCCTACATACATCCCGGTGTGTTTCGTTTTTTGCCCCGTAGCTGGCTGAGTTGGGCGTGTCAGTGCGAAAGCCCCTGATAATCAATGATTCTAGCGCCTTACGACGTTACGCCTGCGTCCTTATTGTTCAACCCATCATCTCCTGCCTCGCCATGCAACGCATCCTTTTCATAGTTACGCTTTTCCTGCTCCCTCTCCCCCTTGCTGCGCAAGAGGTCGACGAGAACCGCCTGATCGTCGTGGCTGAAATCGAAGATGAAGCGATCCGCCCGCTGCTTTCTCCGCCGGAAGTCGCCGGGCTCGTGGAGCCCGAATTTGAAGCTGTCTGGAGCAGGGAGCAGAAACGGCCTCGGTTCGAACAGTTCTGGATCAAGCGTGGGCCTGAGTTCCGCCTGGAAGTGGACGCCCAATTCGCCGACGGGAACGATTACCTCGTGTCTCTACCTCTGGAGGTAGTACAGTATGGGGAGAAGCGGCTACTCGTATTGGTTCGAGAGAGAGGCTAGGAAGACGGTGGTAGAAACCGCACTCGCAACCGACGCCGGCTTCGCGTGGACATGCCCCCTTCCGTCACTTGCGCCTACACTGCTTACTCCAATCGATTCACCGTTCGGCGCGACTAAAGCGTCACGATGTTAAGCATCCGAATACGCTTCCACTATGCAATATCGCGACGATCGAGATGTTCTCTTTCGACACGCTCACCTCTCCGATAGGCTACGGGCACACACCGCTTCTATCCCGGAACGCGTTCAAGCTATTTCTGAGGGTGTATTGCGGGCAGTCGATGATGCCGATCTCATCGAACAACTCGCCGATGATTTATCGATCACACCTCTGCGTCTCGATCGTGAGAAGCAACAGATGCGGCGCGAAGAGATCCAGGTTGACGCTACCAGTGATCCACGCACGATCGGGTTTTCGGACGGTCGTCGGCAGCAAGGATTGATAATCCGCGTGACAGTCTCCATCCCGTATGTCGGCGATGAACAGCTTTGGAGGCTACAACCCAGTACGTATCGAATGACAGCACCGCGTGGAGTTGTTCGCCCGGATCTCGGCGCTGATCGTGGTGTCCTCGATATCGCCATTGAGCAGCCAATGAACGAACCAATCGAACAGATCAAGGCCCAACTTGACCGGCGACTGGACGACATTACTTTCTTCATCGATAATCAAGCGCGTGACCTAGCAGGTTTGGGCGAGGAGATCCGAAAGCAACTTGGCGCGGCCCTAGCGCAGAGGCGCGGTCGCCTCGCAAAGCACGATGGACTGTCTGCTCTCCTTGGAATCCCGGAGGTAAGTAGTGCGCCTGTACCACATCCCACGTCATTGCGGCTGACATCAGCCCAACACGCGTCGAACGCGACCGAGCAATCCTGGGACGTTTTCGTTTCGCATGCGTCAGAGGACAAGGAGTCCTTTGTCCGTCCGCTCGTCGCCACTCTTTCGGCAGCGGGTTTGAAGGTTTGGTATGACGAGCATGAACTCCGCGTCGGCGACAGTCTGAGGCGCTCTATCGATCGAGGTCTGGCTCGTTCTCGATTCGGCCTCGTCATCGTCAGCCGCCCATTTCTTGCCAAACATTGGCCACAGAAGGAGCTTGACGGTCTGGTAGCACGAGAGGAAGAAGGGAACAAGGTAGTGCTTCCAATCTGGCATGACATTACCGCGTCCGAAGTCCGCGCCAGTTCACCAACTCTCGCGGACCGCCTAGCTTTGAATTCAAGTCGGGGTGTCGAAGACGTTGTACAAGAGCTGCTAAAGGTTATTCTGCCGCGGTAGTTTATACCCAACACATTGTTCTAGTCGACCCGCTACAGCAGGCTGCTCAACTCGAACGTTAAGCATGAGAACCAACCGCACCGGCTGGCACGCGTTTAACTCCAACTTTATAGACAATAGTTGCGCCACAGCCAAACTCAAATCAGAGAAAATATCAGAGGGAATCCATGGCGCTGAAAGACTTTCTGAACGGCCCTGAACACAAGCGCCATGCGCAAGACTTAGAGCGCCAGCTGGCCGAACTTCAGAAGCGCTATGCGCAAATGCAGGCCCTGGCCAAGAAGTTCGGTGCGATGGAAGTACATGCGGTCAAGCGACTCATCGAGCAAGAGAAACAGGGCCTCGAAGCAGTCCGCGGGCAGATAAAGGACGCGAAGCAAGAAGTGGGCTCCTTGCGCAACCAGATATCTGACCTGCGCGGGCAAGTCCTCGTCCTTGAGGAGACGCTGTTACTAGAAAGCTTTGCTCTCTACGAGCCGAAGTTCAAGCTGAATGCGAGCCATGAGTACAAAACTCGCCTTGATACCGTTAGGGAGCGTCAGAAGGCGATGATCAAGAGTGGTGATGCTGCCACCGGAAATATGGAGTGGACGGTCAACGGGAGGAAGGCTGAGGGACGAAAGCTTGTAACCGACATGATCAAGCTTGTCCTTCGCTCGTTCAACAATGAATCAGACTTCTGCGTGGACAACGTCAAGTTCGACAACATCGAACTGGGTGAGAAGCGAATCCGACAGTCGTTCGAAGCGTGCAACAAGCTTGGCCGCGTTATGACTGTGCGGCTGTCAGACGAGTACCTGAATCTCAAACTCGACGAGCTTCGACTTGCGCATGAGTACCAGGTCAAAAAGCAAGAAGAGAAGGAAGAGGCAAAGCGCATCCGAGAAGAACTCAGAGAGCAGCAGAAGCTCGAGCAGGAGATCCGCGCTGCGCGCGATAAGATTGCCAAGGAACGAAAGCATTTCACTTCCGCCCTCCGTGATCTCAGCTTGCGGCTCGAAAGAGCCACGAACGAGGAGGAGCGCTCCATCCTCTTCGCAAAGATCTCCGAGGTCGAAGCGGGTAAGGCTGCTCTGGATAATGAGGAGAAGGTGATCGACTATCGCGAGCAGAACGCTAAGGCCGGCTACGTTTATGTCATTTCTAACATCGGAGCATTCGGTGAAGGCGTGTACAAGATTGGCATGACACGTCGCCTGGATCCTATGGAGCGAATTGATGAACTCGGAGACGCATCAGTTCCATTCTGGTTTGATGTGCACGCGATGGTCTTTTCCGAGAACGCACCTGCCCTGGAAGCCAAATTGCATGAACGCTTTGCTGCCGGACGCTTGAACAAAGTGAACGGACGCAAGGAATTCTTCCGTGCAGACATTGCCGAGATAGAGGCAGTCATTCGAGCGAACTACGATGCCGCTGTTGAGGTTACCCACGAGGCCTCCGCAGAGCAGTATCGAGAGAGCTTGCGTATGGCTATGCCAAAGGCAGAGATACAACTGGCGGAGAGGGCGGCCGCAAGGTGATGCCAAACTACTCGCTCAAGTTGCCGAGCAGTATAAGGTCTGAACCACCAGAGATGATCGAGCCACTACGCCAAAGCATCCATGTCAGAAACCGTCGTTGATCTCGCCCCACGCGTCACACACGTAGAACCCCTTGCCGGCTACGTGCTACGCGTGACGTTCGCCACCGGGGAGGTGCGTCGCGTCGATTGCCGGCCGTTCCTGGACAAGGGGGTGTTTCGGCGTCTACAGGACGAGAACGAATTCCGCCTCGTCCAGCCGATCAACAACGGCGGCGGAATCGGTTGGGCCTCAGGCGCCGACCTCTCGCGGGACACCGTCTACGCGACGGGAGAGCCGGTTTGATGAGTAACGGGGTGGAATTGCTGCTTGTCAAGTTCAGCGCCACGAAAGAGATAGGGGTGGAGCAGCCCGACCAAAGCCGAAGGCTGTTGAAGACCAGATGAACCGGAATAAGCACCGGGCGTTGTACCAGCGAGCCAACATAAACACCTCTCAGACGCCATGACCGTATCCATCGACATCCCGGACGAAGCCGGCGTGGATGAGCATTTCTTGAAGGAAGCCCTCGCCGCCTCGCTCTACTACACGGGCAAGCTTTCGCAAAAGCAGGCCAGAAACGTGCTTGGCATGACACGTCGCGCCTTTGAAGAGATGTTGCCCCGTTATGGCTACTCCATCCTTGTGGATAGCGAGTCGAATCTTGACATCGAACTGGGCGCGTGAAAGGAGAGCGACGTATTGCGAGCGATACAGGGCCGCTTATCACGCTTGAGAAGCTACCCGATGGGTATCGGTTTATCCGAAAACTCTATGATGTCATCATCATTCCGCAAGCCGTGCTGGATGAGCTGGTCCAGGGGCAGTTTGCCAGTGCCGAAACGTATCTGGCACACTACGGCATAAGAGATTTGATTGAAGTTATCGATGTGGGGCGTGGGGAAAGTGCATCCGAATTGGATTTACTCGATAAGGGAGAACAAGAGTCGATCCGGCTGGCGCTTTTGCAAAATGTGCCCTTGCTAATCGAGGAAGAGGCTGGAAGAGGAGCGGCACAGAAGCTTGGGTTGAAGATCTCCGGGATAGCCGGCCAGGTGGTGAGCGCATTCCGGGGCGGCTTGATTGATGTCGAGGAGGCGTCGCAAAAGCTTCGCCAGCTTTACGAAGCCGGCCGGATTAACAAAAGGATCTACGAAGGGTTGTCTGAAGCCGTGCAAAAAGGGCATTAACTCAGGCGGTGAATTGTCGGGCCGACCGAAAGACGCTACAGGATAGGAGGTACTGAAATGGAAGCCGTGCAAGTGAAACAGGTCATCATGAAAGATGGGGAGGTCTTACTCACCGGTCTGCCCTTCAAGAAAGGCCAGTCTGTAGAGGTCATCGTATTCTCCGAAATGGAAACTCCCCGGCCACGGGCTCGCATGAACGTAAAACACCTACGCCAATCCAAGTTGATCGGCTTGTGGCAAGATCGTAGCGATATCGGCGACAGTTCTGCCTATGCTCGCCAGTTGCGAGAGCAAGCACAGCGGCGTGGGGACCTCAGTGTATGATGTTAATTGAACCGCGGCCTCAGTGAATTCGGTATAACAACGCGTTCTGGCAAATGCAAACAATCGCACAATCAGAAAGTCCAAGTGGCATGACATCAAACGAAGCCACGCGGTGAGATATGACCGACATGCTTGCAAAGGCCCTGGCCTGGGCCAGGGCTCTTCCCGAAAAGCAGCAAGACGCCATCGCGGCGCTCATCCTCGAAGAAATTGAAGATGAAGCCCGTTGGGATACGGCGTTCGCGCGATCGCCTGATGTTCTCGAACGCCTTGCCGAGGAGGCCGAGGAGGAAGAACGCAACGGGTTAACGGAAGAATTCGACCCCGAAGGCAAAGGAGGCCTATCTGCAGTTTAAACGGGAACCATGGCGGAGCCGTATAGACCAAAGCGCATCTCCATTCATCCCAGAACCCGACCCATCGAACATCCTGCCTTTTAAATCGCCGGCAACGCCATCCATCCCCACCTTCGAAATGCCTCACCAAGCCGCCATCATCCTGGGAGCTTCGGGTTCGGTAGGTAGCGCGTTACTCGATGAAGTGGTGCGCTCTACTCGGTTCAGCCCCATAATTGTCATCGCCCGCCGGTCCCTTGGTCTTCAGCTTGACGCAAAGATTGAAGAGCTGATCGTGCCCGACATGGAGCCGGATACGTTGATGCAGTCCGTGGTCGATGCACTACATCCGCTTCAGACGGATGCCGTGGGATTCAGCGTCCTGGGCGTCGGAGCCGGCACCGCCAGACTCACCCTGGAGCAGCATCGAGCCATCGACGTCGATCTCAACGCCGCCTTTGCCCGGGGACTGAAGGCGTCCGGAAAGGTCCGTCATCTGGCCTTCATGTCCGCGGTTGGGGCCGACATCAACGCGCGTACGACCGGCTCGGGTGCTGCCGGCATGAGCCGCTACGCACATGTCAAGGGAGAGGCGGAAGCCGCCGTTATGAGTAGAGGACCCGCCGTGGTCAGCATCTTTCGGCCTTCCACCATCCTCGGATCCCGGCACACGCCTCGCCTCGTCTCGGCTGCCGCGTCGCTCCTTGCTCCACTCACGCCGGCACGATTTCGTCCCATCCGAACCACCGAGATTGCTCAGGCTATGGTCGCATGCGCGCTGAAGACACCTTCCGAGAGCGCTGTATACCACTACCCTGAGATGAAAGCGCTGGTTGTATAGCGACACTCACTTCACCCGCCACGGTAATGACCACGCCGGCTGCGGCACCTCCTCCGCCCTGTGTGTGTCGGCGTATTGCGGCTCACTAACACCCGGGCTTGAATAGGTCTCCGGGCAGGAGGATCAAAGGAGTCCTGCGGAACGCATGTGCAATACTATGTTTGTGCCGGCGCTGGCGGTTTGTGCCACGGGCCGGCATGGCGTATCTTCAAGAACGAAAAGGGCCGAATCGCCATTCTTGACATGGCTGCTCGGCCCGTTCGACTAAATGAAACGATAGGGATGGGAAGTTCTGGGATGGAAGCCATGAACCGACCTGCATTTTATCCGAGAACTGACCGTCTTGCCGCTCGTTAACCGAAAAGCTCCGCTCAGAAGAAACGGTGCAAGAGATGAAGACTGACCAGATTACCATTCAGGTAGACGCAGAGGTCGCGCAAGCCTATCGGGCAGCCTCCGAAGAGTAACGCCATAAAATCGACTCGCTGCTTAATCTCAAGCTACGTAGCGCGACACGCTCTCAAATCTCGCTCAAAACGTACATGGACGAGATCAGCAAGCGGGCGGAAGAGCGCGGACTAACCCCTGAAATCCTGGATACGCTTCTCCATGAGAAGTAGACCCCGGTGCGTTTTTGACACGAACTGCCTGATTAACGCTCTCCTGATCAGGACCTCCGTCGCGAGAAAAGCCTTTGACAAAGCGCTGGACCACTACCAGATTCTGATTTCGGAAGAGACCATTGCGGAATTCGACGAGGTATCGAGCCGAGCGAAGTTCGCGAAGTACCTTGAAGAAGGGGAGAGGGAAGGATTTGAGGAATTATTGTATCGGGAGGCCACGTTCGTAGTCGTCAAAGAAACAATACGAGCAAGCCGTGATCCCGACGACGACACGTTTCTGGATCTGGCGGTTGCCGGCGCAGCGACGGTCATCGTATGCGGCGACAAGGATTTGTTGGTGCTTGATCCATTTCGTGGTGTCCGCATTGTGCAGCCTGGCGTCTTTGTAATGGAATTGCCACCGATAGTGCAAACGGTACGATAATCCATTGCCGGTTGTGTCGGTTGAGTGCCGTAGTTCGCCAGCGCGCTGCAAGCTGCCTGACCTAAATGCATCTCCCTCCATGCCTGAACCCGACCCATCGAATATCCTGCCCTTTGAATCGCCGGCAGCGCTCGGCCGGTGGCTCATGGTGCATCACGCCACCCAAAGGGAACTGTGGGTGAAGATCTTCAAGAAAGGAACGGGGATTCCGAGTGTGACGTGGGACGATGTGGTGACGGAGTCGTTGTGCTGGGGCTGGATCGACGGCGTCAAGAAGTCACTCGACGATCAGGCTTATATACAACGGATCTCCCCCAGGAAAGCGCGCAGCAGCTGGTCGAAGAGAAACCGGGAACAGGCGGAACGTCTGATCAGCGAGGGGAGGATGCAGGAGTCGGGGCTCGCGCATGTGCGTACGGCCAAGGAGGATGGCCGGTGGGAGAAGGCCTACACGGCGAGTGAAATGGACGTGCCGGCGGATTTCCTGGCGGCGCTGGAGCACACGCCGAAGGCCAGGCAGTTTTTTGAAACACTTACTAAAACGAGCCGGTATGCCATCGCCCTCGGATTAACATCCGCGAAGAAGCCCGAAACCAGACAGAGGCGATTTGAAACCTTCATGGACATGCTCGCCCGCGAAGAACGCCCGGACGCGGTATAGAACGATGAGCCTCTAAGCCACCCGCTGGAAACCCAAATTCCCTAACACCCGAATAAATGCCGGTGTATATCGTTTTTTTGCCCTGTTAACAGGCAGAGATTAACTTATCAGGGCAAACACCATGATCATCAAAGGGTAGGCGTCACAGTCACGCGTTCATGCGGTTCATCGTCGTCGGCACTTCGGGATCGGGTAAGTCAACGTTTGCAAAGGCGTTGGCCTCAAAGCTCCAGAGTCCCTGGATTGAACTCGATGCCTTGCACTGGATGCCGAACTGGGTCGAGCGAGATGGCTCCGAATTCCGAGCCCTGGTCGCCAGGGCGACGGAAGGAGAACGATGGGTCGTCGATGGCAACTACAGTGTCGCCCGTGATGTGCTCTGGCCCAGGGCAACAGACATCGTGTGGCTGAACTACAGTCGGACCACGGTGTTCAGCCGCATCTTACGTCGCACACTTCGCCGCTGCCTGACCAAAGAAACGTTGTGGGCCGGCAACACCGAGTCGTTGCGGAAAGCTTTTTTCTCGCGGGAAAGCATCCTGCTCTGGGCTTTCACGACCTATGGCAAGAACAGGAAGAAATACTCCCGCCTTCGTGGCGACGCAGCATACACCCACCTGCGCTGGCATGAAGTCCGAAACCACAAGGATGCAGAACGCATTCTTCTATCCGCAACCAGCGACGTTTACCCCCTTGGCTGAGACGAAGCACAACGGCGAGCCAGTCTGGCCGCGAGGCGTCCAGTTTGTTATTTGTATATACGACATGCATGTGCCGCGTGAGATAGAATGATGAACCCTATCTTCTACCAAAATGGCCGGCTATGAATCACGAAAAGATCTCTGTGAATCGCGCTTTCTGGATTGGGTATGCCCTCGTGAACGGCCCTCTCATGTTTCTGATGTTTGGGCTTTTCTTTCTCTCCTTGCAAATCAACTTGCCTGAGTTGATCGAACTGGCGGCCATGCTTTTTGTCCCAATCGCAGCGGCCTGGGTTTGGTGGTCCGTGGTTTTGCCTCGCTGGCGAGTTTGGGCGCTAGAACGTGTCGACGATCCCGTTGTGTTGCTTAACCGTGCCATCGAGAGCCGTCTGATGTGGCCGCCGGGACACATGTTTGAGCGAACTGAAATCCATGCCGCTCGACTTCGGCATCGCGAACGTGAGGTGGGTTGGATACCACCTTCTGAAAGAAACGCTTCGTCATAAGCGCGTCAACGTGGAAGCGGGGCGGGTCGTCGATTTTCGCACCGGCATTGCCAGGTGGAATCGGAAGCATAGCCGATCCTTCTGGCACTGACGTTTTCGTTGTTGTTCACGTGATTCGACTCTGCGCCTCCGCGGGAGCGTTATTTCTCCAGCCGGTCCTGGGGATGGCGAGGCTCCCGCAGAAGCGCGGGTATCGGTTTGCGCCTAAATCAGCATTCACGCTAAGGCGATGTGCCCTGATGATCAATGGTCAGGTAGCAACAAAGCCTCACCCTCTCCTCCATGCACATGAATCGCAGGCTCATCACTTCGGGATCACCGTTCGAGGCCGAGATTGCCTACTCTCGGGCCGTCGTCCAGGGAGACTGGATTTTTGTCTCCGGGACGACCGGGTTTGACTACACGACGATGACGATCGCCGAAGATATCGAGAGTCAAACGGAGCAATGCCTGAAGAACATTCAGTCAGCGCTTTCCGAAGCCGGCGCCGATATGAGCGACGTCGTCCGGGTCAACTACGTGCTCCCAAACGGCGCTGAGTTTCAACGATGCTGGCCGATCTTGAGAAAGTACTTTGGCACCGTGCGGCCGGCTGCGATGATGATCTGTGCGCAGCTAATGGACCCGAGAATGAGAATTGAGATTGAGGTCACGGCAATGAAGTCCGCGCAACCTTCTACATAATCCCGTACAGCCTAACCCCTTGCTCGGGCCGGCCCGCTACGGCAGGCAACTCAGCTCGAACGTCAGGCCTCACCAAAAAGTCGGTATGGAATTCAATCTCGAAGGAAAGGTGTTTCGGTCTGCCACAAATTCGGAAAATGGCGAAGTCGGTGCTGACACCGTGTTTTACTACCACCAGAAAGAACGCGTAGTCTGGGCTGAGTACGAAGGGGGCGACATCGTTAAAGGCCATCTTGTGGCAAACGTACTGGCGACGGGCCAGCTCGACATGCGGTATCACCACGTGAATCAGCGCGGTGAACTCATGATCGGCACCTGTCTGTCA
The DNA here is from genome assembly GCA_041738655.1 of Rhodothermales bacterium. Lineage (GTDB taxonomy): Bacteria > Bacteroidota > Rhodothermia > Rhodothermales > JAHQVL01 > JAWKNW01. The sequence goes on along the minus strand of JBGSPJ010000474.1, from coordinate 35,515 downwards.
ACACCTGAGTTCATGAGTGACGGCAAGATCAGATTTAAAGAAGAGTGGCAGTGGTTGTCCGGCGACAGGTCATCGGGCTACTCAGAAATCGTCGAGCAATAAATAGAAGCGATGGACTCAGAACCCAACGCTTATCGATGTGAAATGGGTACTGCAACCGAAGACGACTCCAACGGATATGAGGCGGTCGCGAAGATCTACATTGCCGGACGAGGTACCCGTCCCCGCGCCGGCGATTCGATTGGTGCCGCGATCGTCAAGGCCTGGGCAGACGCCTTTCCGCCTGGCGCGACAGTGCTCGACCTCGGCTCGGGTCCTGGTGAGCCGAGTACGCGGATTCTCCAGGAGGCCGGCCTCACGACCTACGCCGTCGACGCGTCACCGACGATGGTCGCCGCGTTCAGCGAGCGGTTTCCGGGCGTGCCGATCGAGCGAAATACCGTCGAGGCCTCGGCGTTCTTCAACCGGACCTTTAGCGGCGTACTTGCCTGGGGTCTGATGTTCTTGCTCGAGCCGGCGGCGCAAGCGCTTGTCATCAAAAAGGTGGCGCGCGTGCTCGAGCCACAGGGGCGCTTTCTCTTCACCGCGCCCCGGCAGTCCGTGGAATGGTTGGACGGCATGACCGATCGCCCGTCGCAATCCCTCGGCGAACACACCTACGAGCGATTGCTACGCGATGCAGGCCTGAAGTGGGTCGCCGACGCCCTGGACGAGGGCGAGAACCACTATTACTTTGTCGAGAAGGTGTAGGTCGGAATTCTGCTCGGACTGGCAAAACAAGGAGGTAGATCACGCGCCCGGTGGACCGTGTCGTTGATCTGCCCTGCAGGATAAGACGATGAGCCTCTACGCCACCCTCTGGAAACTCAACTTCCTGCGGTACGGGATTACCACGGCGTCAGGATCACGGCCGGGATGGTTCGCGGCTCATACCCTGTTATGTTAGCGGTGGGACGCGTTCTTTGTTGCCCTTGCAGGCCGCGTGGACTCCGGGGTATCGGAGGGGATTGTGTTGTGTGAGAGCAGCCGTTATCTTGAGTTCGGGTGTTCATGGTACTGCCTGCATAAAGGCCAGTATGTATCGTTTTTGCCCTGCGAGCAGGCTGAATTGGACATATCAGGGCGAAGTGCCCTGATTCTCAATGGGTATGCGGCAGTGGCGATCTCATCGAGAATACAAGGGGGAAAGACATGTCAGCCATAGCAGCGCCGGTCCGCGCAAAACCGTGGCATTTGTGGGTAGTAGCGATTCTGACGCTCCTCTGGAACGGCTCAGGTGCCTATACCATTCTGATGGCGCAAGCCGGTCGGCTTTCCGATGTCGACGCAGAAGAGACGGCGTATTACGCGGCACAGCCAACCTGGGTAGTTGTCGCCACGGATATCGCGCTCATCTTGCCGCTCGCGGCTGCGGTTGCGTTGTTGTTCGGGAGCCGGCTAGCCGTGTGGCTATTCGCGGCTTCTGTGATCGCGATCATCCTCAACAACACCTACGATGTCATGGCGCGGACATCACTTGCGCTTGTCGATCAAGGCTGGCTCATTTTAACAATCATCATCGTGACCATCGCCGTCCTGCAACTCGCCTACGCATGGGCCATGCGGAAGCGTGGCGTTCTGCGGTGAGGACAAGGTAAACCATGGCGCGTCAGATCATCTTCACACCCAGAGCCCCCAAGCCACCGCCGGCGTACAGCCAGGCGGTCAAGGCGGTCGGCCTGGTGTTCGTCTCGGGCACCGCACCTACCGATCCCGACACGGGTGCTATCAAGGGCACGACCATTCAGGAACAGACACGGCAGTGCCTGGCCAACATTCAAGCCATCCTCGAGGCGGCCGGTAGTTCGCTCGACAAGATCGTCAGCGCTACGATCGTGCTCGCGGACGAAGACGATTTTACCGGCATGAATGAAGAATGGCTCAGGTGGTTTCCTTCCGATCCGCCGGCGCGTCAAGGCGCCAGGATGCCCGTGCGTATCCCTGGTCTGAAGATCTCGATTGCTGCCATCGCTGAGGCCTGAACCTTTGCTCTAGCCTGCCCGCGGATGTTGCGCGCGTTGCCCAGACGCTCGCGGGCTCCAGGACCTCCACCGCCTTCGATGCGAACAGCGACTGAGACTTCACCCTCTATTATCGCGGCGAGATCGACCTCACGCCCCTGTTAGTATTCGGCGAAGTTCACGCACCCGGCGCATGGGGAGGCCTGATGAATGGGGGCGCTTGGTTTACGAGCGAACGCGTTGTCTGGGCTGAGTACGAAGGGGGCGACATCGTTAAAGGCCATCTTGTGGCAAACGTACTGGCATCGGGCCTGCTCGACATGCGGTATCATCACGTGAATCTGCGCGGTGAACTCATGATGGGCACCTGTCTGTCAACACCAGAGTTCATGGGTGACGGCAAAATCAGGCTCAAAGAAGAATGGCAGTGGTTGTCCGGCGACAGGTCATCGGGCTACTCAGAAATCGTCGAGCAATAAATAGAAGTGATGGACTCAGAACCCAACGCTTATCGAGGTGAAATGGGTACAGCAACCGAGGACGACTCCAACGGATATGAGGCGGTCGCGAACATCTACATTGCCGGACGAGGTACGCGTCCCCGCGCCGGCGACTCGATCGGTGTTGAACTGCCCTGCAGGATAAGACGATGAGCCTCTACGCCACCCTCTGGAAACTCAATTTACCGCGGTACGGGGATTACCTCCGCGGCTGCGACGGGATCACCGTCACGATGATCAAACGTCACCAACCATTCGTTGGGGCTATCTGCTCCTCGTTGTATTCGGAAGGTACGTTGTGGTATCTTGGTAGCGGCCAAGTATGGTGAGCCATACAGCCTGCTAAGAACAAAGAAACGAGTTACCACTCAATCATGCGCTCATGTTTTCAAAGATAGATCGCCATAGCGATTGGGCGCCGCTACTCCTGCGACTTTTTGTCGGCTTTGTCCTGATCTATGGAACGCAGGATAATGTGTTTAACCATGCCCGAATGGTGGAATTTCAAGACTTCCTGGAAGCAAATGATTTTCCTTTACCCATGGCGAGCGCGTATCTATCCGTCTATGCACAGTTTCTGGCAGGTATACTGTTGCTGCTTGGACTGATGACGCGTTATGCGGCCTTCGTCGTGGTGGTCAATTTTATAGTGGCATTATGGAAGGTTCATCTAAATCTGCCCTTCGACGCCAATATCGCGCCGATGGCGATGTTGGTGGGCGGTCTGTTTTTCTTTCTTTATGGGGCGCCGAAGTACTCTCTTGACAGCCTGATGCATAATCGAAAGCAGATGAGACATCATGAGGGCTTACGTGTACAGGTCGGACCTCGGTAATTCATCGACCACACCTCCTGGCGCGCAATCCCGGTCCATTCGAAGCAAGGAGGATGTATGCACGCCAAACCCTCGCGCCTGACCAGGGCCAAAAACCCGATGCCGGCTTTTGTCCGCGCCGCACTCGACGACCGCGAACTCATGGAGGCGTACAACGCGCGTCTGCCCTATCAACGGAACGACTACCTGGGCTGGATCATCGGGGCGAAGCAGGAGGCAACCCGGATGAAGCGCCTAAACCAGATGCTCGATGAGTTGCAGGCTGGAAACCGGTACATGAACATGGCCTGGAGGCCGCGATCGGAGAGAAGCTGACTTCGCAGCATCGACGACAAAACAGAGTCACACCCATGAAAACAATGACCTGCAAAGACCTTGGAGGAGCCTGTGATCTGGCGTTTCACGCCGGCACCTTCGAGGAAATCGCCCGGATGAGCCAGAAGCACGGCAAAGAGATGGCTCAGCAGGGCGATAAGCCCCACCTCGATGCCATGAGCGTGATGCGAGACCTCATGCAAACCGAGGACGGCATGGCCCGGTGGATGGCCGACAAGAAGAAAATGTTCGACGCCATGGCTGACGACAATTGAGGCCCTGCCGGCGCATCGAATGATGCAGTGACTCGGATTATGTTTGGCTTTACCCGATGACGATGGGAAGGGAGTGCTTAACTTCTTCAACGGGTTAAGCCCGGCAGCCTTCGTCATCGGCGCGGCGCCATAGGGGCTGGCTCGCCTGGATGGTATGTTACCAACGAACATGCCATGATGTAGAGGTCGCGGCCCCACGCTGTTGACTATCGACAAAACCGCTCAACCCCACCCTGAGAGCCGTTGGAAGCTAGTCTCCAAACCCCACAGGTCATCTTGCTCGTTGGTGCTTTTCAGGCGTTGATCGTGGCCGCGGCCGCCTTCTCCTGGAAGACGGACAATCGGCCGGCTGCCCGGACGTTCGGGGGCATCATGATGCTGTGGGCCCTCATCATGTTTGCAGCGGCACGGAGCGAATTGGGTTCGATACCCCCCGACAAGGTTCCGTATTGGTTCCTCCATGCGAGGGGAGCCCTTGGACTGCTCCTGGGCCCGCTTGTCTTTTTCCACGTCCGCACCTCCGTGGATGACGGCTATCGGCTGCTGAGGCTTCCGCGTCTTGTCCACTTGATTCCGCCGGCGATCCATCTCTCTCTCCTGCTCCCCTTCTTATTTGTCGAGCCCGAGCTTCGCCAAACCTTCGAGGACGTATACCGAGCGCGCGAACTCTATCGGAGCGCGATCCCTGGGATCCGTGTCGGCTTCATCATAACCAGCCTCTATGTCCTTGGCTCGTATTTCTGGATCCGCCGCTTCGAGGCGCACGCAATGGATGTAGCCTCTTTCGGCGACGAGAGTCATGTCCGTTGGCTCAAGATTTTTATCCTGCTTTTGCTCTCCCTCCTGTTTGTCCTTGGATTCGCCACGCTGGGGGAGCCCATTCAATTCATGGCAGCCGTCACCATGGTGGCTTTTGTGAATACCATCACGTTCATCGGTCTGGCACGACCGAAGCTCTTTCACGCTATCCCCCAAAGCTTACGCCTACACAGTCCGGTAGCAGACGAAGAAAAATACGTCGCTTCCCCTCTGGAGGAAACCCAGAAGGAAGAGTTCCTGAAAAGGCTCACCACGTACTTTGATAACGAACAGCCTTTCTTGAAGCAGGAACTGACCCTCAGGCAGGTGGCTGAGCAGATCAACATTCCGTACCGGTACGTCTCCCAGATCATCAACGAGAAGACGGATTCGCACTTCATGGATTTTGTGAATGGGTACAGGATCGAAGCTGCAAAGGCTCGATTGACTGATCCACACTCCGCACACCTGAGTATCGATGGCATTGCGGATGAGGCCGGCTTCAAGTCGCGCTCCGCCTTCTACGCGGCGTTTAAGAAGACAACCGGCGAGACCCCGGGCGCCTACCGGAGGAAGAGCCTCTCCCGATAGGCAACGATCCACCTCCTTGTCCCAGGGCGAGGGCGTCGAAGCACTCATCTCGGATCGAGAGACGCTGGACGCCCCATGGTTCTTTTGTGAAACGGTAAGCGATGCGTCGATGGATAGCATGTTACCAAAGGGTAGGGACGGAGATGTGGCGGGATGCCGCATAAGGCATCCAGAGGCATGTTGGCAGATGTCCAGATGCAGGAATCCGGACATCCGGATGTGTCCTCTCGGACGTTCCGGGCGTCGATAACCACCATATTCATATCGTTCGCCTCGCATGGTAACCTGCCGCGGGCCCATCCGCGCCCAGCGGCACCGGCAGACCGAGACCCTAGACACCCCTGGAGACCTATGCCCACGTTATCGAAGACCATCCTTCTGCTCTCTTTCGCCTTCCTGTGGCTCACCGCCGGCGCACGGGCACAGGCGCCGGCCGATACCGCGGACGCCATCCGGACGCAGTTGGGGGAGACCCTGGAGATGCTGGAATTGTCCGACCAGCAGCGGGAACCGGTGGAGGCCATTCTCAGGCGCAATTTCGAAGCGCGTCTGGCGCTCATGGAGCAGTACGGGATCGATCCGGCAGACCCCGGTACCGATCGCCCGAACAGACGCACCCTGCGGAAGCTGGCCGGAGAAATGAAAGACCTCCGCGCGGACGCCGTCGAGCAGCTCGAAACGGTCCTGACGCCCGAGCAGATGGAGAGGTGGACCGCGCTAGAGAAGGCCCGACAGGACCAGATGCGTGAACGCATGCAAGAGCGCTGAACACGCTCAGCCGTCCAGGGACTGCCGTGGATGTCCTCAGCATTGCCGTGTTCGTCTTCGTGCTCGCGATCGTCCTCCTCGACATCGTCGGGCCCGCCATCAAGAAGCACGTTCAAGGAACCACCAAAGATCGATGAGACGCACAACCTGGACGCTTCCGGCCGTCCTCATCCTCACGCTCGCGGGCTGCTCCTTCACGCCGGCGGTCGACACCACCCGCACAGAAGCCGCCCTGCCTGAAACGTTCACCAGCATGGGCTCCGACCTCTCGGCAGATCCGGCCCGGTGGTGGAGGGAGTTCGGCGATCCGGTGCTGAACACCGTCGTCGACACGGCACTCGCACACAACTTCGATCTGGCCCAAGCGGTTGCGCGGGTGGAAGAGGCGCGCCAGAACCACCGCATCGCCCGCGCCGCGCTGCTCCCATCCAGCGCTGTCTCGGGCGGCTTCCAGAAGTCCTCGGCCCCCTCCAACACGGGGTTCAGCGAGGACCTGGCCGCCACGCCGGGCTTCCCGGAGCGCTTTGAGAATGACGTCTACAGCGTCTCTGGCTCGATGTCGTACGAGGTGGACCTGTGGGGCCGCGTGCGAGCGAACCGGAATTCGGCGAAAGACAGCTACCTGGCGACCATCGAAGACGTACGGGCCGCACGGATAGGGGTCGTTTCGGAGACCATTGGCACCTACATGATGATCCGCTCGCTGGAAGAGCAGCTCGTGCTCGCCCAGGCCAATCTAGCCCTGCTGCAGAAGCGGATTCAGGCCACTGAGGATCGGTACGAGCGTGGGCTGGTCAGTTCGTTTGAGCTCTACCAGATCCGCCAGGAGTTCGAAAACACACGCACCGGCATCCCCATGCTGGAGGTTTCTCTGGCGGAAGCGCATAAACGGCTTGCCATCCTGCTCGGCGTTCTGCCCTCGGAGGCGCGCTTACTGCTTGGTGATCCGGACACGATTCCGGCCGTCGTGGAAGAGCCGATTCCGGCCGGCTTGCCGTCGGATCTGCTTACGGCACGACCAGACGTATCCGCGGCGGCCCTGCGTGTGGATGCCGCCGCCGCCGCGGTCGGTGCAGCCAGGGCCCAGCGACTTCCCACAATCTCCCTGACCGGCGCGCGGGGTCAGCAGTCGCCCGAACTCGCCGACCTGCTAAACCCGGGCCAGTCCTTCTCCAACCTGATGGCGTCGGTGACAGCCCCGCTCTTCCAGGGCGGCGCGCTGAAGGCGAACACACGCGCGGCCTCGTCCCGGTTAGACCAGGCGGTGCTGATGTACGAAAAGGCGCTCCTGACCGCCTTCTCGGAGGTTGGCGCCACCCTCCTCACCTTCGAAAAACATCTGGAGCGCCTTGCCTTCCTGGAGGAGGAGCAACGCTACGCCCAGCGCTCGCTGGAGGCCGCCGAAGATCGCTACCGCCGTGGTATCGGCGACTACCTCGCCTTCCTGGACGCCCAACGCAATCTGACCCGGATCCAGACGGCGCGGGTCACCGCCCGTCAGGACCTCGCTAACGCCCGGATCGCTGTCTACCGCGCGCTCGGCGGCAACTGGATCGAAACCGACAACGCCTGAACTGTCATGACCCCGAAGATCATCTCAAACAAGAAGATCATTTCCCGGCTTGCCGTCGTCGGCATCCTGGTCGGAGGATTGGTCATCACCATCGTCCTCACCGCACTGCGCACCGAGCCTCCCCGAACGGAGCGTGTGAATCAGGCGCCCCTTGTCAGCACCCTCGATGTTTCGGCGCGTTCGGGTGCGCTCACCGTCACGGGTACCGGAAGCGTTCAACCGACCCGCGAGGTCACGCTTTCGGCCGAAGTGGGGGGCAAGGTCGTCACTGTCTCGCCGGCGCTCGTATCGGGCGGTACAGTCACAAAGGGTCACGTTCTGGCCACCCTCGAGGCCGACGACTATGAGAACGCCCTCGCGATGGCCCAAAGTGAGGTCGTGCAGCGGCGCTACGAGCTCATTCGGGGGCAGCAGGAGGTGGAGGTCGCCCGGGAGGAATGGGCCAACTCCGGAGCCGCCGGTGAGCCGGAGACCACTGAACTGGGTCGACTCGCTTACCGCGAGCCGGAGCTCGAACTCGCCCGCGCGGGGCTCGCAACCGCCGAAGCACGCGTCCGCGACGCCGAACTGCGGCTGGAGCGTACCCGCCTACGCGCGCCCTTCGACGGGAAGGTCCTGTCGAAGCAGATCGATGTCGGACAGTTCGTCGGTCCGGGGCAGCCGGTCGCGGCACTATACGCAACCGATGAGGTCGAACTGGTGGTCCCTCTCAGCCCCGAGCAGATGGACCTGTTGGACCCGAACTGGCAATTGCCCGACCGTCTGCCGGCCCGCGTGATTCCGGCCGCCGGCACCTCGGACGCGGCATGGGACGGCTACGTACACCGTGTCGAAGGGGCACTGGACCCGGCCTCGCGGCTGATCAACGTCGTGGTCCGGGTACCGGGTCCCTACCGGCCGTCCGAGAACCAGAAGCCCTTGCTCATAGGCACCTTCGCCCGGGTGGGCATCGCCGGACGGGTTGAAGAGCGCGTCTGGACCATTCCCCTGTCGGCCCTCCGCGATCAGGGGGGGCAGTCTGCCGTCTGGCTTGTCGAGGACAGCACCCTGCAGGTGCAACGCGTCGACGTCGTGCAGCTGGTTGACGATACTGCCATCATCCGGGCGGCGGATTTCCCGGAAACGATCCGGCTGATCACAAGCGACCCGGGCGTAGTCACCCCCGGCATGGTCGTACGCCTGGGCCCGCCAGTTTCTCAAACGGAATCACTTCAAACACAGGTACCACAGCCATGAATGGTGCCATCGCCTGGATGACCCGCAATCCGGTCGCATCGAACCTGCTGATGCTGACCATCTTGTTTGTCGGCGCCACGTCCGTCCTGCAGGTCAAGCAGCAGACCTTCCCGGAGACCTCTCTGGATGCCGTCCAGATCCGCGTCGAATATCCCGGCGCTGGGCCCGACGAGATCGAGCAATCGATCCTGCTCCGCGTCGAGGAGCAGATCGCGGGTGTGGAAGGCATTCGACGCGTCACCTCTACCGCGGCCGAAAACGTAGGCATCGTTACCGCCCAGCTGCGCACCGGAGCCGACCCTGCCGGCGCCCTGAACGAGATCAAGTCGGAAATCGATGGCCTGACCAACCTCCCCGAGGGAGCCGGCCGGCCGGAGGTGAGCGAACTCAAGTCCCTTTCGCGCGCCCTGCAGCTGGCGTTGTACGGAAACGCCTCCGAGGGCTCCCTCAAGGAGATGGCGGAACGTATCAAGGACGACCTCACCGCCACCGACGACGTCTCCTTCGTGGAGATCACCGGCGTGCGTCCGTACGAAATCTCCATCGAGGTTGATCCGGTCCGCCTTCAGAGCCTGGGCCTGAGCATACCGCAGGTGGCCCAGATCGTTCGACGCGCGAGCATGGACCTGCCCGGCGGGTCCCTGCAGACCTCGGCCGAGGAAATCCTGGTTCGGACGGAGGGGCAGAACTATACGCAGCGGGACTTCGAGGAGATCGTCGTGATTGGCCGGCCTGACGGGACGCAGATCCTGCTGCGCGATATCGCTGTGGTGAACGACGGATTTGAGGACGTGGACCTCGTCACCCGATTTAATGGAGAGCGATCGGCGATGATCGAAGTGTATCGCTCGGCTGACGAACGGGTCCTGGACGTGGTCGATGCCACCAAGACCTACATCGCGGAGGAACTGGTGCCGTCGCTTCCGGAAGGCCTCGCGATCGAGGTCTGGCAGGATGAGTCCAAAGTACTGGCCAGCCGGCTGAACCTGCTTGTTCGCAACGCGATCATGGGCCTTCTGCTGGTTATTGTTGCGCTTGCGCTGTTCCTGAATGCCCGGCTCGCGTTTTGGGCGTCGTTCGGCATTCTGACGTCCTTCATTGGCGCTTTTGGTCTGATGCTGTTGCTGGATGTTTCAGTCAACGTCATTTCGGTCTTCGGATTCATCCTGGCGCTGGGCATCGTGGTGGATGACGCCATTGTGGTGGGCGAGAACATCGCGTCCGAACAGGACCAGGGGGGTGATCCGGTGGAGGCAACGGTCCAGGGCGTGACGAGGGTCATGCGCCCGGTGATCTTTGCGGTCCTCACGACCATCACAGCGTTTGCGCCGCTGCTTTTTATGCCTGGCCCCCTGGGCAACCTGGTCGGCGACATCCCCACGATCGTCATCATCGTGCTGTTGATCTCGGTGGTGGAAAGCCTCCTGATCCTCCCGAAGCACTTGACGCATCGCTCGCACAAGCCGGGCACGCCGGCTGGGCGGGCGCTTGAATGGGCGCAGCACGCCGTGGACCGGGGATTGCGCCGCTTCATCGATGGCCCGCTCGATCGGGCGGTCCGATTTGCCATCACCCAGTACGGCATCGTCCTCGCCACGGCAGTATCGCTTTTTGTGATCATGGCCGGCCTCGTCTCCAGCGGTACGATCAAAACCATCTTCTTCCCTGCGGTGGAAGGCGACATGATCACAGCCGTCCTTGAACTTGCGCCCGGTACGCCGACGGAGCAGACGGTGGAGGCCGTCGCCGTCCTGGAACAGGCCGGACGCGAGACGGCCGCCGAACTGCAGGCCACCCTCGACAATGACCACCCGCCGCTCGTGACAAACATGTTCGTGCGCGTGGGGATGGCGTCGGGGGCGGAAGGCGGACCGGTCGGCTCCGGCGGATCAGGCGTATTCCAGTCGCATGTGGCCGAAGTACGCATCGAACTGGTCGATGCAGAGTTACGCGACCTGTCTTCGAAGGTGTTTGAAGATGCCTGGCGAGCGCGTGTTGGGGAGATTCCGGGTGCCCGCTCGTTGTCATTTGCATCCGAGGCGTTCACGCTCGGGAAGGCCGTCCAGGTTGATCTGTCGGCCGACGATCCGGTCGCGCTGGAGCAATCCGTGGAAGACCTGAAGCGTGAGCTGGGCACCTTCGCCGGCGTCTTCGATATCGCGGACGACCTCGAGGACGGAAAGGCGGAACTGCGCTTCGATCTCCTGCCGGCCGCGACGACCCTCGGGCTGACGCTGGAGGATCTGGCCCGCCAGGTGCGCGCCGGCTATTTCGGCGAAGAGGCCCTGCGCATACAGCGCGGCCGCGACGAGGTGGCCGTGTTCGTCCGACTGCCCGAAGACGATCGCAACGGCCTGGGTGACCTGGCCGACTTCCAGATTCTGACTCCGAAGGGCACCTATGTACCTCTGTTCGAGGTCGCGCGCGTGACCAGGGGCATCGCGCCGGTCTCGATCACCCGGCGGGACGGGCGACGGGTTGTCTCGGTCACTGCCGAGATCGACGAAACGGTCGCCACCAGTGGGGAGGTGAACGCACAGCTCCAGGCCGAGGTTATCCCGGCCATCCAGCAGCGGTATCCAGGTCTAGAAGCGTCGTTCGAAGGCGAGCAAGCCGAGCAGGCCGAGGCCTACGATACGCTGTGGCGACTCGGTCCGATAGCACTGTTTCTGATCTACTGTCTGCTCGCGATCCCCTTCGGCTCCTACGTGCAGCCTCTGGTGATTATGTCCGCGATTCCGTTTGGTCTGCTCGGCGCCCTGTTGGGTCACCTGGTATTCGGTATCCCACTGAGCATTCAGTCGATTTTCGGCATCGTGGGGCTGAGCGGTGTGGTCGTCAACGACTCCATGGTACTGGTCGATTTCATCAACGAGCAACGGCGCGCAGGCAGCCCGGTACACCAAGCCGTACTAGACGGTGCCAAGCTCCGGTTCCGGCCGATCTTATTGACGACCATTACGACGTTCCTGGGCATTACGCCGCTCATGCTCGAGCAGAGCGTTCAGGCGCAATTCCTGATCCCGATGGCGGTCAGTCTCGGCTTCGGGGTGCTCTTCGCCACCGTGATCACCATGCTGCTGGTGCCGTCGCTGCTCCTGTGGCAGCACGATCTGGCGGCATGGGTACGGAACCGATCGATGCAGCTCTCGCGAACAGAAGCGTAGAAGCACCTTCTCTCAATAACCTGCAGGGAATTAGCAAACGAACAGCGGGCGCCGTCGTCGGTTGCGTGTGCCACGGCCTTGGCCTGCTTACTGCGGAGGATAAAAACGGCGACCCAGGGCATCAGCGCTCTCCACGTAGAACAATCCTCTACTCACGCGTAAAACCGGGAAATCAGTTTCCAGGGTTATTTCGTCCATCACACGTTCAGCCAAGCAAGCCTTGCTGTACCTCATCGAGCGCCTGAATGAGAAGGTCTTCTTTGAGGACATCATCGATGGACTCTCCGTCCCAAATCCAAAAAGTTGAGACCAACCGATGAACAAAGTGACCCCTTTCCTGATGTTCAACGATCAGCTCGAAGCGGCCATCGCGTTTTACACGGCCACCTTCCCGGACTCCGAGGTCAAGAACCTCGCCCGGACGGGTAAGGACGGCCCGGTCACGTCCGCGGAATTTGTCGTCGGTGGTCAGACCTTCATGGGGTACAACGGCGGCCCGTATTTCAACTTCTCGCAGGGATTCTCGCTGTTTGTCGACTGCAAGGACCAGGCGGAAGTCGACGACTACTGGAATAAGCTCCTCGACGCCGGCGCAACCCCCTCGCAGTGTGGCTGGATCATCGATCCGTTCGGCCTCTCGTGGCAGATCGTCCCGAGGCGTTTTATGGAGCTCATCGCCGACACCAACGCCAAAAAAGTACTGGCGGTCATGGAAGCGATGTTGACCATGGTGAAGCTCGACGTAGCGGCCCTGGAGCAAGCCTATGACGCGGCCTGACCGACGAAGCCGTTGATGGCCATAACCGAAACGGAATCCCCATGAACCCCACCGCACATCACGACGAGCGGATCGCAAAGATGAAGTTTGCCTCGGTGTATCCGCACTACGTGGCAAAGGTCGAGAAAAAGGGGCGGACCGTGGACGAACTCCACCAGGTCATTTCATGGCTAACAGGATTCTCGGTGGATGACCTGCAGCGCCTGATCCAACAGGGCGCTACCTTCGAGCAGTTCTTCGGCGAAGCCACACTCCACCCGAATGCGAGCCTGATCACCGGGTCGATCTGTGGCTACCGCGTTGAAGAGATTACCACCCCGTTGACCCAAAAGGCCCGATACATGGACAAGCTGGTGGACGAATTGGCGAAAGGACGCAAAATGGAAAAGATTTTACGGACGGCCTAGGTTGAAGAAGGACCCGGAGATTACCACTTCATCCGATTTTGACCCTTGTAATAAACCCGGTCTGTGATACAGCTGGCACAGTAGCTTCAAGCCTTCCAGATTCCGCAATGGATACCACCGAGCACATCCGCACCTACATCGAATCCCTGTCGGGTACCAGGCGATCAGACATCGAGGTGCTTCACGGGATCATCCTGGACCTGGCACCCGACGCGAAACGCTGGTTTCTGGATGGGAAGGATGAAACGGGTCGCGTGGTTTCCAATCCAAACATTGGCTATGGCGTCCTCGAGAAACAGTACGCTGATGGCACGACGCGGGAGTTCTACCAGGTAGGCATCAGTGCCAACAGCTCGGGCCTGTCGGTGTACCTGATGGGCTTCAGCGATAAGGCATACCTCAAGGAAACCTACGGCCCGGCGATCGGGAAGGCAGATATCACAGGATACTGCATCAAGTTCAGGGCGCTAAAAAACGTCGACATGGAAACCCTGAAACGGGCGATTCTTGACGGTTTACAACGGACACGCGTATAGCCAACCGTTCGAGCAGAAAGTTGGGAGAGGCGTGATGCTCGGCACTCTGTCTTTACGATCAAAACGCGACATCCATGAAAAGGCTGCAGGTGGCTCCGATTGTTTTAGCGGCGCTCCTCATGGGGAGCTTCATGGCCCCGGCTATGGGGCAGCCCTCGACACCCCTGCGCGAGGTCTACGCCGGCGCCTTCCATGTCGGCACCGCGGTGAACGGAGCCATCGTCTCCGGCTCCGATAGTCTGGCGCGCGACATCGTGCTCCGGGAGTTTAATACGATCACCTCCGAGAATGTGCTGAAGGCCGGACCGATCAATCCGCAACCGGGCGTGTACCGATTTGAACCTGCGGATGCGTTCGTGGCCTTCGGCGAAGCGCACGACCTGTTTATCGTCGGTCACACGCTGGTCTGGCACAATCAAACGCCGGACTGGTTCTTCCAGGACGAACAGGGCCAGCCGAACACCCGCGAGGCGCAGATCGAACGCATGCGCAGCCACATCGAAACCGTGGCCGGCCGATACGCGGGGCGGATCGGCGCCTGGGATGTGGTCAATGAAGTGATCGATGACGACGGATCCTATCGCCCTACCAGCTGGGTAATCAGCATCGGAAGCGGTGACGACCTTGTGAAGCTGGCCTTCCGCTTCGCCGGCACCTACGCCCCGGACACCGAACTGTATTACAACGATTTTAACGCCTGGATACCCGAAAAACGCGACGGTCTCGTACGGCTGGTCCGTGTGCTGCAAGCCGAGGGGATTCGGATCGACGGCGTGGGCATGCAGGGGCACTGGGGGCTCAACTACCCTGAAATCGACCTCATCGAGGCAGCCATCGATTCCTTTGCGGCGTTGGGCGTGAAGGTGATGATTACGGAGCTGGATGTGGATGTCCTGCCGCTCACCCGCGAGGGCCAGATCATCGGCAATGCCATGAGCCATCCGCAGTTTCAGCGCGAGGAATTCGAGAAGTACCTCGATCCCTATCGCGACGGGCTCCCCGAGGAGGTCCAGCAAGCGCTGGCGGACCGATACGCAGAGTTGTTCAGACTCTTTTATCGCAAGCGCGACCAGATCGACCGCGTGACATTCTGGGGCGTACACGACGGCATGTCCTGGAAAAACGGCTACCCGATACCGGGACGAACCAATTACCCGCTGCTGTACGATCGAAACCGACGGCCAAAGCCGGCCCGGGAAGCGGTGGCGCGTATCCCGCTGGAAGATGGGGTGCCGGAGGGGCAGTAACCACGTCCCTGTGAACATAGTATCAGGGCTGTTAACAAAACGCCAAATACCACGGCAATGTCATCCCGGACCTGATCCGGGATCCCGAAGAATGGCTCATCCGGCTGGTTCCCGGGTCGGAGCCCGGGATGACAAACTGCCTTTTGGGGTCGTTTCTGAATTTTGTTAACACTCCTGACATAGTATTGACGATCCACATATGGACAACATCTTCAACCGCCGCGTCTGTGATACCCACATCGCACGCATCAACCGCCTACAGGCCGACACCAAACCGCTGTGGGGCCGGTGAACACTGGCATTGTTTTTTTTCTCAGATATGAGGCTGAGTGGGCCTGGTTTGAGTATAAAGCCTGAATAATTGAAAGACAGGCTTCATAGCACAGGCAACTGCCATGATTAAAATATCTGCGTCCGTTTGCATTGATGCTCCCGCCGCTATTGTCTGGGAGAGGCTGGCGAACTTGGAGGACATCCAACTGTGGTCTGAGCCCGTCCTCCATGCGGAGTGCGACGCCGATGCGGCGTACGGAGTTGGCGCTCAGCGGACGTGCAAGCTTCAGGGAGGGCTGACCATTCGAGAGCGCTGGCTGGAATGGGAGGAAGGCCGCTCCTTTACCTACGAGGGTTTTGGTATCCCGATGATCAAACGTGCCACAAACAAGTGGTCCGTCGTGCCGCAAGGCGATGTATCTCTTCTGACAACCGAGGCGGAGGTGGAGTTGAGAGGAGGGGTGCTTGGGCGACTATTAGAGCCCATAATGGGACCTGTGATGGAACGAATGGCACCGGACGCACTCGCCGGTTTTAAGTATTTGGTTGAGCACGGGGCACCGTATGCAGGTAAAGCCTCGGAGCTACCTAGACCTGTCGCGGCTTGCTGAAATAGAAGGTCGCTCCGGGCGAATGCCCACGCGGCCGTCATCGACTACACCGGCCGGTCGCTTTTCCTCAAAGCAGTCGCGGAGGAAGCCTGAATGGTGGCTTCGGAAAAGCTTCGCAACGTTGAACATAGTCATACAGGGTATCCTTTGCCCGTCTGGCCTATTTGTTATTCTTTTGGTGCCATCCATCGGAGTCAGCACTGCCAAATCTTCCACGTGATCCTCCCCCGCGCCTCTGCGGGAGCCTTATTTCTCCAATCGGTCAAAGGGGATGGTGAGGATTCCGCGGAGGCCAGAGTTTCGTTTCGCCCATGGATCGGCTTCAACACGTTTGATCACCGCAAATTGGGGATTAAAGTTCATTCTCTGGATTGACGAGCATCACAGAGTAAGAGAGCCGGTATTTCTTTGACGTAAAGAGCTTGGGGGCAGGGGGGATTCGATGCGGGTATTGTGCCATGCATGGGCCGCCGGTACCTTGTGACCGGGCGCTCGGGCTTCTGCCGATCGGAGCGTCTTCCTCCTCTCCATCCCTAGTTTCCACGCAACCCCATGTACATACCCGGGCACTTTGCCGGGCCAGGTGTTGAGATCGTCCACGACCTCATGCGTGCCCGCCCCCTGGCAACCCTGGTCACGCTCTCGCCGATCGGACTCAACGCCAACCACATCCCGCTGCATCTCTCGCCGGAGCCGGGTCCGTTTGGCACGCTGCGCGGCCATGTCGCCCGAGCCAACAAGGTCTGGCAAGAAGTCAACAACGACAGCGAATCCCTGGCCATCTTCCAGGGGCCCGAGGCGTACATCTCCCCATCCTGGTACCCGACCAAAGCCGAAACGGGAAAGGTCGTGCCAACCTGGAACTACGTGGTCGCTCATGCCTACGGCACGCTCCGCGTCATTGAGGATCCTGTCTGGATTCGTGCGCACCTCGAGCAGCTTACGGCACACAACGAGGCCTCCTTTCCCGAATCCTGGAAGCTGGACGATGCCCCGGCTGACTTCACAGAGAAGCTGATCCGGGCGGTGGTGGGAGTAGAGATGGTCATCACGCGTCTGGACGCAAAATGGAAGACGAGTCAGAACCAGCCCGCCCGCAACCAGGCCGGCGTCGTCAACGGTCTTCGAGAGAGGGGGGATTCAGACGCCGTCGACATGGCCGACCTGATCGAGGGGATCAACCCGGCGCGCCAAACCGTCCTGCCATCGGATCCGCCAGGGCAAGCAGCACTCGGCCGGTAACACCACGAATCAGCCATCATCAAGCCATGTCACCGTACGTTCGGCGTCTTCGCGCCAGGATCGGTCACGAGCTGCTGCTTGTCCCCAGCGTCGCGGCGGTCATCCGCGACAAAGACGGTTCACTCCTGCTGCAGGAAAAGGCGGGGCACATATGGAGCCTCCCGGCCGGCGCGATCGAGCCAGGGGAATCTCCCCAGGACGCTGTATACCGGGAAGTGCGGGAAGAAACCGGGCTCGTGGTTGAGCCCATCGAGATTCGCGGCGTGTTTGGCGGCTCTGCATTTCGGTACACGTATTCCAACGGGGACATGGTGGAATACACCGTGGTGCTTTTCCGTTGTAGAATAGTTACATCTTCCGCCGCGCCGTTGGACTCGGAAACGCAGGCCCTTCGGTACTTCCCGAAAGAGCAGATGCCCGAGCTAACATTGCCTTACCCGATGGATGTGCTCTTCGGTGGCATTTGATCGGGATGCAAAGTGACCGCTAAAAACTCATCCTGATGCTCGATAGGTGGGCTATCGTGATGGTTTTGTTGTTCGCACTCTAACATGTCCGCCCGATTGATGACAACAGGAAACTCAACACCAGGCCGGCTCCACTACGAACTCATCCGGAGCCTGGTCGAGATGTGTTCGATCCCTTCGCGCGACGAACTCAAAACGCGGCTGGGTTGCGTCTCATCGGACGAACTGGATCAGGTGTTCGAGGCGCTCGCCGAACTTCACGGAGTCGTCCTCCACCCGTCGAGCCATGACGTCTGGGCGATTCATCCGTTTTCGCTGGCTCCGACGCTTTTCCTGGTCGAGGCCGGCGACAAAAAATGGTGGGCCAACTGTGCCTGGTGCGCGCTCGGCATCGCCGTGCTTGTCGGCGAGCCGTGCCGCATTACGTCCACGCTGGGCGCCGAGGGCCAGCGCATTCAGCTAGAGGTGGCGGAGGGCGGAGTGAACCCGAGCAATGTGGTGGTCCATTTCCCGATCGCGATGACGCAGGCCTGGGACAACGTCGTCTACACCTGCAGCATGATGCTCCTGTTCAACGACGAGGCCCAAGTAGCGGACTGGTGCGCGCGTCATCAGCTGCCTCGCGGCGATGTGCAGCCTGTGGCCACGGTGCTGGAACTGGCGAAGCGCTGGTATGGCGAACACCTCAACCCGGAATGGACAAAAAAGAGCACCGCGGAAGCACGGGATATCTTCGCCGGCCTGGGGTTCACACACCCCGTGTGGTCGCTGCCGTCCACGGAGGAGAGGTTCTGAACTCGGCGTTTTGATGTTCAACCCTTGGGCGCTTGATATTATATCCAATAATTGATATAGTTCAGGAGGCAGATATATAAGTCCTTCCCGTTCGAGCCCATGTTTCCAAAGCCGTTGCTGGCCGCTTCCTTCGAACCCCTCGTCCTGGCCCTCCTCGGTCGTGGCGAAACGTACGGGTACGAGATCATCCAACAGATTCAGAAGCTGTCCGAGGGGCGCATCAGCTGGACGGCCAACAGGCTGTATCCGCTGCTGCACGATCTTGAGAATCGCCGGCTGGTCGCCTCGTCCTGGCGCCACGACGAGTCCGGCCCCGGTCGCAAATACTACCGGCTCACCGCGAAGGGGGAGGAAGCGCTGGCGCATGCGAAGCGCGACTGGCTTGACCTGAACGCGTTGCTTGCCGCCCTGTGGGGCCCCACCCCTTCTCTGGCCACCTGACCGCACGATCCCATGTTTCATCTGGAAACAGCCATCGCTACCTGGCGGCAGGTCCTTACACGCCGGCGGGCATTCCTTGAGGAGGACCTCGACGAGCTCGAACGGCATCTGCGGGATCATGCGGCTGATCTGGTGCGCGAAGGCGTGGAAGAAGAAGCGGCGTTTAGGCGCGCCGTGACGTCGCTGGGCGATCTCGAGGGTGGGGAAACGGAATACGGAAAGGTCTACTGGGGCAAGCTGCAGCGCCGGCGTGCTGTCTTCTCGGAACTCAGATGGAGATTCACCATGCTCAAGAATTATCTGACCATCGCGATCCGCACGCTACGCAAACACCGCAGCTACGCACTGATCAACGTCACCGGGCTCGCCGTGGGTTTTGCGTGCAGCTTCTTCATCCTGCTATGGGTACGCAGCGAATACCAGTACGACCGGTTCCTGGAAGAGGGCGATCGTATCCACATGCTGCGGCGCAACGTGCGGATGGAGGACCGTATCTACACCTGGAGCGGAGCCGCCAAGCCCCTCGCGGAGGTGTTGGATCGCGACTATCCCGAAATCGAACATGTCGCGCTCACCCGGTGGCCCGAATCCGTTGTCGTCACCTCGGACGATCGTTCGTACCGAGAGACGGGCCTCTACGTAGGCGCGGCATTTTTTGAGGTATTCGCGTTTCCGTTTATTCAAGGCAAGCCGGCCGAGGCCTTTCAGGCGGAGGACCATGTCGTGATTTCCGATCGTCTGGCGCGCAAGCTGTTCGGTGAGGACTGGCAGTCGGGGTCCAACGCCGTCGGCCGGCGCATCACCCTCGATCATCGACGCGATTTCACGGTGACCGGCGTCATTAAGGACGTGCCTGGAAACACATCGATGCAGGCCGACCTATTTATGCATATCGCTGATTTCTATGTGGGTAAGGATTGGGTGGATCAATGGGGAAACAACGGCTTTCAGCTCTACGCTTCGCTCCGTGAGGACGCCGTCTTGCCGGCGGTAAACGCAAAGATCGCCGGCATCGTGAACGAGAATGAAGAAGGCGCCGACGAGGAGCTGTTCTTCCAGCCGTTCGAGGATACGTATCTCTATGCCTCCTTCGAAAACGGGCAACTTGTGGGCGGACGGATCGAGTACGTTCGTATCCTGACGATGGTGGCGGTATTTCTGCTACTCATCGCCTCGATCAACTTCATGAACCTCGCCACCGCTCGCGGTGGACAACGTGCGCGGGAGATCGGCGTACGCAAGGCAATCGGTGCCAACCAGCACTCGCTCATACAGCAGTTCCTCACCGAGTCTGTGTTGTTGACTACGGTGGCCTTCCTGCTTGCGGTCGGCCTCGTCTACGCACTGCTGCCGCTGTTTAACCAGGTGAGTGGGAAGGCGTTTTCCCGGGCCGAACTCGGGCCTGGATTCTTGTTCGGCATGTTCGGGATCGCATGCGTGGTAGGGTTGCTGGCCGGCAGCTATCCTGCTCTGTACCTCTCGTCGTTCAACCCACTGGTCGTTCTACGGGGGACGTTTCGGCATCGCGTGGGCACAGCGAGGTTGCGAAAAGGCCTCGTCGTGCTGCAATTCACGCTCTCGGTGGTGCTCATCATCGCCACGATCGCGATTTATCGACAGCTCCTGTTCATCCGGACGCACGATATCGGACTGGATCGGGAAAACGTGGTGTATCTGGCGATGGAAGGGGCGTTGCGAACACAATACGACGCCGTCAAAGCCGAATTGCTCGGCCGGCCTGGCATCGCCGGCGTCTCCGCGGCGTCGTCGCAGCCGCTGTCGATCGGGAGCAGCACCGGTGGCGCTACGTGGGAAGGCATGGATCCGGACGTCCAGCGGGAGTTTTACTTCCTCGGTGTCGACTACGACTTTCTCGAGACGATGCGTATGGACGTGGTAGCCGGCCGCACCTTCGACCCGGCGTTCGGAGCCGATAGCCTCAGCGTGCTGGTCAACGAGGAAGCCGCCCGGCTGATCGGGGAGGGCGTGCTCGGGGCGACGTTTAGGTTTTGGGCGGTGACCGGGCCTATCGTGGGAGTCGTCAGGGATTTCGAAATGAACTCGCTTTACCAGCCTGTGGAGCCGGTCGTGTTCTTCCTGAACCCGGCGGCGGCGAACGTCATCTACGTTCGTACGGAGGCCGGCCGCACGCGGGATGCGATCGCGAGCCTGGAGGCTGTCGCCACCACGTTTAATCCAGAATATCCGTTCGAGTACCGGTTCATGGATCAAGATTTCGAAGAAACATACCGGAGCGAAGTCGTGCTCGGGACGCTGGCCAACATCTTCTCACTCATTGCGATCTTCATTTCCTGCCTCGGGCTTTTCGGGTTGATTTCGTTCACCGCACAGTTGCGCACGAAAGAACTCGGCATTCGCAAAGTGCTCGGCGCCACGGTGCCCAACCTGGTCGGGCTCCTGACCGGGGAAGTGACAAAGCTCGTGCTGATCGGCGTCGCGGTGGCCATACCGCTGGCTTACCTGGTTGTGGATCGGTGGCTGGCGCAGTTTGAGTCGCACATCGACATTAGCATCGGCCTGTTTGTGTTGGCCGGCGTGGCCGCGTTGCTCATCGCCTGGCTAACGGTGAGCTACCAGTCGATTAAATCCGCCCTGGCGGACCCGGTGAGGAGCCTGCGGTATGAATAGTTTGGAACCCATGGCGTTTTGGTGCTTGGCTCAGGTTGAGGCTATATTGGACGGACTCCGATTCTGTTCTATCCCTGGCATGCGCGTGTGCGCTTCATAACCCTGGCTCTCACGAAATGCGACCTCTCCGCTACTCCATCAACATCACCCTGGACGGCTGTTGCGATCATACGGCCATCCTCCCGGACGAAGAACTGCACCGCCACGCCGCCGAGGGCATCGCCCGCGCCGATGCCCTTCTCTTCGGGCGGATAACCTACGGATTGATGGAGGCCGGCTGGCGGACGGTGGCGCAAACAGGGGAGATGCCGGATTGGATGAGTGATTGGATGGTCCCTTTCGCCCGGACGATCGACGCGGCGAAGAAGTACGTCGTGTCGAGCACGCTGGATCAGGTCGATTGGAACGCGGAGCTGGTGCGCGGGGACCTGGAGAAAGTCGTTCGGCAGCTCAAGCAGGAGCCCGGAACTGGACTCTTCACGGGAGGCGTGATGCTCCCGCTGGCGCTGGCGGAGCTCGGATTGATCGATGAATACGAGTTTATCGTGCACCCCCGGGTAGCTGGCCACGGGCGGGCGCTGTTCGCCGGGCTGTCGAAACCGCTCGACCTGAAGCTCGTCGGCCGGCAGGAGTTCGCCTCGGGCGCGGTGGCGATGCGGTATGAGCCGAGGAGGTAGCAAAGCCTCTCGCGAGGTCAAGGTCAGGATGGGAGTCATTCGCCACCAACGCACTGAAACGAACGCATCGCGGTTCCGTCTGATCACATCTTAAAACGATGTCAGGCATCATGGTGTCAACAAATACATTCAACGTATGTGTCGTGGCAGTTGCCCTCCTGATGGGCATTGCCACGGGGTGTGCTACCGCCCCTCAGGCTCCGGAAGGATCGTGGCATGCAAACACCGTCGTGTTCGAGAAGGAGATTCAGGATCTCCAGGCCGCGCTCGCGATTCCAGGCCTCGCCTATGTCATCGTCGAGGATGGCGATGTGCTCGCGTCCGGAGCGTTTGGGGTTACGCAGGAGGCTGAACCCGCGCCGTTCACAATCAACACGCCCCTGCGGATCGCCTCGGTCACGAAGACACTCGCCGCCGTCGTCGCGATGCAGCTTGTTGAAGCGGGAACGCTCGATCTCGACGCCCC
The DNA here is from genome assembly GCA_041738655.1 of Rhodothermales bacterium. Lineage (GTDB taxonomy): Bacteria > Bacteroidota > Rhodothermia > Rhodothermales > JAHQVL01 > JAWKNW01. The sequence continues at coordinate 12,868 of JBGSPJ010000474.1, read as the reverse complement.
GGCACATCGCTATGTTGGTAGCCATCGGCTGCCAGACGACGTTCGGATCAGCCATCTGCTCACGCACACGTCGGAAGGCGACATCGGCAGCGAGTACGTATACAGCACGATGCGATACGCACTGGTCGGCGCCGTCATCGATTCGATTACGGGCTTATCGTTCGCGGACGTGATTCGCCAGCGGATTCTTGAACCGGCGGGGATGCAGGCCTATCCGTCGCCGGCGCTGGGGGCACACGCGGGCCTGGTCTCGACCACCCACGATATGGGGGCGTTCCTTTCCGCGCTCGATCGTGGCATGCTGCTGCAGCCGGCGTCGTTGACGCGGCTGGCCACGCCGTCGCGCGCGGTGGATGGCACTCTACTCCCCGTAAGTCTTGGATGGTTTGCCCAGAACGTGCAGGGGCAGAAGGTGATGTGGAGTTTCGGGCAGGACGACCCCGAGCATTCGGGAGCGCTGCTCATTCGGCTCCCAGACCACAACCTCTCGGTATTCATACTCGCCAACACAAACGTACTCAGCGACCCGTTCCGGATGCTCATGGGCGATGTCACCAAGTCCCCGTTCGCGATGAGCTTCCTCCGCCTGTTCGCCTTCTCCGGGCGTGGCGACCCCCTGGGCCGGCCCGAGCGTGGTGAGCCGGATATCGAGCAGCGGCTTGTCGAATTGGAGGCGGCGGGCAGGTACCTGTTCCGGGATGAACTCATCGGATGGGCGCTGATCGATCTGTGGACCGGCGCCACGGACGAGGCACAGCGCGGGTTTGATCTCATCCGATCGCGTTACCCGCAAGACACCCCCGATCCCGTGGTACACTTCGCCGCACTTCGGCTTTCGGATGCCGGCAGTCAGGACATTGCCATCCAAGAAGGAGAACGCTTGCTCGCCCTACATCCAGCGAACCGATGGATGTTGTTGGCGCAGGGCTACCTGCTGCAGGGGCGAGGCCGAACGAACGAAGCATCCGCTTGTTTTCAGGCCATCCTGGCGTTATCGAATCAGGAAGACGATTTTCTGCGCCGCCTGTTCAAGGTGTGGAGTTGGATGGCCCTGGCTGAGATGTCGGCGGATCGCGAACCGGCGCAGGCGCGGGCGTACCTCAGCGAAATCATCGCGAGTGGGGTAACAGGCGAAATGCTCGACGAGGCAACGCGGATGCTGGAAAGCCTGGCCCCCGCAGACGACCCGTGACCCGTCCGCCGTTCCGACTGCCGTCCGATCCGGTTGTGTTTTCCACCGATGGCAAACAAATGGCAGGTATTCGGCTGATCAGCGAAGTTTGTTCGCCATGGCAGTCAGCCGGCCTCCCGTGATTATCTTCGATGGTAACGAGAGGCTACGTACGGCTTGATCGGCTTCATCCTGTCATCTATTCCTAACATTTACATGCGTCTTCCGCTGCTCATTCTCGTGTTGATTCTTTGCACGGCCCGGCTTGCCGCGGCGCAATCTCCAGCGGCAGACGATGTGTCGATCCTGCTGGCTCATTCCGAAGTCGAGGATGTACTCGGCAGTGTGCGTGAGGGTGTCGGAGCGGAGTTGGCCGGCCTCGAGGTTGCGGAAACCTCCGAATTGCAGGGGGCGATGGATCGACACCTGTCACTTGATGCCCTGCTTCCTCTCATGCGGAGCCGTTTCGAAGACCAGGGGGATGCATCTGACTTTGCTGCCGCCGCGCTATTGATTCGTGAGGGCGCACTCGGGCGCGCAGAAGCCATGGCGGATTCGCTTCCGCCGGCGACAAGCCTGGAAGTATACGCGGAACAGTTCGCCGATAACCCTCCTCCCAGAGCGAGAATCCAGTTGGCGGTTGAACTCGCCGCGGCACAGTCGGCCAGCGTGTTTTTTGTGATGTTGACCGAACGTTTGCGAGCGGCCGCGCACCGCATCGCCGCGGAAGTCGCGCCGGAAACGCCCTCCTTCGAGCCGCTGTCCGAAGCAGACCAAGCGGCTCAGGCCGAGGCGTTTTTCCCTGGCGCTGTCGTCAGTTTCCTCTATCAGTATGGAAACCTGACCGACGACGTGCTGGCCGGGGCACTCCAGGATTGGAAAACGGAAGCCGGCGCCTGGTATGTCCAAGCCTATAGCCTGGCGCTGGGCGAGACGATTGCGCTCGCGGCAGAAAACGTCCGCGCCGAGCTTCAGGACCTGCGTTGAGGGTAAGAGCACTCCTTGTACGAACGTCTGATTGCGTCCATGGCTTCAAAGCTACACCATGCGTAAACCTCAAGTCGCTATCCTGGGCAGTGCCGAGCCGGGCTCGCCGGCGTACACCCTGGCGGGACAAGCCGGCGAGTTGCTTGCGAGCCTTGGCATTACCGTCGTCAGCGGCTGCGGCAGTCCGGCCACACGCGTCGCCGCCGAACGCGCGATGGCCAGGGGCGGTCTGGTCGTAAGCATCATTCCACCGGACACCATGCCCCCCTCGGATTGGCCGGCAACGGTGGTTATCCCCTCGGGAATTGGGGATGCCCGAAACCTGCTCATGGCGCTATCGGGGGATGCCTGCATTGTCATCGGCGGCCGCGCCGGCACCATTTCGGAGGTCTGCCTGGCCTGGTTGCATAAACGCCCGCTCCTTCCGCTGGTCGGTTGCGGCGGCTGGTCGGATTCGCTTCCGGACAATCCCCCCGACGAGCGAGGCAACTCGCCTATCCTTCCGTGGCGTGATTTGGCCGAATTGGAGGCCGTCCTTTGCGCACTGCACCTCGTTCCGGCATAGCCGTTGTTGTCGTAGTGGAGAATACCATCCGTACAAAAGCGCTCACCTTTTCAGTGGTCAGGCAACCCGAAAGATGGGGTTGCGCATACAGGAGGTCCAACCGTGAAAACAAGTCTGCGTCTGTTTCTTCTTGCCGTCGTCGTAACGTCGACGATCGGTTGTGATCGGGTCACGAAACACCTGGCCACGGAACGGTTGGCCGAGCAGCCGGCGCAGTCTTTCCTCGCCGATTCATTCCGGCTGCAGTATGCCGAAAACACGGGCGGTTTTCTCAGCATGGGCGCGGAGCTTCCACCCCTCGCACGAACCTTGCTTTTTACCGTGGCGACTGGCCTCTTTCTGGTTGCACTGCTTGCGGGTTTGCTTCGTTTTCGTGGGTCCCTCGGGTGGTCCCTCGGGGTCGCGTTCGTGCTTGCGGGCGGGGTTTCAAACTGGATCGATCGAGTGGTAAATGGCCGTGTTGTGGACTTCCTGAACGTCGGCCTGGGTTCGTTTCGGACGGGCATCTTTAATGTCGCCGATGTAGCCATCATGCTGGGGGTCGGCATGCTCGTGGTTCTTGAATGGTCGGATCGCGCCACGAGAAGCACTCCATCAGGGCAGACCGCGGGAGGGTGATCAACGACATTAAGAGTCCGGTATGAACGTACGATGTCACACCCCGCCCCGAACTTTTCCGGCGTTACTCCCTTCCCGATACGGCAGCCCTATCCAACAGAGAACGCCATGCACCCGGACACCCACCAGTACAACGAGCGCCAGGCCGGCCCCGACCGGGAAATCTGTGAACGCCTGGCCCGGGAAATAGACCGGGGCCTGCCGGAAGCGGAGAGCAAGGTGTGGCACGCCCACCCGGTCTGGTTCCTGGATGAAAACCCGATCGTCGGATACAGTAAACAAAAGGCAGGGATACGGCTGATGTTCTGGAGTGGGGCGGATTTCGACGAGCCGGGGCTCGATGTGGTGGGCAAGAAGTTTAAAGATGCCTCGGTATTTTACAATGACGTCTCCGAGATCGCGGCCGGCGATGTACAGCGGTGGCTCCAGAAAGCGCGCGAGATCCAGTGGGATTACAAGAACATCGTGAAGCGCAAGGGGAAGCTCGAGCGGCTGAAATGAGATAGCCTTCCTTCCTCCTTCTCTTTGCACGTCACGCCGGCAGACCGTATCTAACAGGCGCCACCAGCCCTTAGTAGGTTATGACCCCTCGCCTCTGCCTCCTCCTCGTCCTCCTGGCCGCGGCGTGCCGGCCGGCCGACACCCCCGCGACCTACCTCCTCGACGACACCGCGCTGCCCGACTACGAGCGCTCCCTCGACCATGCCGGCCTCATGGCCGACTGGAGCGAGGAGTTCTACCACAAGGGGATGGTCACCTACCGCAACGCCTGTTACAGCTGCCACGGCGACACCGAACAGCCCGGCTCCATCCCCAACTCCCGCCAGTTCTGGCAGGAGGCGTTTAAAAACGGCGCCGATCCCCACTCCCTGTACCAGACGCTCACCCGCGGCTACGGGCTCATGCCGCCGCAGCTGCGCCTCACCCCGCGCGAGAAGTACGAGGTCATCCACTTCATTCGGGAGGAGTTCCTCAAAGAGCATAATCCCGACCAGTACGTCCCGATCACCGACGCCTACCTCGCCGGCCTCCCCGCCGGCGACACCCTCGGCCCGGACCCGCAGCCCTATACGCCCTGGGCCGAGATGGACTATGGCGACTTCCTCATCCACACCTACGAACTCGCCAACACCAACGACCCGCCCCGCGGCATTTCGGGCGGACGCAGTCCGCTGCCGAACGAGGACTTTCGCGATGTCAACTTCGCCTACAAAGGCATCGCCATCCGCCTCGATGAGGGCCAGGGCGGTGTGGCCGCCGGCAACGCGTTTGTCCTGTTCGATCACGACCTGATGCGCCTCACCGGCTTCTGGACGGGCGGTGGGTTTATCGATTACGAAGGCATCCTCCTCAACGACCAGCACAACATTTTTCCCCGCACCGTCGGCACGATCCAGGTCGAGAACCCCATAACGCCCGGATGGGCCAACCCGGCTACCGGCGGCTTCGCCGACCCGCGGTTTGTGGCGGTCGACGGCCGGCCGTTCGGCCCACTCCCCCGCGAATGGGCGCATTACAAGGGCCTCTATCGCCATGGCAGCCGCGTCGTGATTGCGTACACGGTCGGAGACACCGAGGTGCTGGAGTCGTACGATCTGGAGGGGGATGGCGCGGCGCCCATCGTAAGCCGTTCGCTCAACATTGGGGCGGCATCAACCGCGCTCACCATGCGGATTGCGCCGGCGGAGGCCTCGGTGTACGTCTCAGGCGCGACCCTCACCCGGGAACAGGGCTTTCACGTGCTGAAGGTGCCGGCCGGCGCGCCGGCCAAGGTTAAAGTCTGGATGGCCGCCAGCGGCGTGGACGTTGCCGCGGCGGCGAGCGCCGGCAACCCGCCCGATGACCTCACCCGTTACACACAAGGTGGGCCGGCGCGATTCCCCGAGGTCCTCTCCACCCCCATCATCCGGGGTGACGACACGGAGGCCTACGCCGTGGACGTGCTGACCCTCCCGCTGGACAACCCCTGGAAAAGCCGGATGCGCCCCACGGGCATCGACTTCCTCCCGGGCGGCGACGAGGCGGTGGTCACCACCGTCGATGGGGAGGTATGGCGCCTGCAGGGTATCGCACAGCCGGAGGGCGTAATCCGGTGGCATCGCATCGCGACGGGGCTCTTCCAACCGCTGGGCGTTAAGTACCACGAGGGGGCGATTTATGTGGGATGCCGGGACCAGATCGCCGTGCTGCGCGACTTAAACAGCGACGGCGAGACGGACTTCTACGAGAGCTTCAACAGCGATCACCAGGTGACGGAGCACTTCCACGAGTTCGCGATGGGGCTCCAGACCGACGCCGCCGGCAACTTCTACTATGCCAAAAGCGCCCGCCACGCCCGCACATCCCTCGTCCCGCAACACGGCACCCTCATCCGCGTGAGCCCCGACGGCAGCACCTCCGAGATTATCGCGAAGGGATTTCGCGCCGCCAACGGCGTGCTACTCAACCCCGACGGTTCGTTTATCGTCACCGATCAGGAGGGCCACTGGAATCCGATGAACCGCATCAACTGGGTGGAGGAGGGCGGCTTCTACGGCAATATGTACGGGTACGGCGCGCCGGCGGATTCCTCCGACGAGGCGATGATCCAGCCGCTGCTGTGGATCGACTCGAAGCACGACCGTTCGCCGGCGGAGCTGCTCTGGGCCGAAAGCGACCGTTGGGGGCCGCTCGACGGGAGCTTGCTGAGCCTTTCCTACGGCTACGGGAAGATCTTCGTCGTGATGACGCAGACGTTCGACGACGTCCGGCAGGGCGCCCTCGTCGAGTTGCCGGTGCCGCAGTTCCCGACGGGCATCATCCGGGGGCGGTTTAACCCGCTGGACGGACAGCTGTACGCCCTCGGCATGTCCGCCTGGGCGACGAACCAGATGATCCAGGTGGGTGGATTGTACCGGATTCGTTACACGGGGCAGCCGCTGTATCTGCCCGTCGCGATGAAAGCGCGGACGTCCGGCATAGAGCTGGCCTTTGCGTCGCCGCTGGAAAAATCCGCCGGCGCGGAGGCGTTTACCGTCACCGTATGGGACCTCAAGCGTTCCCGTACCTACGGCTCCGAGCGCCTGAACACGCGGGAGCTACACATTGAAGACGTTACCCTGTCGGCCGACGGCCGCACGGTGCTGCTTCAAATCCCCGATCTGGCGCCGACGTGGATTGTCGAGGTCGCCTACAACCTGCAGGCTGCGGACGGAACGGCATTCGACGGGGTCGTGCAGGGCACGGTCTATGCATTGGAGGGGGACGTGCCGGCGTTCTGACGGGACGCTTTTTTGCGGTCCCCGGCTGCGTGGTGCCGGTCGTTGTCCTCCGTTGTGTAAACCGTCATTCTCCCATGCGTGTGAAATGGCTACTTCTCGGGATGCTTCTCCCTGGACTGACGATGCTTGCCAGCAGGGCGAGTGCACAGGACGGGGAGTCCGCCCCCCTCGTTCCTGAAAGCTTTGTCGTACCCCTCCGGCTGGAAACCCCGCGATTCACGCTACGCAAACTCACGGTCGACGACGCCGAGGCTGATTTCGAAGCCGTGGTTTCGAGCCGAGATTTCCTGCACGAGCTCTTCGGACCGGACTGGCCTCCTGAAGACTTCACCCTGGAAAACAACCGGGAGGACCTGCGTCTCCACGAAGCACAGTTTGAGGAACGCATCGCGTTCACGTACACCGTCGAGGATGCAGCCGGCGCGCACGTCCTCGGCAGCGTTTATATTGTCCCGTCGCCGGAAGAAGCCTTCGATGCGGCTGTGCTCTACTGGGTCCGCGCGAGCGAACGGGAGAAAGGCATGCAGACGGAGCTGGGCGAGGTCGTTCATGCCTGGCTTGGGAGCCATTGGCCTTTTGAACGGGTAAAGGATCTGACACGCGAATAGGGGCCGGCTGGGTGTTGCCTGCATCGTATGCCGGGAACACGAGTTGGCAGCCTCCACACATCAACAGAATAGGTGATCCATGGCTAAAGTCACGGGAATTGGTGGCGTCTTTTTCAAGAGCCGAAACGACAGCGCGGCGCTGGGCGCCTGGTATCAGAAGCACCTGGGAATCCCAGTGGAAAGCTGGGGCGGCGCCGTGCTGAAATGGCCGGACGACACGGCTAACGACGGGGGACTCACCGTGTGGAGTCTCGCGAAAAAGGAGAGCCAGTGGTTCAGTCCCAGCGACTCCTCGTTCATGATCAACTACCGGGTGGATGACCTCGTCGCGTTGATCGCGCAACTCAATGCGGAAGGCATCGAAGTTGTCAAGGGTCCCGAATCTCACGAAAACGGGAAGTTCGCCTGGATCATGGACCCGGAGGGGAACAAGGTGGAACTCTGGGAGCCGATGGCCTGGGATGAAAAGAACAAGGAAGCGTGATGTTCATGCGCGACGGCTGGCCAACGCTATGCCTCCTGCTTCTTGCCAGTTGCAGCGTGTTTGAGGATAAAGAGCAACCTCCGCGCGACTTCATGGCCGAGATTGAAGCACACGCCGCTGCGTTTATACTGGAGGCCAGCCAGCGAGGGAAGGACCTGTCAGCGCCCATGGCGACGGTCGTCTTTCAAATCGAGGAAGAAATCATCTATGAAGGGCAGTCGCTTTGTGGATTAGCGCCGTGGTACGACAATCCGGAATCAACCGAGCGCATCATATCGATTGTTGTGGATGACCGGTGTTGGGCATCGCGACCCGTGGAAGACAACGAGGCCCTGATCTTCCATGAGCTGGGTCACATGGTGTTGGATCGTTTCCACCGGGATGAGTTGTTGCCCAACAATAGCCGATCGAGTATCATGGTGAGTGGGAATCTGGCCGGGCTTTACGCCGGCAATGCCCGTTCGCGGCGGACGTATTATGTGGATGAACTGTTTGATCCCGAAACGCCCGTGCCGGATTGGGCTCGCGAATAAGCGTCTGATCCAGCTCCAACCAACAAGCGCTTTCATCTCCTTGAACTTCGACCTACCCCAAACGCTCGATTTGCTTCAGCGCACGCCACGAATTCTTGATGCGCTCCTTCGTGGTACCGACGCTTCCTGGCACGCCACCAACGAAGGACCGGGCACCTGGAGTGCCTACGATGTGGTCGGGCATCTGGTCCATGGGGAAGAGACGGACTGGCTTACCCGGGCCGGCATCATCGTTGAGTTCGGTGTGGAGCGCCCCTTCGACCCATTCGATCGGCAGGCCCAGTTCACGCGTTTTGCAGGGTGGTCCCTGGAGCAACTCCTCGATCGGTTTGCCGAATTGCGCGCAAAGAACCTCGAGACGGTTCGCAATTGGGATATCCCGGATGCCCAGCTTATGCTGACTGGAACTCATCCTGCATTCGGACAGGTCACTTTACGTCAGTTGCTGGCGACGTGGGTTTTTCACGATCTGAACCACGTCTCTCAGATCGCGCGTGTTTTGGCCGGTCGCTATCGAGAAGACGTTGGGCCCTGGCGCGCGTATCTCTCGATCCTGAACACACTTGGAGCCAGGCCCGCTACATCTTCTACATGATTCTACACCGCGTCCCCGCAGGAGCATTATTTCTCCATTCGGTCAAGAGGTCAACATGGCGAACATTTTTCACGACTTCCCGATCAAGGCTTCCCCGGATCGCGTGTTTCGCGCCATCAGCACCCCTGCCGGCCTCGACACCTGGTGGACAAAAGCGTCGGCCGGCAAGCCGCGCGAGGGCGCGGAGTACGACCTGTCGTTCGGACCCGACTACGTATGGCGCGGAATGGTAACGCGGTACGTGCCGGACTCGGAGTTCGAATTGACGATGGTGCAAGCCGATAACGACTGGCTCGGCACGCTCGTTGGCTTCCGACTCGAGCCGAGGGCCGGGGCAACCTGGGTTCAGTTTCATCATACGGGTTGGCCTGGTATCAATGAACATTACCGGATCTCATGCAACTGCTGGGCCATGTACCTCAGGGTGCTTCGTCGGTCGCTCGAACACGGCGAATCGGTTGCCTACGAGGACCGTCTGGACGTGTGAGTCGCTTCCCTGGTCGCTACAACATTTACGTACCCGCTGTTGAACTCCCTTTCGACCCGTTTGACCGGCAGGCACAGTTCACACGTGCCGTTCACGACTTCGATCATCTCGATCAGATCTCCCGAATAATGGCCTGGCGTTTTACCTATGCCGTAGGACCCTGGCGCTCCTACCTGTCGATTCTGAACAGGTAGTCCTTTGGCACTATAAATTGCGACATAGCTGATCTTTCACGTGAAAGCCATACATCCAACTTTACGCTCCGCGGCCGAACAGGATATGACTTTTGCATTCCAGGCGAAGAAAGATGCCATGGGGCCACATATCGCCATGCGCTGGGGTTGGAATGAGGCGTACCAACTGGCGGTGCATACGCAACGTTGGCAAGAGAAACCCTGGTTCATCGTGGAGCTCGATGGAGAACCGATCGGCACCCTCTCCATCCATGAGCTGCCCGGCTACACGCGTTTTGGCGAGTTTTATCTCCTCCGCGAGTATCGAGGCCGGGGCCTGGGTTCGATGATTCTCACGACGTTTCTTGAAGACTGCGATCGATTCCATCGCGAAGTTCGACTTGAATACCTGAAGTGGAATCCGGTAGGATCGCTGTACAGGCGCCACGGGTTCGAGGTTGTTTCCGAGAATGAAATTCACTACTTCATGGTGCGCGAGCCACGCCAAATAGACGTTCCGCCCCCATGAGATCCTTATTTATCACCAGCTTCCTGTTTGTTGCCCTCGCCGGCTGCCGGCAGGCCCCCCCTGCGGGTCCCCCCAACATCATCCTGCTCCTCGGGGACGACCACGGCTGGGAAGAGACTGGTTACAACGGACATCCCCATCTCCACACCCCGGTGCTCGACGCCATGGCCGCCTCGGGGCTCCGGCTCGATCGCTTCTACGCCGCCCATCCCACCTGCTCGCCAACCCGCGCCTCCATCCTCACGGGCCGGCATCCCAACCGGTATGGTACCTTCACGCCCAACTATTCCATTCGTCCCGAGGAGATCACGATCGCTGATCTGCTGGGCGAAGCCGGCTACGTACGCGGGCACTTCGGGAAGTGGCACGTAGGCCCCGTCGATGCTGCATCACCCACGAACCCCGGCGCGATGGGGTTCGACGAATGGCTCTCCCACGACAACTTCTTCGAGCTCGATCCGGCGCTGTCGGACAACGGGGGTCCGCCCCGCGTCTATCCGGGCGAAAGTTCGATGGTGATCGTCGACCGCGCCATTCAGTTTATCACCTCCGCCCGGGACCAGGGCCGGCCCTTCCTGGCGCTCATCTGGTTCGGTTCGCCCCACGAACCCTACAGCGGGCTGCCCGAGGACCTGGCGTTGTACGACGACCTGCCGGCTCGCTTCGCCGGCCGCGACTCCCTCACGCTCACCTCCAACGAAACCGGATTAAATACGCGCCGCGCCCTGGGCGAGGCCCTGCGCGAACGTTACGCGGAAATCACGGCCATGGACCGCGCCATTGGTGGACTGCGGGAGTTCCTCGGCGAAGAAGGCCTGCGCGATAACACGATCGTGTGGTACATGGGGGACAACGGGACCCCGCCCGGCGAAAGCGTCGACACCCCGCTGCGGGGCGCCAAGGGGGATGTGTACGAAGGCGGGATTCGCGTGCCGGCGGTGGTCGAGTGGCCGGCGCACATCGCCTTGCCTCGTACATCGGCCATGCCGGCCGTCACCAGCGATATCCTCCCAACGCTGGCAGCGCTGACCGGTGTTGCCGTGCCCTCGAGCCGCCCCCTCGACGGACGCGACCTTGGCCCCGTGCTCGATGGCGCTCTGGACGCGCGCGCCGATCCGATCTTTTTCTGGCAATACGACACCCGGCAGATCGCCGGCCGGGACCTGGAGCCCTGGATCGACCCCGCATTCCAGCAGGGCACGACGCCCCTGGTGAAGCTCATGAACGGCGTCGCCACTCGCAACTTCACGAACTACCGTTTCCAGGAGATCACCGCCGGCGACTACCGCGGCCCGCGGGCGATGGTGGATAACCGGTATAAACTGGTTGTTCAAGACGGTCCCGAAGGCACTCCGCTGGTCGAGTTGTTCGATCTCAACGCCGATCCTGGTGAGGTTGTGAATATCGCGGAACGTGATTCCGCGCGTGTCGCAACCATGTTGACCGGGCTCGAAACCTGGCAATCGTCCACACTCCAAAGCCTCGCGGGGGCGGATTATGGGCAATGATGCTGTAAATTTGTCTCCATGCGCCTCCTCCCCAACCTCCTCTGGTTCGATTGCTCCGCCGGCGCGCTCGTCGGCGTACTTGTGCTTGTCTTCAGCGGATGGCTGAGCCGGCTCGAAGGCTTGCCGGAATCTGTCATACTATTTACCGGTGCGGCGAACCTCGCCTACGCTCTATACTCGTTTTCGCTGGCCATTCGCGCCGTTCGACCGATGGCGCTGATCCAGGGACTGGCGATCGCCAACATGGCGTGGGCGCCGGCATGTATCGGACTCCTCCTGGTATTCGTGGCCTCTGTTACTCCCTTCGGATTCGCGCACCTCGCCGGCGAGGTGATTTTTGTCGGGGTGTTGGGCGCGGTTGAGTGGAGGTGGCGCCCTATCTTGCTTAAAAAGGCCAGGTCAAACGAGGCGCCTACATGAAGAAAAAGATACTGGCCGTTCTGGCGTACGTGATTCCCACGTTCCCGCTTGGTTATCTCTGGCATCTGACCGTATTTGCCGACTATTACAAGTCGCTGGAGGTCTTTCGGGAGCATCTCGTGATCCCGTTCGGTTTCGCCTCCATGCTGATTCAGGGGGTCGTCTGGGCCATTATCTACGAACGCATGTTTGCAGGAGAACCCATCATGAGGGGTGCCCTCAAGTTTGCCTCGTTGGCGTGCCCGCTCGCCTGGAGTTTTATGGTGCTTGCTGTCGGCGCCAAACACCATATGGCTTCCGTAAGTGGCTTCCTGCTCATCGAAACGGCGTTCATTCTGCTCCATTATATCGTCGTCAGCCCCCTCATCGCCGCGGTGTATGCGCGCAAATCCTGACACCGCCCGCAACAGGGATGCCCATATGACGCGAATTGTCCTGATGGTGCTTGTGCTGGCCGGCTGCGCTGCGCCGACTCCGTCAACCATGGCTGATCAACGCCTGGAAGATCTATCCGCGCCGGAGCTCCAACAGCAGCTGGCCGACGGAAGCCTCAGCGCCGAGGCCGTCACCCGCTACTTCCTCGACCGCATTGCCGCGATCGACGACGCCGGCCCGATGCTCAACGCCATCATCGCCACCAACCCGGACGCCATCGCCATCGCCCGGGAGCTGGATCGGGTGTTCGCGGAGTCTGGTCCCGTAGGCTCGCTCCATGGCATCCCCGTCGTGGTGAAGGACAACATCGACACCGGGGATCAAATGGCGACTACGGCCGGCTCCCGGGCGCTTGCGGGCCACCGGGCCTCGGAGGATGCCTTCCTCGTGGCAAGGTTGCGCGCCGCCGGCGCCGTCATCATCGCCAAGGCTAACCTGAGCGAGTGGGCGAATTTTCGGGGCGATGACTCGTCGAGCGGCTGGAGCAGCCTCGGC
>JBGSPJ010000071.1:0-2917 GCA_041738655.1 Rhodothermales bacterium | reverse complement strand
CCAGCCGGCGTGGCACGCGCCAACCATCCCGCCATCGGGCGTGGCAAATAATACCGAGGCGCAGTCAGCCGCGCTGAGGCACAACAGGAGACGAGGGGTGGTCGTCACCAGACCGTCAAACCCGGGATAGAGCCCCGGCGTTTCCACGACGGCGATTTCGGCGCCGTGGACCTGGCCGGTGATCGCCAGTTCGCCGACCTCGAACCCCACCGCGGCAAACAGCCGTCGACGATTTTCGAGGACGGCCTCGCGGTCGTCGTTCGTGCTCAACCCGAGGTTGAGACTTCCGAAGGGAGACGCGCTCACACCGCCCAACCGGGTGCTGAAGCCGGCCACGACACCGGGCACCGCATCAAACATAGCCGGCTTCAGCCAGACCGGAGGAGGGACCGTCGGGCTCATACCGTCCTCCCCGCGGCACCTGCCGCGGACCGATACGCTGCCTTGAGCTGGGTCTGAAAATGGTAGACGCCCTGCTCGCACTCGACCGAAAAACGCCCGCGATCGTACGCCGGCGACGCCAGCCCCCGCTGAACCCACTCGCAGATCTCGATGTCCTCCTTCTGGACATGATCGCTGAACGCCATGTCCTCTTCGATCCGTCGGGCGGCAGCGAGCGAATCGGTATCGGCGTAGAAATAATCGAACAGGACTGCGCACCGATCCGACGCAAGTGGCAGCACGAGATTCATCTGCAGCCGGCCCGGCATGATATTGAGCATGCAATTGGGAAAGACGAAGTAATAATAGGCCGAATCGGATGCGGCGCCGTAGCGCGTGGAGCCGGCATTGAGGGGGCTGTACTGGAGCGAATAATGCGGAAACGTTTCGGTCTCGTACCGGCCCACATCCAGCACCGTACATAATTCGGGGTGCACGTAGGGCAGGTGGTAGCCTTCGAGGTAGTTGTCGATATACACTTTCCAGTTGCAGGCGACTTCGTATCGAACGCGGCGAGCAAAACGGAGCCCATCCAGGCGCATCGGGGCGATGCGTTCGGCGATGCCGGCGAGGAGATCGGCCAGGGCGATGCGAGGTTGGCCGGCATGAACAAACACGAGGCCATCCCACACATCCACGTGGACCGGGACAAGGCCGTAGTCCTTTTTATCGAACAGATCGACCCGATTAAACCGCGGCACGCCCCGCAGCGAGCCATCCAGTCGATAGGTCCACCCATGGTACTTGCACTGAAGCATGGCGGCGTGGCCGCAGTGATCCAGCGCCAGGGGTCCGCCGCGGTGGCGGCATACATTATAAAAGGCGTTCAGCGCGCCGTCCCCCCCGCGCACCACGACAACCGGCGCGCCGGCGGCGTCCGCCGTCAGGTAATCGCCCGCTTCCCGGAGCTGCCCGATGTGGCCGGCGTACTGCCAGCTGGTCGAAAACACGGCGGCCCGATCCCACGCGTGGAACGCGGGATCGACAAACCAGCTGGAAGGGATGGTTTCGGAACGTTCGATGGGATCGACGTCCAGGGACCCCGCCGGAAATTCGGGTACGGTGGGATGCCCGGGGAGTGTACCCCGCATACGATGTACCTGGCTGCGTGAAAGTCGCAGAAGATACGTCCGGCGAGACTTCGCGATCCAGACTTTTTCAGGCGAACGCGCCGAGGTATTCGTCGAGCGAGGGTTTTAGCTCGACAAATTCACGGAGAAGTGTATGAAGCGTGTCCGTTGAAACCGCGCCATCGGCCAGAAGAAGGCGCCAGATGTCGTCATTGAAGCAGCATTCCAGTGCAGCCTCGCCGGCATCTTCCTCCATCGCGTGCGCGGCGCGGTTCGCGGCGGCGGCGACATAGACCATGTGGCGGAGGGCTCGGGGCAACGACCCGAGATCGGTATAGGTATGGTGGAGCGCCATGGCCTGGGTGAGCACGGCCGGGAAACGCATTTGCCGGGCGAGGAAGCTACCGGCTTCGACATGGCTGAACCCGAACAGCACCCGCTCCGCCTCGAGGATGGCGTAGTCGGTCTTGAATTCGTGCGCCATGGCCCCGTAAAACCGCGAGGCCTCTTCCGGGAAGTTGTAGAGGAGGAGAAGTTTCCCGAAGTCGTGCATGAGGCCGGCCGTAAACGCCTCGTTCGCCCGCTCCTGCCGGGTGGCCGCGTCGCGCGGCGCATCGGGGTTCATTAAATAGAGGAAGCGCGCCAGAAAAGCTGTCGCCACGCTATGGCGGATGAAATTCAGGAAGGGCAACGTGGTCGTGACGTCCAGCGTCGAGCGGATCTCGGACATATTCATGCCGAGCACTACGCCGGCCACAGTTTCCGGCCCCAGCACCTCCACCGCCCGGTGCACCGTCCGAATCTCATCCTCCGGGCGCTGATGGCCCGAGTTGGCCAGTCGCAGAATCCTCCCCACAGCGCCAGGGTCGTGCGCGAGGGCGTCGCTCACAGCCCGGGCATCATGGCTGATGCCCTGCTCCATCAACTCCATAATCCGCAGAAACGTCTGCGGCAACGCCGGATAGCGGAGGTTGAGATGAGCGAGCGAAGTCGTTTTGCCGCGGCCTGGCTGGTTCATTCAGAATCGACGGACAGTCGGACGAATCGTGCCCTCTGGGTATCGGACGGCTGGTCGGTGGGGTTAAACCGGGAGGGCGCGGCGGACGGCCTCGCGCGGCATCTCCTGGCCGGTCCACTGCACATAGGAGGCCGCGGCCTGTTCGATGAGCATCTCCAACCCTCCCACGGCCACGGCCCCCCGCGCCGAGGCTTCTCGGAGAAACCGGGTTTCGCGGGGATTGTAGACGAGATCATAGGCGATCTGGCCGGCCTGGAGGTCGGCCGCCACCGGCCAGGGCGTGGCCTCCGTCTCGGGTTGCATCCCGAGCGGGGTCGTATTGACGAGCAGCCGGCTGGCGCGAACCTGTGCGCCGGCATCGGCCAGGGCGCAGACCCCGAGTGCGCCG
>JBGSPJ010000472.1:0-51166 GCA_041738655.1 Rhodothermales bacterium | reverse complement strand
CTCCGCTTCCACACCACCGCCGGCGAACACGAGGCCCGGGTCATCCGTCAACGCATCCCCATGGGCGTCGGCATCATCGGATGGGTCGCGGCTCGGGGTGAGCCGGCGCTCGTCAACGATCCGGATCACGACGACCGCGTCGCCCACGCCTTCGCCGAAAAACTCGGCGCCCGGCCGCGCAACCTGCTCTGCGCGCCCCTCATCCTCGGTGATGAAACCGTCGGCGCCCTCGAGCTGATCGATAAGAAACAGGACGCCGACGGCAACGGCCATGCCTCTGCCGGCTTCGACGAAGGGGATCTGCGCCTCCTGCAGCTCATCGCCGGCCAGGCATCCCGCGCCATCCAGCTCGCCCGCGCCAAGATGGACCGCGAAAACGAAAACCGGCTCGCCACCATCGGCCAGATGATGGCCGGCGTCATGCACGACCTCAAGACGCCGATGACGATCGTCTCGTGGTACGCCGAGATGATGACCGAACTCGAGGACGCCGGCAAACGCCGCGAGTACACGGAACTGATCAAACGCCAGTTCGACCTGATGAACGGGATGACGCGCGAGGTGCTGGCCTTTGCCCGCGGCGAAAGCCGGCTCCTCATCCGCAAGGTCTTCCTCGCCCGCTTCCTCGACGAAGTCACCGCCCACCTCCGCCACGAACTCGCCGGCAAAGGCGTCGAAATCACCCTCCAGGCGGACTACGCCGGCATTGCCTACTTCGACGAACACAAGATGATGCGCGTCATCCATAACCTCGCGCGAAACGCCGCCGACGCCATGCCGGCCGGCGGACGCTTCAGCATCCGCACCTCTGCAGACCCGAACACGATCTATCTCGAACTCGGCGACACCGGCCCCGGCATCCCCGAAACGCTGCTCGGCCGCCTCTTCACGCCGTTTGCCACCGCCGGCAAAAAGGGCGGCACCGGCCTCGGACTCGCCATCGTCAAGAAAATCGTCGACGACCACGAAGGCGCCATCACCTGCACGTCCACCCCCGGCCAGGGCGCCCGCTTCACCATCGCCCTTCCTCGACGCGCGGACCCACAGGCGGGATGAAGGAGGGGGAAAAAGTGAAAAGTGAAAAGTGGAAAATGAAAAGTGGGGAGTGAATGGCGGCAGCTAACAGCCCATTTTGCATTTTGCCCTGATTTACTTTGCCATTTGCACTCTTTACAAAGTGCTTGTAGCCCGTTAGCTTGCGGCGACCGATTCGTCACCCGCCCTCGTTCGTACTCCCATGGCAGTAGGATCTCCCAACCGTCCTCTTCGTGTAGCCGTGATCGGCGCCGGCCCCTCCGGCTTCTACGCCGCGGCCCACCTTCTGAAAAACCCCCATGTGGAGGTTGACCTCTTCGATCGGCTCCCGACCCCCTACGGGCTCGTGCGCGGCGGCGTCGCCCCGGACCATCAGAAGATCAAGTCGGTCGTCCGCCAGTACGACAAAACCGCCCAGGATCCCCGCTTCCGCTTCTTCGGAAACGTGGAACTCGGCCGGCACCTCTCCGTCGACGACCTCCGCCAGTACTACCACCTGATCTGCTACACGACCGGCGCCCAGACCGATCGCGGTCTGGATATCCCGGGAGAACACCTCGCCGGCAGCCACTCGGCCACTGCGTTTGTCGCCTGGTACAACGGGCATCCGGACTTCCGCGACCTGTCCTTCGACCTTTCCCGGGAGCGCGTCGCCGTCGTCGGCGTCGGCAACGTAGCCGTCGATGTCGCCCGCATCCTGTGCCGCACCCCGGACGAACTCGCCCGGACGGACATCGCCGACTATGCCCTGGAAGCGCTTCGCCACAGCCAGGTCCGCGAAGTGGTCATGCTCGGCCGGCGTGGCCCCGCCCAGGCCGCCTTCACCAACCCCGAGGTCAAAGAGCTGGGTGAGATGGAGGATGCCGACGCGTTTACGCTGCGCGAAGAGGTCACCCTCGACCCCCTCAGCCAGGCCGACCTCGCCGCAGCGCCAGACCGCACCATCGAACGAAAACTCGAAATCCTCCAGGAAATGGCCGTGCACCGTGCCCAATCCCGCTCCAAAAAACTCATCATCCGCTTCCTCGTCTCCCCGACGGAACTGCTGGGTGATGCGCACGGGAACGTTCGCGCGATCCGCCTCGAGAAAAACGAACTGTATCGCGACGATCGCGGTGGGCTGCGCCCGCGCCCAACCGGCCAGATCGAAGAGCTGCCCGTCGGCCTGGTGTTCCGGTCCGTCGGCTACCTCGGAGTCCCCCTGCCGGGCGTGCCGTTTAATGCGCGCGCCGGCCTCATCAATAATGCAGACGGGCGTGTCGTCGACCCCGAGACAGGCCGGCCAGTGCCGGGGGAATACACGGCGGGATGGATTAAACGTGGCCCCAGCGGCGTCATCGGCACCAACAAGGCCTGCGCTGTCGACACCGTGGATCGGATGATGGAGGATGCCGCACGTAGCGAACACCTTCATCCCGGCCATCCCTCCGCGGCCGAGGCCGAGGCCTTCGTCCGAGGCCGGCAGCCTGACGTGTTTACTTACCCGGATTGGCTCAAACTCGATGCTCTCGAAATGGCGGCCGGCGAGGCGGTGGGCCGGCCTCGCGTCAAGTTCACCCGCATCGACGCGATGGTCGCCGCTGCTCTTCGTTGATATACCCCCCGGGCCCATGACGTCACGACTCGCCTGCTACGCCCTGCTGCTCGCCCTCCTCGGCTGCGAGTCCCCTCCATCCATGTCGGAGGCCGTTTCGGAAACAGCCGCTGCCGGCCGGCCCAATATCCTGTGGCTCGTCGGCGAAAACATGAAGCTGGATCTGGGGATCTACGGCGCGCAGCAGGTCCACACCCCCCGCCTCGACTCCCTCGCCCGCCTCGGCATCCGCTACACCCGGGTCTTCTCGACCTCCCCCGTCTGCGCCCCGAGCCGTTCGGCGTTTATGACAGGGATGTACCAGACGACGACCGACACCCACAACATGCGGTCCCACCGGACGGACGACTACCGCCTGCCCGAGGGCGTTCGTCCGCTCACCCACCGCCTGCAGGACGCCGGCTACTTCACCGCCAACATCAAGTACATCGACTCCCTGGAGGTGGGGACGGCGAAGCTGGACCTCAACTTCGTGAACGAGGGGCCCATCTACCAGTCGAACGAGTGGAACGACCTCAAGACCAACGAGCCCTTCTTTGCGCAGATCAACATGCCGGAGAGCGAATACGATATCTACGACCGGCAATCGTACAAACACGAGCGGGTGAAGTGGTATGGGGAAGATCAGCACCCCCGTATCGCCACGCCGGAGAACGTCACCCCGCCGCCCTATTATCCGGACCACCCGGTGGTGCGCGAGGAGTGGGCCCGGTACCTCAATTCAGTTTCGGGGATGGATGTGCGGATCGGGTGGATCCTGGATCGGCTCCGCGAGGAAGGGCTGGCCGACAACACCATCGTCGTGTTCTTTGGCGATAACGGCCGGATGGAGCCCCGCGGTATCCATTGGCTGTACGACACCGGCATCCACGTCCCGATGATCGTGTATTACCCGCCGGCGCTCTCGCCTCCGCCGCAGTACGCGCCCGGCGGCGTCATCGACGATGTGATCAGCGTGCTGGACCTCACGGCGACGACGCTCTGGATGGCCGGCATCGAGCGACCGATGAACATGCAGAGCCGGGTGTTTCTGGGGGATCGTCCGGATCCACCCCGCACCTACGCCTTCAGCGCGCGCGATCGGGTCGACGAAACCATCAACCGGATGCGGTCGGTCCGCGAGTCCCGCTACCATTATATCCGCAACTACATGCCCGACATGGGCTTTGCGTCGCTGAACCGGTACAAGGAGAAGTGCTTCATCATCCAGCCCATTATGCGGGAGATGCTGGCCGCCGGCACGCTCACCGGCCCCGCGCTCGATCTCATGCAGCCTCTCCCGTACGAGCATCTCTTCGACACCGAAGCGGATCCGCACGAGATCGTCAACCTCGCGGCATCCAACCGCCCCGAACACCAGGCCGCGTTATCCCGGCTGCGCGGCGCGCTCGACACGTGGATCGTGGAGACCGGCGACCGCGGGGAGTGGCCGGAACCCGACAGCGTCATCGCCCCTTTTGCGCAGGAGATGCACGACTGGTTCGGCACGCCGGCCTGGGCGGAATGAGGTTTAATGTTCGAAGTTTAAGGTTCAATGTGGGGTTCTTTAAACCTCGAACATTAAACCTTAAACCAGTTACCGTCGCCGCCCACCACCACCGGAGCGGCCTCCCGGGCGTCCACCGCCTGGCCGAGGCGGCCGACGGCTGGCGAGGCGTTCCTCTTCCTCGCGGTCTCGACGCGGCTCAGGAGGCGGGGGTTCGCGGTAGACAAACGCGCCCTGCTCCAGGTCTAACTCGTCAACCAGCATCGCCAGCAACTCCGGCTCCTCCGCGACCAGCTGTTGCACGAGCGGAACAAACCGCTCGCCGCGGACGCGCGTCAGGTTGGTTTTCCCTTTCAGGTGCGCCTCCAGCTTATCCTCCATCAACTCCTCGTTGGATCCACGCACGTCCTCAGGAACCTCTTCGGGCTCGGCGAGCCGGCCCAGCGAGTGCGCGAGGTACACATCGTCCACCAGGATGCTGAGCAGCGTTGGCTTCTCGGCCGCGAGCCGCTCGACGAGCGGGACGAAATAGCCCAGGTGCTCCCGGGTATCGTCGGACTTCTCGCGCATCCGTTCTTCGAGCACGATCGTCATCCGTTCGGCCACACGGACTTCCACGTCTTCCGGACTCGGCACCTCGTGCTGCTGCGAATCCACCCCGTATTTTTTCGTGATGCGAAGCAGGCTGTTTTTCTCCGTGGCCGTCGTCACCACGATGGCGGTGCCCGTTTTGCCGGCGCGGGCGGTGCGGCCCGAGCGATGGATGTAATACTCGGGGTCCTGCGGCACATCGTACATAAAAACGTGGCTCAGGTCCGAAATGTCGATGCCGCGCGCGGCCACGTCCGTGGCTACCAGGTATCGGAGCTCGCCTTTCCGGATCCGATCCATCACCTTTTCGCGCGCGCGCTGGTCCAGATCCCCCGAAATCTCGCTCGCGTCGTAGCCGAAGTTGCGCAGGAACTTGGCGAGGTACTCCACGTCGCGTTTTGTGTTGGCGAAAATGATGGCCGAATCCGGGTTTTCCATCTCGATGATACGGACGAGCACCCGGTCCTTTTCCATCGGATTGGCCACATAGTACCGATGTTCGATACTGTCCACGCCGATCTGTCCGGAACTCAACGAGAGGAAACCGGGGTCGCGCAGAAAGTCCTGGGCCAGCGATCGCACTTTGGGCGGCATCGTGGCGCTGAACATGTAGGAATTCCGGCTGGCCGGCAGATAGCGACGCAATTGCTTCATCGCCGGGTAGAACCCCATCGAGAGCATCTCGTCCGCCTCATCCAGCACGAGGACCTTGAGGTCGTCCAGCGTGAAGGTCCGGCGCTCGAGGTGGTCGAGGATACGGCCGGGCGTGCCGATGACCACCTGGGCGCCTCCTTTGAGCGAAGTATTCTGCGTCTTGTACTTGACGCCGCCGTAGACCAGGGCCGATTCAAGCCGGTATTCGTCGTCGACGAAGGCGCGTTGCATGGCTTCGAACTCCTCGTGGATCTGACGGGCGAGCTCGCGGGTGGGGCAGAGGAGGAGCGCCTGGGTCGTGGCCGAGTGAGGATCGAGGCGCTCGAACAGTGGAAGCAGGAACGCGCCCGTTTTGCCGCTGCCCGTACGGGACTGGACGATCATGTCGCGGCCGGCGACGAGATACGGAATCGACAACTCCTGCACCGGCATCAGGCTGTTCCAGCCGGCGGAGATCACCGCGCGTCGGATCGTCTCAGGCAGGGTTTCGATGGTGGCCCGAGGCAGCGCCGGATCCGGTTCTTGCAGGGTGGCGGTGGTGCGTTGTTCGCGGGCGTTCTGCTGCGCCCGGGATGTCAGGTCGATTACCTGGGTAAACGCGGGTTTTTCCGATTCTTCAGAAACCATAAGTCATCAAACTATTCCCCTCAAAGTCATTGGAGGGTACACGATACAGGCGTCCTACTGTCGTTTCAGACGGGCGATCGTTCGAAAGGGGCGATTGGAGAAGCCCGGCCGGCGTCGAACGCGCACCGACCGAACCCGGTAAGATGTCGAACAGTATAGGGCAGCGGCGGATCACATCGCCAGCCCCCCATCGACAAGGAGGACCTGCCCGGTAATATAGTCGGCCAGTGGAGAAGCCAGAAAGAGGACGGCGTGGGCGATTTCTTCCGGACGCGCCGTGCGGCCCAGGGGGATCTGGTTGGTCAGTTCTTCGCGTGCCTTTTCGGGGAGTTCGGCCGTCATATCGGTATCTACATACCCTGGAGCGACGACATTGACCGTGACACCGCGTTTGCCGAGTTCCTTGGCGAGGCTTTTCGAGAACCCGATGATGCCGGCTTTCGAGGCCGCGTAGTTGGCCTGGCCGGCATTGCCGGTGACGCCAACCACCGAAGAAATGTTAACGATCTTGCCGGCGCGTTGCTTCATCATCGGCCGGTAGGCCGCTTTGGCGTAGTTGAAGACGCTCTTTAGGTTCGTTTCCAGCACCGCGTCCCAGTCCGCCTCGCTCATCCGGATCATCAACCCGTCGCGCGTGATGCCGGCGTTGTTGACGAGTACATCGATGGACCCCCAGGCCTGGATGACGGCGTCGACCGTTTTCTGAGCTTCGTCAAACGAGGCCGCGTCCACCTGGAACGCGAGGGCCTCCGCGCCGCGCTGTTCGAGTTCGGAACGGAAGGCTTCGGCCTGTTCGACGGAGGAGCGGTAGGTAAATGCCACGCGCGCGCCGGCGGCGGCAAACGCCTCCACCATCGCCCGGCCGATGCCACGGGTCCCGCCCGTTACTAGAATGCTCTTGCCCTTGAAGTCGAACGACATGATCAGATCGCGTTAAGCGTTGGCGCGTGCGGTTGAGTGGGTTTCGGCGCGGACGGCGGCACCATCGTAGGCCCAGCGGACGTACGCAGCGCCCCAGGTGAAGCCGCCGCCAAAAGCCGTAAGAATGAGATTATCCCCTTTTTTGAGCTCGGCTTCCCAGTCGTACAGGCACAGCGGAATCGTAGCGGCCGTCGTATTGCCATACCGCTCGATGTTGAGCATCACCTTGTCGTTGTCCACGCCCATCCGCCGGGCGGTGGCGTCGATGATGCGCTGGTTGGCCTGATGCGGCACGAGGAAGCGAACATCGTCTCCCGTGAGTTCATTCCGCTTCATGATCTCTTCGGCCACATCCGCCATGCCCGTCACAGCGTATTTGAACACTGTCTTGCCGTCCTGATAGGCGTAGTGCAACCGGGCGTCGACGGTCTCGTGGGAGGCGGGGTGCAGGCTACCGCCGGCGACCATACACAGGGCGGTCGAGTTTGAGCCGTCCGTGTATTCGATGGTGTCGAGCACGCCATACCCCTCGGAGTCGGCCTCGAGCAGCACGGCGCCGGCGCCATCGCCGAACAGCACGCAGGTTGTGCGGTCGGTATAATCGACGATGCTGGACATCTTGTCCGCGCCGATCACAAGCACCCGTTTATGCTTGCCGGAAGTGATGAACGACGCGCCCGTGGACAGGGCGAACAAAAACCCGCTACACGCCGCCGAGAGATCGAATCCCCAGGCTTTCGAGGCGCCTATCTGCGCCTGGACGAGGCAGGCCGTCGCCGGGAACACCATGTCCGGCGTAACCGTGGCGACGATGATGAGATCGACCTCTTCCGCCGTGATGCCCCGTTTCCGCAGGGCCTCGCGCGCCGCTTCGGACGCCATAAATGCCGTGGCCTTGCCTTCTTCCTTCAGGATGCGCCGTTCACGAATGCCCGTACGCGAGACAATCCAGTCGTCGGTAGTATCCACCATACGTTCCAGTTCGGCATTGGTCAACCGATAGGAGGGCAGGTAGTGACCGACGGCGGTAATAGCAGCCTTGAACATGGGTACCGGAGCTAACGAGGTAGGATAGCGGAGATCTAAGTCAGTCGCTGAAGTTTTCGGAGAGCCGATCCGAAAGATGCTGGTTGACGATGCGCGAGGCCGTCACGATCAGCTGCTCGATGGCGCGGGGGGTGGAGCTACCGTGACCGATCAGCACGTTGCCGGCGATGCCCAGCAAGGGCGCGCCGCCATACTCTTCGTAATTAAACCGCTTCTGAATACTGCCCAGGAGCGTCTTGACAAGCTGGCGCTGATCGAGGGAGAACTGGAGGCGGTCCATCTCCTCGGCGACCATGGTGGAGAGGACGGTCGTCATACAACTCTCTCCAAATTTCAGGACGATGTTGCCCACAAATCCGTCAAAGACGACGACATCGGCGGCATAATTGAGCAGGTCGCGCCCCTCGATATTGCCAATGAAGTTGATTGAAGTGTCCGCCTTGAGCAACTCATAGGCGGCCTTGGCCTGCTCGTTGCCTTTGCCCGGTTCCTCGCCGATGTTCATCAGCGCGACGGTGGGGTGGGGGCGTTGTAGGACTTGCTCAACGAAGATGGAGCCCATCTGGGCGAATTGAACCAGATGCTCGGGCTTGCAATCGACATTGGTACCCATGTCGACGCTGATGGTATGTTTCCCTTTGGTGGTCGGGATGAACCCGAGCAGCGTCGGGCGCGCCACATTGGGGAGCCGCCCGAGGATGAACAGGGAAGCCGCCATGACGGCGCCGGTATTGCCGGCGCTGATAAACGCATCCGCCAACCCCTCCTTCTGGGCTTTGAGCCCGACGTGGATCGACGACTTCGGCTTGTTTTTCACCGCGGAGGCCGGCTGCTCGCCCATCCCGATCACCTCCGGCGCATCAACGATTCGGATCGGCAACCCCTCGCAATTCCCGCAGCGCTGCATCTCCTCGGCTACCGTGGCTTCGGGCCCGACCAGCAAAATCTCCAGCTTGCCCTCGGCCCGTTGCAATGCCTGCACGACTCCTCGAACGACCACGGATGGGGCATGATCTCCCCCCATCGCATCCACTGCAACTCGAATAGCCATGTAATGTCCGATTATCTAGCTAAACCGCACAGGGCATCGATTCATGCCTGCACGCCGTAACGGGAAGGCTTTAAGAATACTGGATCGCCGTACAAAGCGCAAAAAAAGGCCCATGGCGACCCATCACGCCGCCTCGGCGCCCTCGACGATCTTACGGCCGCGGTAGTAGCCGCAACTCGGGCATGCGCGGTGACGGACCTTCGTGTTGCCGCAGTTGGTGCATTCGACCATTTGCGGCTTCACCAGGCTGTTGTAATAGACCGCACGGCGCGAACGCGAACGGGCTTTCGAGTGCTTACGTTTTGGATTGGCCATGATGGGTGTTCCTTAATGTACCGGGATCAACAGGGTAAGAATATAGAGACGACCACCTGAACATGTGGCCGGCCGCCTCACGAAGTACGGCCGTCCGCGCGAAGTTGACGAAGCGCATCCCATCGGGGATCCGCCACGTCATCCCCTTCGGCCGGCGCGCCAAATTGTGTGGGCAACTCCAGTGCGTCCGCGCCGGGCGCCACGCGCCGATGGGGCAATGCCAGTAACAACGTGTCCCGAACAGCTTCCGTGAGGTCAATCTCCTCCTCATCAGGAGCCAGTTCGATCACATCATCCAGCGACTCATCCGCCGGCTCGGCCTCACGCTGCGTCACATAGAGCATCGCATAGTCGCCCGCCACCGGCTCGTCGTAGGAAACAAGTGTCCGATCGCACATGAGTGTCGCTACCCCACGGGCCGTAAGACGCACAAACACCGAGTCAGGCTGGACGTCAAGGCGCGCATGGAGCCGAAGGTCGCGAAACATGGCTGGATCGAGACCGAGAGGCTCCGGCTCCAGATCCCAATCAAATTCATGTGGGCCGCTTTTCAACGGCTTCAAATCAACTCGAACCATGACGCTGACCCCGTTCACTGGGCCAAATTAAAAGCAGGCCTATGTAAAACAGACCTGGTTAATAGCAGGTCGCTTGAACAGGCAAATCACGCACGATACAGCTGCTCACAGGAGCCAACCAGCACCCGAGTCGCAGCGACATCGATACAGCTTGGCCTTAATCCCCACCCGTTGATAAGGTTTCCGAATCAAGTCCAAAAAGCCCGTGAACTTTGCAAAATGTCCCTGTGCGGTTTGCAACTTCGTTACTGCTTGACTCCAAAAAACCAGAACCACTTGCTTGACGTTACCGGGCATTATGGTTACCATAAAACCCCAGTTAAGGGAACGCATCGACGTGCCTACGCACAACGATTCTGTCACACGATTCTGTCACACGGTCCTGACTCGCCAGTCCCGTTTTCAGTTGCGGCGCCGGTCATGAGGTCCTTCCTCACGACGCCGCGATGGTCCAGGCTGCGTTACCTCCCGGGATACACCCGCAGCGTGTATCAAGTAACGAGTGCCGACCTGCGCGCACCTGTACGCGCCTGAAATCCGGGCCCCGGCCTGATGCTCAACCATACGGGGCCGCCTTGTGCACAACATGTGTACACCCGAGCCCTATCGGGCAAGCACGTATAGCCCACCGGGGCAACACGACGAGTCCTTGCGGCTGTATATGTACAGTATACTGTACACACAGCTTACGAATCGACGATTCTGACAAACCGGCGGCCGTGCTCTGTTGTTGAAAACTTGTCAACAAGTGCGGCATACCGATGGCCGGCGCGCTTCACAGTGAAGCACTGCGCTCGTGCACGTGTGAATAAGTAGTGCATATCTGAGCCGCACGTTCCTGCGGCGGACGCGTTTCACCACGCTGCCCTCGGCCGGCTTGCCGCCAGGGTAGTATCTGGACTATCTGGGAAAAGCATCATCCACCCATGAACCGGTTGTGTGCAGCGATGCCTCATCCGGTACGCTTTGATTCCGCTCGTCCACGCGTATGGAACTCTCGGCAGACCAAGCCTGGCAAACCTGCCTCGATATCATTCGGGACAATGTCAGCCGGCAGAGCTTTAAAACCTGGTTCGAACCCCTCAAAGCGCTGAGCCTCGTCGAAGAAGACGGCCAGCGCAAGTTGACGATACAGCTCCCCAGCCGGTTTTATTACGAATGGCTGGAAGAGCACTACTACGCCCTCCTCCGCAAAACGATACTCAAAGTCGTTGGCCCGCACGGCCGATTGATCTACAACGTGGTCATCGAGAAGGAGGATGCCGAAAACGGACACCAGGGATCCTCGATGCAGGTCGCGGCGAGGCAGGTGGACGCCGAAGCGGTCCCCGTATCCGCGAACCGCCCTCCCAGCCGGCCGGCTCCCCCTGCTCCCCAGCCGGCCTTCGATGTGGCCGGCGTCTCGAACGGGCAAAGCAACGCGCCGCGGTTTAGTCCGCCCCCCCCAAAACCAGGGCCCTTTTCCAACCCCTTTATCATCCCGGGCATCAAGCCGGCGCCCGTGGAGAGTAACCTCAATCCATCCTATACCTTCGAGCGATTTATCGAAGGAGATTGCAACCGCCTGGCACGCAGCGCCTCCCTCGCCATCGGCCAACAACCGGGCGCGACGAGCTTTAATCCGTTTATGATCTACGGTGGGGTAGGGCTGGGCAAAACCCACCTGATCCAGGCCATCGGCAACTACGCACTCGCCAACCACAACGCCCGCTCGGTTCTCTACATATCAAGCGAGCGCTTTACCAACGAGTTCGTCCAGGCGATCCAGAACAACCGGGTAAGTGAGTTTTCCCTGTATTATCGCCAGATCGACCTGCTCATCGTAGACGACGTGCAGTTCTTCGGCGGCAAGGAAAAAACGCAGGAAGAGTTCTTCCACATTTTTAATACGCTGCACCAGTCGGGCAAACAGATCATCCTCTCCGCGGACCGCCCCCCTCGCGACATTCCGGGCATCGAGGAGCGGCTGCTGTCCCGCTTCCAGTGGGGCCTGACGGCAGACGTGCAGCCGCCGGAGTTTGAAACGAGGATCGCCATCCTCCAACGCCGCGCCGAAGACGACGGCATCCAGATCGCACGCGATGTGGTGGAATTCATCGCCCACCATGTAAAGAGCAACATCCGTGAGCTGGAAGGCGCGCTTATTCGACTCCTGGCGCACGCCACGCTGCACAACCGCGAGATCGACCTGCCCCTCGCGCGCGAAATGCTAAAAGACCTCATCAAGGACACCCGCATAAACCTGACGATCGACGAGATCCAGCGGATTTGTTGCGAGTATTTCGACATCACGGAGGACCTCGTGCGAGGCAAGACCCGTAAGCGCGAAGTGGTGCAGGCCCGTCAGGTGGCGATGTACTTCAGCAAGGAACTCACTCAGCACTCCCTAAAGACCATCGGCCTGTATTTCGGGGGACGCGATCATTCGACCGTCATCCACGCCAATCAGAGCGTCGAAAACCAGGTCGATACCAACCCGAAGTTCGCCGGAATGATGAACGAAATCCGCCAGCGCCTCGATGTGCGCAGCCGCTAGCCGCGCGACGATACGGGCTCGAAACCTTCTCCAGCCCGTATCGTTGCCGTGCACTCGGTCGTTCCATGGCGCTATTTATATGGCCTTACCCCCCGGTTGCGCGTTCCGGGGGATGGACAAGCCCCTCTCCAGCGCGTAGATTTGACACCGAATCCCGTCCCTTCATCAGCTACCCGGATCATGAAGTTCACTGCATCGAGTGCGGACCTGTTGAGAGCGCTCACCACCGTGGGCGGCGCTGTCCCGACCAAAAGCACGTTGCCCGTGCTGGAGTGTATCCTGTTCACGCAGGAAGACGGCCGTTTGAAGCTGACCGCGACTGACCTCGAGATCTCGATCGTCCAATCGCTTCCGGTTCATTTCGACGCCGCATCATCCGGTCGGAGCCGCATCGCCGTGCCGGCCAAGCGCCTGCTCGACACACTACGCGCCCTGCCCTCGCTGCCGATATCCTTTGCAGCGGACGACGATTTCCACATCACCCTCAAGACCGACCAGGGTGTCTATAAGATGGTCGGGTTCGACGGCGCCGACTACCCGGCGCTGCCCGAGGTCTCCCACAAACATACTATCGAACTGGCCGGCGCCGTTCTGCGCCGCGCCATCCAGATCGCCAGCTTCGCCGTGAGCAAGGACGCACTCCGGCCGGCCATGATGGGCATCTACTTCCAGGTGAAGCCCGAAAACAGCCGCATGGTGTCCACCGATGGCCACCGCCTCGTGCGGCTGACCATGGACGATGTTACGAGCGATCAACCCAAGAACTTCATCGTCCCCGAAAAAGCCCTCGCGCTTGCCGCCCGTGTCGTGGGAGACGAGGCCTGTACAATTGCCGTCGACGACAGTTATGCCATCTTCGAGTTGGGCACCGGGCAAGTCCTCACGCGGCTTGTCGACGAGAACTACCCGAACTACGAGGCGGTCATCCCGATAGAAAACGATCGCCGCCTCGTCATCAACCGAGACGCCATGCTCGCCGCCGTCAAACGCGTCGGCCTGTATTCGTCGACCATGACCAATCAAATCCGGCTGTCGCTCGATGCGAACCGGATCGAAATCTCGGCGGAAGACATCGAACGCTCCAGCGAGGCCCGCGAAACCGTCCTCTGCGAATACAGCGGAGATCCCATGGTGATCGGCTTCAACGCCATCTACCTGACGGACGTGCTGGGCCACATTGCCGCGGAAGACATCGTGTTTGAACTGAGCACCCCGAACCGCGCCGGCATCGTCACGCCACTCGAACAGCGCGAGGGCGAAGATCTCCTCATGCTCATCATGCCGGTGATGCTTAATACCTACGCCTGATCACAGGCGAACGAGCCGTGCATAGACCCGGCCAGCCGGCGCTTCGATCACGCAGAAATACAGTCCGTCCGGCGCTCGCCGCCCCGAGCCGTCCCGCCCGTCCCATCGCCACGTGCTCCCGTTCCCGGACAAATCTCCCGCCCCGAGGTCGATTACGTTGCGCCCCAGACTATCCACGATCTGGGCCACCAACGGCTCGTTTGCACCCGGGCCACGCCGTGGACCCCTATATACGATCGCGACATCGGTCTGGAACGGCGTCGGGTACACGTCAACCACGCTCTCCGGCAACGGATGATTGGAAAGCCGACCGGTCGATGACTCCGGGGCAAAAGCATCCAGCGACGCCAGCGAAACCCCTGAGAAGTCGAAAAGCGCCAGGTTCTCCATCACCGATCCGAATCCTGGCGCACTGATCGCCAGCGGCTCCCACAGAAACACCCCGGCTCCGCGATTATCCGGCGTCGCCTTCACCCGGCGAAGCAGTTCGCGAAAAAACGCTTCCTGGCCGGCTACTGTAGCGGGATACCCGGGCAAGAGCTGGCTCGGTTCGCCGACGAGGTTATTGGTGTTGTCGTTCCAGGCCAGCGTCCACGGGTACCCTGTTTCGACGATGATGATCTCTTTGCGATACCGGACCGCGAGGTCGGCCAGGTTGCGCGACAGGTCGTCCAGCGAGCCATGCCACCAGGGGTAATAGGAGAGTCCGATGAGGTCGAATGCAACGTCTTCGGCCAACAGATGGTCAAAAAACCAGCGACTGCCGGCGTTATCCCCGCCCCGATCGATGTGAATCATGATGCGGAGCGAGTCCCCGGCGGGGACGGCCTCCAGCGCGCCTTCTTGAGCCGCCGACAACAACGAGGCGAGCCGCTCCCACTGCGCGCTTGTGTTAAACGCATCACATACCCGGCCGGCGTCCCACACCATCCCGCAGATGATCTCATTACCAAGCTGAACGATGTCCGGGAGGGTGTGTTGGCGGGCCAGCGCGTCCACGACGGTAAATGTGTAGGCGCGTATGCTGTCGCGCAACGCGTCGAAGGTCAGACCACTCCATGCCGCCGGAAGAAACTGTTTTCCCGGGTCGGCCCAGGTGTCCGAGTAGTGGAGGTCCAGCAAGAGATCGAGGCCCGCTGCCCTGGCGCGCGCGGCGGTCGCGAGGGTCTCTTCAAGGGTGTTGTGACCATCCGGAGGCGTGTGCCAGACACGCAAACGAATGGCGTCAAACCCGTTGTCGGCCAGGATGTCCAGCGGATTCGCCGGCGCCCCGTCATGTGAAAACACCCCGCCGCCGGCTTCCACTTCTTCCAGGAAACTCACATCCGCGCCAACGCGAAACGGCAGTGACTGGCCCGTCGCCGGCGCCGTAATCGTACAAACGAGGAAGAGCCAGAGAGCTGTTCGCATCACAGGAGAGTTAGCAGGTTTGGGATAGACCTCCCGTACGAACACCCGGGGATGGCGTTCCTGTCAGGGCCCGATGCGCGCGAGGAGCGCACGCGCCGGGGCCGCGCGATGGTTCTCGCCCGCCGCCACCACGTTCAACACCTCCCGGGCTGCCGTGCGGTTATCGGCCGCAAGATACACTCTGGCCAGCGTGAAGCGGGCTTCGTGGGACAAGAACGACGCATCGGGTTCACTGGCGATAACCAGGCGGAGTTGCTCCTCAGCCTGCACGAGCAATGCCGCGTCATACCTGGGAAACAGGCCCATGCCGGCCTGGCGGGCGTGTTTAAACGAGGACAGCGCATACCGATAGCGGAGGTCGGGCGACGATGCGCCAGAGGGCGGGGCTTCTCCTCGAAGGGGGGTATCGTACCCGGAGAGGTCGACCTCCTCGGGGCCGCCGTAGGCGAGCCCGTCGATCGCACGTAGCCGCGCGGAAGAGATACCAACCGTCAGGAGGACGAGCAACACACCGACCACGAGGGATACTCGTCGCCTGGAAACCGCGGCCGCGCCGCCGCGAGCGGGCCGGTCCCCTGCCCTTTCGGTGCCAATCGCCGCCAATCGATGCCCCGACAGTTGCTCAAAGCGTGCGGCGGGGTTGATTGTCGAGGACAGCCGATCAACCCGGCCGGCGAGGGTCTCGTACCGATCCCGGAAAGCCGGCGAGTCATCGAGCGCGCGGCGAATTCGGGGATCGTTTGGGCCCTGGTGCCCCAGCCGGACATCGACGATGTGCGCGACCAACTGGTCGTCCGACAAGCCGACATCCACCGAGTCATCGGCGCTTCCCGATCGCTCGGTGAGGATCGCGTCGAAGTGCAAACGGGCTTCTTCGAGAATCGGCGCATACTCGGGGTGGCACGAAACGTAGCTTTCCACGTCGCGGCGCTCGTCCTCGGTGAGGTATCCGTAGCTCAGGATATGTTCAATCTTCGTGCGATCCATAAAAATGCTCCTTCTTTTGACTATTCAGACAGGGGATGCGCCCCGGACATACCCTCTCGCCCGATTTCTTCATCGAAATTAAATCTACAGAAACCGAGAAAGTCCGGGTCGCACCGCAGTCGCTGAAGCGATTTATTGGCATACGAGCGCACCACCACCACGTTTTTACCCGTCAGCCGCGCGATGTCTTCGTACGACAACTCGTGCATGACGCGCAATTCCGCGATGTCCCTCAAATACTCCGGCAGCCGGCCAATGGCGGCCATGATCGATTTAAACAGCACCACCGCATCCACATCCGGCTCGGGCGGGTCCTCCGGGGTATCGTAGGAGAGCGTAAAGGGGACCGATTCCGGGTGGTAGGTGCGGAGATAATTGACGTGCTGGTGGTGACAGACCACGCTGACCCAACTGGCATAGCCATCCAGATTGAGGATCGTGTGGCGTTTACCGACGATCTGTTCATAGATCTTGCCCAACTGGACGTCCAGGTCGACTTCGTTGAGGGCAGGATCACGCGCGAACTTGATCAGCAGATAGCGCCAGATGAAGCAGTACGTCCAGAGATCGACGAGTCGCACGTCGTCTTGAACACCAAGATGGAGCCAGCGGCGATACAGGGCATTGACCTGGTCGATGGCGTCCAGGGGGAAAGGCAGGCGTCGTTTGAGCGCGTACAGGGCGTGGAATGCGGGCATGGGCAGGGGGCGATCTCCGCAACAAAATAAGCGTCAGAAGTGGGCCACACCAAACGTTTATAAGGCCAACAAACATCATAGAATGAATCGGAAGGGGTGGTCCACGAAGCGCCGGGGGCATTCGTCAAGATTACAGGAAGAATGCGCCCGCTGAAAACATCGTGGTACACGTGGCGTGTGAGTCTTCGCATAAAAATGTCGGGATCCCACGGAGCCCAGGCCCGTTCAAGGCTGGCTCTGGCATATTTGGATTCTGGCGTTGTCAGACTATTTGCCCTTTTATCTCCCAAAAGAAACGCTGCAAAGAGGGGTCCCGATGGATACCAACAGCTTTAAGACCTACAGTGCCCGTCCGGTGGAAGTCGAGCGTGCGTGGCACGTCATCGACGCGGAGAACGCGGTTGTAGGTCGCCTCGCGTCGCACGTGGCCACCCTGCTGCGCGGGAAGCACAAAGCGAGCTACACCCCGCACATTGACACGGGCGACCACGTCATCATCATCAACGCGGACAAAGTTCGCTTCACCGGCAAGAAGGAAACGGACAAGGAGTACTTCAGCCACACCGGTTACCCGGGCGGCGTGAAGATCCGGACGCCGAAGGAGTTGCGTACGAAGAAGCCGACGTTTGCGCTCGAGAACGCGGTGAAGGGGATGTTGCCGAAGGGGCCGCTCGGGCGTCAGATGATCAAGAAACTGAAGGTATATGCGGGCCCTGAGCATCCGCATGAAGCTCAGAATCCGAAGCCGCTCTCGTTCTGAGAACCCGACCACTCGTTCACACCACGGCATCACCCTACGGCCTTATAACTACTATGTCTGCACTCGTACAATTCGCGGCGATCGGCCGGCGCAAGACGTCTGTAGCGCGCGTATACCTGCGCTCGGGCAACGGAACGATCACGATCAATAAGCGCACGATCGAGGACTATTTCCCGCTTTCGTGGCGGCGCAAGGAAATTCTTGCTCCGTTTGACAAGACGGGCACGACCGGCAACTTCGATGTCGTCGTGAATACCAACGGCGGCGGGCCTACGGGCCAGGCCGAAGCGATTCGTCTGGGCATTGCCCGCGCGCTCGTCAAGTACGACGAGACGCTCAAGAAGCAGCTCCGCGACGCGGATCTGCTTACGCGCGATCCGCGCATGGTTGAGCGTAAGAAGTACGGTCAGCCGAAAGCGCGCAAACGCTTCCAGTTCTCGAAGCGCTAGTTCGCAAAACGCTACTTATCAAAGCGCTGGCGATCTTCGTTTAGCGTTTATCACACATACATCCCGATACATGACCGGGTGGCCTCGCAAGAGGTCTGGTTGTGTACAAGACGGGTGTAGCGGAAACACAACCCGATACCATGAGCCAGGCACAAAGCAACGGACATCGTGTCCAGATCGAAGCCCTGTTAAAGGCAGGCACGCACTTCGGCCACCTTACCCGCCGGTGGAACCCGAAGATGAAAAACTACATCTTCATGGAGCGGAACGGCATCCACATCATCGACCTGATGCAGACACAGGCGTTGCTGGATGCCGCGGCTGATGCCGCGACCCGGTTTACGAAGATGGGCCGGCGGATCCTCTTCATCGGCACGAAAAAGCAGGCCAAGGACATCATCCGTCAGCACGCCGAAGCCTGCAAATCCCCTTACACCGTTGAGCGGTGGCTGGGCGGCACCCTGACGAACTTCCAGACGATCCGCAAGAGCATCCGCCGGATGGAAGACATCAAGAAGTTGGAGGAGGATGGGACGGTAGAACAGCTCAAGAAAAAAGAGCGGCTCATGAAGCAGCGCGAGCTCGACAAGCTCCAGCGCGTGCTGAAGGGCATCGCCGACATGCCCAAGCTCCCGGGCGCCGCGTTCGTTGTGGACATCAACCGAGAGCACATCGCCGTCAAGGAAGCCCGCAAACTCGGCATCCCCATCATTGCCATTGTGGATACGAACTGCGACCCGGACCTGGTTGACTTCCCGATCCCGGCCAACGACGACGCGCTCAAGTCGATCGACCTGATCACCTCGGTCATCGCCGACGCCATCAATGAAGGCTACAAGGCCAAAGGCATTGATTCGGCCGTTGAAGAAGCAGAAAACGAGCGCCTCACCTCGGAATTCGAAGGCGACGACGCGGAAGAAGAGTTTGTCGACGATCTGGTCGACGACGAGGAAGACGAAGCGTGATCGCTTGGCTCGACCCATTCCGTAGGCTTGCGAAACGATTAAATCGAACGATACCATGTCGATCTCTGCTCAGGATGTAATGCGGCTCCGCGAAATCACCGGAGTCGGAATGATGGATTGCAAAAAGGCCCTTGCCGAAGCGAATGGCAACTTCGACGCCGCCATCGATCTGCTGCGGAAGAAGGGCCAGAAAGTGGCCGCCAACCGGGCGGACAAAGAGGCAAAAGAAGGACTCGTGGTCACGGCCGTCAGCGACGACCGTAAACACGGCGCTATCGCCGAAGTAAACTGCGAAACGGATTTCGTGGCGCGCAGCGACGACTTCAAGGCCTTCGCCGAAGCGGTCGCCGGCATCGTACTCGCCAAAAAACCCGCCGACGCCGACGCCCTGCTGGCGCTTCCCCTCGGCGGCAATGAAACCGTAGGCTCCGCCGCCCTGGCCCTGACCGGTAAGGTCGGTGAAAAGGTGGACATCCGGCGCTTCAAGGTCGCTTCGTCCTCCGCCGGCGTCATCGTACCCTATGTGCACCCCGGCGCCCGCCTCGGTGTGCTGGTCGAAATGACCGGAGAGGGCAATACGGCCGAAGCCGGCCGCGATGTCGCCATGCAGGTGGCCGCCCTGAACCCCATTGCCGCGACACCCGACGAAGTGCCGGCGGACATCAAGGAGAAGGAAATGCAGATCGCCCGCGAAGCCGCGCAGGCCGAGGGGAAACCCGAAGCCATGCTCGACAAAATCGCCCAAGGTAAACTGCAGCGCTACTACAAAGACAATGTGCTGGTCGAACAGCCTTTCGTCAAAGACTCCTCGGTCTCGGTCAAAGAAATGCTCCGCAAAGCGCAGGTGGAGGTCCGCGCCTTCCATCGCTTCGCGCTCGGCGACTGATACGCTCAATAAAACGCCCTGACTGGCCCGCGCCGGTCGGGGCGTTTCGTTTTACACCCGAAGCGCTCCACGGGAAGCCCGGCCGGCCGGATCAGTCACCCCTCTCCGCCGCCCCCTGCACCGAGCGCATGCCCCGTTTCACGCCTCTTCGTGCCGGTCCATCGCTGAATCCAGTCGATCGCGCGCCGGTAAGGATCTCGTTCCATGTTTTGTTCACCGATGCACCCCGCGTCTCCAGACTATGCCAGAGGATCAATCCAATCGTGA
The DNA here is from genome assembly GCA_041738655.1 of Rhodothermales bacterium. Taxonomy (GTDB): domain Bacteria; phylum Bacteroidota; class Rhodothermia; order Rhodothermales; family JAHQVL01; genus JAWKNW01. Next base: position 31,001 of record JBGSPJ010000472.1, on the reverse strand, counting down.
CACCCCCCGCTATAAACGTGTGCTGCTGAAGCTGAGTGGCGAAGCGCTGCTCGGTAAAAAAGACTACGGAATCGACGAAGAGGTGCTCAACGGCTACGCCCAGGCCGTCCGAGATGCCCAGAACCTCGGCGCTGAAGTCGCCATCGTGATCGGTGGGGGCAATATCTTTCGGGGCATCGAGGCCAACAAAGGGATGAAACGCGCCCATGCGGACTACATGGGCATGCTCGCCACGATGATCAACGCGATGGCGCTTCAGGATGCGCTGGAGCAGGCCGGACTAAAAACCCGCCTCCAGTCCAGCATCCACATGGACGAGATCGCCGAGCCGTTCATCCGCCGGCGCGCTATCCGTCACCTCGAAAAAGGGCGCATCGTCATCTTTGGCGCCGGAACCGGGAATCCGTATTTTACGACCGATACCGCCGCCTCGCTGCGCGCGCTGGAGATTGACGCCAACGTCATCCTCAAAGGCACCCGAGTCGATGGCATTTTCACGGCGGACCCTGAAAAGGACCTCACCGCCGAGCGGTTTGCCCGTGTCCATGGCAGCGAAGTTATCCAGCGCGAGTTGCGCGTGATGGACATGACGGCATTTACGCTGTGCAAGGAAAGCCGGCTACCCATCATCGTCTTTAATATGGACGAACCGGGCAACCTGCTGCGCGTCATCCGGGGCGAGTCGATCGGTACCCTTGTGTACTGGGGCGACAAACAGCCCCCCCAGATGGCCCCCCGCGCCGCGTGATACACCCCCTGCCCCCCCCAACTTGACCGACAGGTTGAACGATGCTTGACGAGATGATTACCCTCGTGCTCGATGACGCGGAAGACAAAATGAATCGCGCGATGGAGCACCTGCGTCACGAACTCAGCAGCATTCGCGCCGGCCGCGCCACGCCGGCCATGCTCGAAAACATCCGGGTAAGCTACTACGGATCGAGCACGCCCCTGAACCAGATGGCCAACGTGTCCGCACCCCAGCCGGACCTGCTGGTCATCCAACCGTGGGATAAATCCTCCCTCGGGGACATCGAAAAAGCGATCTCAGCCGCCAATATCGGGGTTAATCCGTCCAACGACGGTATGCTGATTCGCGTCCCGGTTCCCCCCCTCTCCGAAGAGCGGCGCAGAGACCTCGCGAAAGCCGCCCGCGTCCGTGGTGAAGACGCCCGCATCGCCATCCGGAATATCCGCCGGCACGGGAAAGATGAGATCAAGTCGATCCAGCAATCCGAGAACTTGCCCGAAGACATGCGCTACGAAGCCGAAGAACGGCTCCAAACCATGACCGATCGTCACATCGAAGGCATCGACAAGTTGCTGGCGCGCAAAGAAGAGGAAATCATGGAAGTCTGAGCCGCGGCAATTGCAGGAACTTGTACCCTTTCCCGCGATATGCTTACGCCCTGAATGAACGACCAGCCGGAGAGATGACCGAGTGGCTGAAGGTGCACGCCTGGAAAGCGTGTGTACTCCTAACGGGGTACCGAGGGTTCGAATCCCTCTCTCTCCGCCGCGCCCTGGAGCCGGATCGTCAGCGCGATCCGGCTCTTTTGTACACGGTCGTTCAGGTGAATGTACTGGAAACTGTACTGGGTCGCCGGCCAGCGCTCCCCCCTTTCCCAGAGAACGATATGATTGCTAGCATGACCGGGTTCGGCAGAGGCCGCGCCCAGAACGACTCTCTGGCCCTCGTCGTGGAAATTCGCTCGGTGAACAGCCGCTACTGCGAAATTTCCTCGCGTCTGCCGCGGCAGCTCGCGGAATACGAGACCGCTCTACAGAACCAGGTCAAGCAATCGATCTCTCGCGGACGAATCAGCATTTCCGTTCAGCCGGAAACCGCCGGTGACGTGGCGATGCCGATGCAGGCAGACCTCGCTCAGGTGCGTGCGTATGCCCATCTGCTTCGCACCATCGCTCGCGAAGCCGGCATCGACGAACCGGTTTCTCTTACCCATCTCTTGAACTTCCCGGATCTAATCAGTACCGTCGAAGAGACCCTGGCGGCCGGCGAAACGACCCACGCCCTCCTCGTTGCCGCAACAGCGGATGCCGTTGCCAACTTCACGGCCATGCGCCTACAGGAGGGCGAGGCTCTGCGCCAGGATCTCGAGATGCGTCTGCGCGGTATCGATAAGGGGCTCGCCGAGGTTGAAACCCGCGCGCCGGAACGGATCGCCGAGGCACGCAACCGGATGTCCGATCGCCTCGCCGAATTGTTCGGCGACGAACGCGTGGATCGGGATCGGTTGGAGATGGAAATCACCCTCCTCGCCGATCGGCTGGATGTGACCGAAGAATGCGTCCGACTGGCTTCGCACCTGCAAATGTTCCGAGATGCCATGGCGAGCGATGAACCCGTTGGTCGCAAGCTGAATTTCATCGTACAGGAAATCAACCGGGAAGTGAACACCATCGGCTCGAAAGCCAACGACGCCCGCGTCGCTCACCTGGCCGTCGAGATGAAAGAAGAGCTCGAAAAAATTCGAGAGCAAGTTCAAAATATTGAATGAACGCACAGACTCCCCGACTCGGCGTCGTTGTCCTCACCGCTCCCAGCGGCGCGGGAAAGACAACGATTGCGCGGCGGGTGCTCGCGACATGCCCCACCCTCACGTTTTCGGTCTCCGCAACCACGCGCCCGCCGCGCGACTACGAGAAGGAAGGCATTCACTACTACTTTATTCCGCGAGATACCTTCATGGAACGGGTAGCCGCCGGCGACTTCCTGGAATTCGAGGAGGTCTATCCGGGCTGCTTCTACGGTACCCTTCTATCCGAAATCGAACGCATCGGGAAGGTAGGAACGGCGTTGCTGGACCTCGATGTCCGCGGCGCCATGCGGGTCAAGGAGCTGCTCGGTGACGACGCGCTCGTCCTCTTCATCCGCCCGCCCTCTCTGAGCTCCCTCGCCGATCGCCTCTCGCAACGCGGCACCGAGTCGCCAGAACGGCTTAAAGTACGCCTGGATCGCGCCTCGATGGAAATGGAGTATGCTCCTCACTGCGACCACATCGTCCTCAACGACGACCTGGAGACCGCCGTGGAGGAAACATTGGAGCTGATCCGTGAGTTTCTCGGCGAGCGCAATCACGCAACGACCGGAATATGATCCGTGGGAGCGCCGGCGGCGTCTTTGCACGATCAACATCCCGTCATTCTTCGTTCCATTCAAGGTACCCCTGTAGCCATGGCTATCCGCACCATCGACGTAAGCGCACTGACCAGCGAGACCGGTAGTCTCTTCGAAACCGTTGCCATCCTCGCCAAACGCGCCCGTCAGATCTCGGCGAAGGGCAAGGCCGAACTGGATGAGAAGCTCTCCTATTTCGAAGGCTTCGGCAGCGAAATCGAGGATACCCGTATGACGGAGGAGCAGGTACGCACCTCAATCGACTACGAGAAGCGCGCCAAACCGCCGGAAGTGGCCATCAACGAGATGATGAACCGCGAAATCTACTTCCGTAACCCGAACGAGGAAGAAACGCTCTGAGCGTCCGTACCTCCCATTCTGGCCGCCGGCCATGAGCCTGCCGCTTCCCCTAGCTGGTCGAAAACTTCTCCTCGGCGTCTGCGGCAGCATCGCCGCGTACAAGGCCGCGGAACTCCTCCGGCTGCTCAAAACCTCCGGCGCGGACGTCCAGCCTCTCATGACGCCCGGCGCGACGCGCTTCATTACCCCGCTTACCCTCGGCACACTGTCCGGCCGCGACGTCCCCATCGAGATCTTCCCCGACGCCCCGACCACGGGCTGGACGCGCCACGTCGAACTCGGCCTCTGGGCGGACCTGTTCATCGTTGCGCCGGCTACCGCCGACACCATCGCCAAACTAGCTGCGGGTCGATGCGACTCGATGCTGACGGCCACGGCCCTTTCAGCGCGCTGCCCGATCCTCGTCTGCCCGGCGATGGACCACGACATGTACCTGCACCCGGCCACGCAGGCCAATCTGGCAACCCTGGCGTCCTACGGATACCGAATCATGCCAACCGAGCACGGTCCGCTCGCCAGCGGATTAATCGGGCAGGGCCGACTACCTGAGCCCGATCGAATCCTGGAGCGGGTGATCCGTGAGCTGAACCCCGCATCGTTACCATCCCTCGCCGGCCGCCGCGTTCTCATCTCCGCAGGCCCGACTCGCGAAGCCATCGACCCCGTCCGGTTTATCAGCAACCACTCGACCGGCACCATGGGGTATGCCCTCGCGGCCGCCGCCTCGGCCGCCGGCGCCGAAGTCACCCTCGTCAGCGGTCCCACCGCCCTCACCCCTCCACCTGGCGTCACATGGATTCCGACCGAGTCCGCCGAGGACATGGCGCGCGCCGTCTTGAGCCGCTCGGAGGCCGATCTGGTCATCATGGCGGCCGCAGTAGCCGACTACACGCCGACCGAAACCTCAGCGACGAAAGTAAAGAAGCAGGAGGGCGAACTGACGATCGTCTTCAAACGAACGACGGACATCCTCGCAACGCTAGGCGCGCAAAAACGCGCCGGCCAGACCCTTGTGGGGTTCGCCCTTGAAACCGATCACGGCGAGGCCCACGCCCTGGACAAGCTCCGGCGGAAGAACCTGGACTGGATCGTGTTGAACGAAATGACCGAACCCGGAGCCGGATTTGGGACGCAGACAAACAAGGTGACGCTGCTAGCACGCGACGGCCGGCGTGAAGCGCTGCCGCTGATGAGCAAGACCGACGTGGCGGCCGCCATTCTGGCGCGCATCGCATAACGGAAGGGCGCCGCTCAGGGCGGTTGACCTTCACTCCGCGGCACCGACTGAAAGGGGGTTTCGATCATACCGCGCACTGTCTGGAAGCGGTCGGCGTCCATCTCCTCCAGGCCCATCTTCAGCGTCGTAAGATCCTCCCGAATACGAAACGAGCGGCCAATCCGGTCCCAGAAGGAGAAGAGAGAGCCGTAGTTGGAGTCGGTCTCCGGCCGCCAGCGCGAGTGGTGGACTTTGTGCATGGCCGGCGTCGCGATGACGGTGCGCAGCACCCGATCCAGGCGCTCCGGGAAGGCCATGTTGGCGTGCTGGGTCTGGACGAGGGCGAACATGAGCGTCTCGTAGACCAGCAGCTCCCATAAATGGGCGCCGGCAAGTGCCAACACGGGAACGCGGAGCAGCGACGACAGCACGATCTCGCCAAGATGAAACCGGCTCGCTGTGGACACATCCATAAACGGATCCGCGTGGTGCACCCGATGAAAGCGCCACAGGAACGGGAAGACATGGTTGATGCGGTGCCAGGTGTACATCCAGACATCCAGCAATACCATCACGCCAACGGCATGTACCCAGGCCGGCAGCCCCAACGCATCCTGCAGCACATGCATGACGCCAAATCGCTGGGTGTCTGCCCAGGTGGTGGTAATAAACCAGAGCCAGACGAAGCCGAACGACACCACGACTCCGTTCAGTGCTCCCAGGACAAGGTTGCGGAGCGCGTGCCTGCCACGATCCCCGGCTTGGTGACCGAAAAAATCGAACAGCGGATGGGCGTGCTCGGCCAGCGAAAGCAGCACCAGACCGGCAACCATAACCGCCGTCTGGGTCTGCTGAAGAGCGATAATATAGGGGTCCATCATACGATTGTGTCGAGTGGGGTTCTATCTACCAGACGTGTGACCCTAACGTTTCCTATCTTCCAGGACGCGCGTCAGCGCTGTTGCATCGTGACGCCCCCGTTAATGTTTTTACGCTCTGATCTTACCCGCTCGATGGACGATTCGATTACGCTGCTTCGCCAGGCGCTGGCCTTTCAGATAGCCCTGCAAGGTCCACTGGTCACGATGGAACCGACGGACGACCCCGCCAGAGCGGAGCTTTTCGCTCCCGAGTCGGCGCCTCCAAGCCCTCTTCCTGAGGCTCCACCCGACCAGATGATCATCATGTCGCCCCCTGTTTCTTCCCCACCCCAGTCCAGCACCCCATACGACCGTATCGAAGCGCTCATCCCGACGGCTTCCCCGCTTCGGGCGTTGCGCACGCTGGACGAGGTGCGGGACTATGTCGCGAACACGATCCTCATTCCGCTGGACGAGACCCGGATCAAACCCGTCTTCGGCGTTGGTAATCCCGAGGCCGACCTCATGGTCATCGGTGAGGCCCCCGGGGCAGATGAAGATCAGCAGGGAGAGCCGTTTGTCGGACGCGCCGGACAGCTGCTCACGAAGATACTGGATGCGATCGGATTCTCCCGAGACCAGGTGTATATCGCCAACATCCTCAAAAGCCGGCCCCCCAATAACCGAGAGCCGCAGGCCGATGAAGTGGCCGCCCACATCCCGATCCTGTACAAACAGATTGCGCTGATTCGGCCGCGCCTCATTCTGTGCGTGGGGAAGACAGCCGGCAACAATCTTCTAAAAAAACAGGCGTCGTTGGCCGCGCTCCGTGGCGACTTCAACGATTTCCACGGCATTCCGACGATGGTCACCTACCACCCCGCCGCGCTGCTGCGCAACCCGGAGTGGAAGCGCCCGACCTGGGAGGATGTCCAGAAACTCCGCGACCGATACGACGAACTTACGGCCGGGTGACGGCGTTGCAACGGGGCGTCCCGTCACCCACGCCTGCTTCCCGCAGAGCCCCGCCCGACCCCGGCACGATCACCCTGGAATCCGCCATTTGCCCGATCCATGTCCGACTTCGACGATAGCATTCCCCCCTTCCATTTCGCGGACGATGAGGTCGATTATTCGTTCGACCCGCCGCCGGCGCGCGAGCGCGAACGGGCGCCAAAGGCCGAAGTGAAACGATCGAACGAAAAAACCGGGCGCACACCGCCCCAGGCTACCGACGTCGAGCGTTCGGTGCTGGGCGCTATGCTCATCGAGCGCGACGCGATCCCGCGCGCCATCGAAATTCTGCCGCAAGACACCTTTTACCTGACCAAGCATCAGCTCATCTACCAGGGGATTCTCGCGTTGTTCGAGCGTGGTAATCCGGTCGACCACATCACCCTCTCCGAGGAATTGCGCCGCCGTGGCCAACTCGATGATATTGGTGGCTCCTACTACCTGACCGAGTTATCCACGGCCGTCGACACGGCGGCGAATGTCGAATATCATGCGCGTATCATCGCTGAAAAGTCGCTGCTGCGCAAGTTGATCGAAACGATGACCGGCCTCATCGGCACGGCATACGATCCCGGCACCGACGCCTTTGAGTTGCTGGATTCGAGCGAGCGGGAGATCTTCAAGATTTCGGACAACCAGCTGCGCCGCTCGGCTACGTCGATGAACGATGTGCTGAAGGGGACGCTGGCCGCGCTAGAAGCCGTCCACGGCCGCGAGGGGGGCATCACAGGCATACCAAGCGGCTTCACCCGTCTGGACGACATGACCGGCGGTTGGCAGAAAACCGACCTGATTATTGTTGCCGCGCGTCCTTCGATGGGTAAAACCGCCTTCAGCCTGGCGGTGGCACGAAACGCAGCATTACATCCAGAGAAGCCGACCGGCGTGGCCTACTTCTCGCTTGAAATGGGCGCGCAGCAGCTGGCGCAGCGGCTCCTCACCTCCGAAGCGCGCGTGGATGCCCAGGCCGCGCGAACGGGCCGGCTTCGGGATGAAGAATGGCCCAAGCTGGCACGTGCCGCCGGCAAGCTCTCTGCCGCCCCGATTTTTATCGACGATACGCCGGGATTGAGCGTGCTGGAGTTGCGCGCCAAAAGCCGGCGGCTCAAGGCCGAACACGACATCGGTCTGGTGATCGTGGACTATCTGCAGCTCATGCACGGAACCGGCAACGCCAAAAACTCCAACCGCGAACAGGAAATCGCCCAGATCTCGCGATCCCTGAAATCGCTCGCGAAGGAAATCGATGTGCCCGTGATCGCCCTGGCCCAGCTCAGCCGCGCGGTCGAAACCCGCGGCGGCGATAAACGACCGCAACTGTCCGACCTCCGCGAGTCCGGCTCCATCGAACAGGACGCCGACCTCGTCGCCTTCATCTACCGCGCCGAACGGTACGGGATCACGGTGGACGAAAACGGAAACTCGACGGAGGGGATCGGTGAAATCATCATCGGGAAACAGCGAAACGGCCCGATTGGCGACGTGCAGCTCGCCTTTGTCAATCAATTCGCCCGATTCGAGAACCTCACCACGTACATCCAGGAGCAGGGCGCCGGCGCATACGAGTACGGTGGGGATCGCGGCGAAAGTCGGGCGCCTTCCATCCCGCTGCCTCCTGGCGCCGAAGCGCCATTCTAACACCGGGAAGCGCCGTAGGCGTAGATCGCGGGTCGCCGGAGAGTAGCCCCCAAAGACCCGCGACCGACGCACGACACGGCCGATTACAGGACGAGGGTCACCGGGAAGTCGATGTCGATATCCGATTCATCGCTCCGGTCCGTACCCGTCTTCGGGCTTTCGTCGTAGTGGCTGAGCACCACGTTGAGCGTCCCGGTTGTCGCCGCGCCGGCTGTGACCGTAACGGTAAACGTCAGCCCGATGGGCAGGTCGTTGGCATCCGTGTCCGTGATGGCCACCGTGACCCGGCCGGCGATGCCGCCCTCCGCGGTGTACCAGAACTGGTGCTCATCGGATTCGGCTTCGACCTCGGCCGTGATATCCTCGTCGTTCACCCCATCGAACAGCTCGATTTCGCCCAGATAGGTGGTACCGGGGACGAGATCAATCGGGTCGATGGTCAGGTTAGCACCGTCGCCATCCGGGTCTTCGGCGACAGCGACCACAGGGTCTCCGCCGGCCATCGGCGTGAGGGTGAGTGTAACACGGGTGATGAGTTCGGACTCGCCGGCGTCATCGTCGGGCTCGCCGGAATCACACCCCGGCAACACGACGAGCAGTGCCATAAAAAGGAACAGGGAAACGAACGAAGTAGACTTGAGTAGGTGGTTCATAGCTTCCTGGGTAGGGTTTGTTTTTGGTACAGAATCAGGCCCTCGGCGTTGCACCGCCGAGCACCCGGGGCTTCCTTGCGTGTCGATCAGGCGCCTCACACCCGTGGGGCGCCTATTGGCACGCTCAGTCGCAGTACAAAGCTTCTTCCGGGATCGTCGATGAAATACCGGAAGCGGCTCAGGTAGTCCCGATAGACCGTGTCGAGCGCGTTTTGCACCGACAGATGGACGTGGACGGGAGTTTGGTTGACCTGCAGGTCGGTCGCGAACGAAGCGTTCAGCAGGTGATAGCCGGGGGGCGGCTCGGCGTAGTCCACGCCGGCGGTAAACCTGGTTTGCCGGGCAACGAGGGCGGACTCCACCTCGAAGTGGGGCTCCCGCACGGTCTTGCTGCCGGACAGGTTGATATGACCGACGAGGCGCAACCGGTCGCCCGGCATCTGATACAGCGGCTCATCGTCGTCCAGATTCTGGCCGCGCACGATCGACGATACCATGCCGAGGGTGATTGTCCGGTTGAGGTCATACTCGACGGAGGCATCGAACCCGGTCAGCCGCGCATCGGCCTGGGCGTAGCGGAACGTGGGGAACGTGCCGCGGATGGTGACGCGCGGCGAGGGATCCGGGTAGAGGTAAATGAACTGCTGGAACTGCGTCGAGTAGGCGCTGACTTCGAGACGCGTACTGGTTCCGTCGTGGCGCAGCGTCACGTCGATGCCCAGGCTGCGCTCGGCATCGAGGTTGGGATCCCCGATCTCGAACTGGGCGGTGCCGTGGTGGACGCCAAAGTTGTAGTGTTCGTTGACGCTCGGGGGGCGCCAGGCGGTGCCGAGGTTGGTGGCGAGCGACCACGCTGGCGCGAATTGCCAGATGGCGCCGAGCACGGCGGATAGGCTTCCATAGTCGTTCACACGCGGCACGAAATCGCCGCTGCCACCGTTTTCACGGGGCCAGGCGCGCACCCAGCGGTAGTCGTAGCGGGCGCCGGCTTCAACCTGCCAGTCGCCGTTTACCCAGGTCTCGCGGGCGAACGCCCCGCCGCTGAACGATCGAAAGTTGGGGATGAGAAAGCCGCTGCGCCCGTTGACGTTCAGCTGGTTCATGCCACTGAATCCCATCACCCCGAAAAACCGGCCGACCGGGCGGTGGTGAAACCGGGCCTCGACGCTGTGCGAGAGCAGGCTCAGTTCGAAGGCCGGCCGATTGAGGGCCGCGAGGGAGTCACTGTACGGACGGTGGGCGTCGAATTCCTGCCGATGATTGCGCTGGAACCCGTACTGCACCTCGAATCGAGCGCCCGTAGGCAACGTGTACCGGCTGCGTAAGGACGCCAGATCGTGCGTAATCAACTGCTTGGGGGGCCCGATATCGAATCCGAAGGTACCGATCGTGGAAGGCTGCCCTCGTTCGATCGCACGGAGCAAATCATCCAGGTTGCCGATGTGCGCGCCGCTGAAAATGCCCAGCTCCGTTCCGAAGTGACTCAGATGACCCAGGAAATTCCAGGCGCCGCGTCGATAACCGAGCGTGAGGGCGCCGTTTTGCTCCTGGAACGCCGAATTGGGGATGATATAATGGGGGGCCTGGGCGTCGCCGGCTTTGCGGAAGCTGCCCTGCGCCCGCCAACCGAAGCCCGGTAGCCGGTTGGCAACGCCTTCGAGGTACAGCGCGGCAGCGCCCTGACGGTTATTCGAGAATCCGTTTCCCGAGAACTGCCCGCGGAGGGCCGTGCCGGGAATGTAGGGCAGTTCCAGGGGTTCCAGGCGGATCACGCCGCCGATGGCGCCAACGCCATATTCGACGCCGGCCACCCCTTTGATCACCTCGATCCGGACGGGCGCGAACGGATCGATCTCCGGCGCGTGTTCACCGCCCCACTGCTGCCCTTCCTGCGATACGCCGGCGTTAAGCACCAGCACCCGCTGGCTATGGAGGCCGCGCACGACCGGCTTCGAAATCGATGGGCCTGTTTGCAGCGCGGTCATTCCGGGGAGATGTTCGAGCGTTTCGCCCAATGTCTGGCCGCGGACCTCATCCAGCGCCGCGGCATCGAGTATGGCGACCGAGCGGGTGTCGACGGTCAGCCGGCTTTCCTGCTCGGCCGCGACGAGCACCTCTTCCGTCCATACCACATCTGCCTGGAGCGTCACCTCGAGACGATTCCGTCCCGGAGAGATCGCGACCGTACGCGTCTCCGAGCGATACCCGATGAAGCTAAATACCACCTCGTACGTTCCCACCGCCAGGTTATCGATCTCATACAACCCCGCGGGATCTGTTACGGCACCCCGTTGGAGGGTCGAGAGGTAGATGTTGGCACCGGGCAGAGGGCTGGCATCAGCCGCACGTACCACACCATGGAGGGTCTGTGCGAGGAGGCTCCCGCCGAAAGTGCTCCACAAAAGGAGGACCACGGGAAAGAGCCACCGTCTTGACAACGAGGGATTGCGCATAGCTGCGTTCGTATAACCACGAAAACCGCCCGCAAATGAGGGCGATTTCCAGCATCGACAGGATTGTTCACCGCCGGCGGCCCTTAACGGGCGGCGCGACGGGCGTGGTCAGACGAAGACGGGCGGGCCCCGGATGCCTTCTCCAAGCGTACGAGTAGAGGTGCGCACCATGCCCGGTGGCACGTCCAGCGTTTCGATAGGGAGCCAGAGAGGTGCGTGATCGTACAGGATGCCGGCGTAGAGGGATATCTGTGTGCAAAAGATGCACGGACGTTCAGGCGCGTGCGGCCGGCTGCACTCGTTGCCAATCGAGACGGACTCGACATCCGCATGGGGGTCCCATTCTCCATGCGCATTCGCTACATCGTGCAGAAGAATGTGCACGGTTGGCGACAGGATGCTCCCCCCGATCAGTACGAGGAGCATCAGAACGCCAATATGTCGCCGCTGGATGCGCAATCGCGGAGTGTATTGTTATGAATGGAAGCCTCGTTTTAGAACTATGGATAGGCTGCCCGGTTTCATCCGTGGCCAGCCAGCCTTCCGGTTGTCTGTCTTCCGGGATAGTCGGACGGCTGTTTTTCGCAGGATAATGCGGGGGCGCTCGTATCTAATCGGACTCCTACCGTCTTGAAGCGGCACAGTGCTTGCGCCGGCGCTGCGCGGCGCCACCTCCAGCCTCACCCTCCTACCGGAAACCAACCATACGCCAGAAGACCCGCTGTGCTGACCCTGATTACCGTCGCTTCGCTGCTCATCTACCTGGCCATCCACGTCGCCCAGGCGCTGGAAGACGCCGAACTGGCCCGCCGCATCAAGCGCGGGGACCATGGCGCCTTTAAGCATTTCTTCGATCGCTACCATGGGGTGCTTTTCGGGTACCTCTGCCGAAGGGGGATCGACCAGGAAACGGCGTCCGATATCGTCCAGAATGCGTTTGTGATGATATGGGACAAGCGCGACCAAATTGATGAGAATAAATCAATCCGCGCCTTCCTTTTTCGAATCGGTCACACCCGTGCGCTCAACCATTTCCGCGACAACGCGAAGTTCGACCACCACGCCGAGATCGACGTCCGGCAGGCTACCGATTCCGTCAGCGCCGGCCACGACTACAACGCCATGCACGACGCGCTAACCCGTGCGATCGCCGGTCTTCCCGAGCGCCGCAGGGCGGTATTCGAGTTGTGCTTCCTGGAGGAGCTGTCGTACCGCGAAGCGGCTGAGATGCTGGGCATTAGCATAAAGACGGTGGAGAATCAGATGGCGTTTGCGCTGAAGAGCATCCGTGGCGCACTGGCCCACTTTCGTTAAGGATGAAAAGCGGCGGATTTAGGGGTGATGTGATCCTCCGGTGTACCGCTATTGTCAGATTGACACCCCCATCGCCTATCTCCTGATCAACTTCAACCGACATCCTATCATGCAACGCATAGATCTTATTCCCAACCTGAAGCGCGTCGCGGTATTCTCCGCGCTCTTCGCCTTCACCCTCACGGGCTGCGACATTCTCAACAACGACGAGCCCGAAGTGGCGGCCATGACGGCCGAGGACCTGGAACTGGCTTCCGAGCTCATGGCCGAGTCGCTGTCGGATCAAAGCGAAGGCCTCATGGCCGACCTGAACGACATGACGGCCCGTGTGGACAACCAGCGACTCCTCTACACCGGCCGCAATTTCTGGAACAACCCGGGCCTGCGCCCCTGCCGCGGCGTCAACCGGGACTATTCGCGCGATTACGACCCCACCACGGGCACCTTTACGATCGCCTACAGCCGGCAGCATGAAGCCGAGAACTGCAGCAAGTCTGTCGATGTGAACCTCCAGTACGTGTTCACCGATACCACGGGCGGCTTTGTCGCAGAACCGATCACCAATCGCGGCCAGATTGCCGCCATCGCGTTCACCGGCACCCGTACCGGGACGGCCGCTTACACGTACGATTCGGGCGATACCCGTTCAGCGACCATGGAGCAGGATGCGCAGTGGAACCTCGCCGGCTTGAACGGCTCGGATTCGGTGGCTACGTTGTCCGGCGCGCAGACCAAAGAAGGCACGTTTGCCCGGACGATGGGCGATTCGCTGACCGTGGAGGGTTCGTACACGCTGACGATGGAAACCGTCGATGTAACGATCTCCCAGACTGCCCTGGCCGACGATAGCACCGGTGGCGACGACGACGACCTGGAAACGAACGTTTCGGGCACCATCAGCTACCAGATGACATTGACGGAGACCATCAACGGAGAAACGACGATCAAGGAAACCGAAGGCACGATCGACCTTGCCGGCGATGGCCATGCGCTGCTTCGCTTCCTCGGGCTGAACCCGATCTACCGCGTCAACTTGCGCGACGGCCAGCGGGAACGTCAGAATGACGATGACCGCGGGGATGACGACCGCGAGAACGACGACAACTCCGGCCGCGACAACGGCTGATTACGCTCCGACGCCCTCCTTCGCCGGCCGACCGGATCGTGCGAAGGGGGGCGCCTCCACGCTCACCCTCAATTTCTTCGGTGCGTGCCATGCACGACGATTCCTCCCTCCCTGATAGCGATCGCGATATGATCGCCGCGCACCACCTGGGGAAGCGTCTCGACGAGGGTACTCTGGCCAGCTCCTCAGATCCTCTGGTTACGTTGCTGGACCGCTACAAAGCCGCGACCGACAGTCGCCGCGACAGGCCAACGCCCGACCAGTCGGCTCGCATGTGGCAGGCCGTCGTGACACACGTTATGACGCCTGCCGAAGCCGGCGCCCGCCCCCCGATCCGGAGGCAACGGTTGAGAAGCCGGTTCTTCCGGCTTTCCATCGCCGCCAGTTTTTTGCTGGTCGTAGCCCTGGGATGGCTCATCACTCGTCGTGCCCAGGCGCCGCACATTCTGGCCGAAGCCGCCGAGGCGCCTGCGATATATACAACCGCCGAGGGCTCGATCATCACCCTCCGCCCTCATTCCCGCCTCTACCACTCCGGCGCGCAGGATTCGCCCCATCAATTCACCCTGGAGGGAGAAGCCTACTTCGATGTTGTTCGGGACGAATCACGGACGTTCATGGTCTCCTCTTCCGAAGCCGTGATCGCCGTGCTGGGCACGCAGTTTGTCGTCAGAACCTGGGGAGAATCGGTTGAGGTCTTCCTCAAATCAGGAAGCGTATCCCTGCAACACAGGCCCTCCGGCAGTGCCGTCGTGTTGAAACCAGGGGATCTCGGGCGCGTCAATAGCCTCGGCGCGGAGATCGCAGGCCATGGCGGTTCCGAGGAAGAAGCGCTGGACTGGATCGACGACGAGTTGCGGTTCACCCGCCAACCTCTCGCTCACGTGGTAGATGAGCTTGAATTCCATTTCGGTATCGTCATTGAATTTCCTTCGGACAGGCTGGCTGAAACCGTATCGGGAACGATCATTCTCGATTCCCTCCCGAGCGCGCTGGATCAATTGGGGATGGCAACAAACAGCAACCGGGTCGACGCCGGCGCCCGACGCTACCGGTTTGAATCCCGTCCATAATCTGCGCTATTTCGCCATCCTCGTGGTGCTGAGCGTCTTGGCCGTGCCAGCGCTGGGACAAAGCTTCTCCTACACCAACACCCCGCTCAGCGAAGCGATCGCGGATATTCAGCAGCGCGGGGGGTATCGCTTCCTCTTTCGCGACGCGCTGATCGCGGAGAAACGCATCACCCTTTCCTCTCAGGCTAACGATCTCGTCCCTTCGCTTGAGGCCGCACTGGCCACGCTGCGCATAGACATGCGCTACGACCCCGCCCATCACCAGATCCTGCTGTTCGAGCCCCCGGCACATGTTCAGCAGGCGCCCACCACCGTTTCTGGCCAGGTGATCGATGCGGAGAGCGGTGGCCGACTGCCGTTCGCCAGTGTCTCCTGGCTCCAGGACGGGCGAATCCGTGGCGTCACAACCAACGAAGCAGGGGTCTTTACCCTTCGGATCGACGACTCCTTTGCCGCCATGCCGACGGTCGATCTGCATATTTCATATATCGGTTATCAGACTACCGTCTGGCGCATGGTTGCCGGCACTTACCCCGAGGAGCTCTCGATTCGACTCATACCCGAGCCGATCCGGGGGCAGGAGGTGTTGGTGAGCAGTTCAATCTTGCAGACGGATCTGGATACGACCTGGCTGTACCTGCTTCAAACGGACCGATTTTCCCCGCTGAGCGAGAGCAGCATCTTACGCGGCCTCCAACCCCTGCCGATGGTGGCCGTGTCGCCGGCCATGACCGACGGCCTGAACGTGCGCGGGAGTAAGGCGGATGGGTTCCAGGTGCTGCTCGATGGGGCCTCGATCTACAATCAGAATCACTTCTTCGGTTTCTTCGACGTCTTTAATAGCGATGCGCTGCAGACGGTAGGGTTTTATTACGACATCGCGCCGGCCAGCTATTTTGCCCCACCCGGGGGCACCATGTCATTTATCACGCGCACAGGTTCGCTGAACCGGGTACGCGGAGCGCTCGGGGCGAGCAGCACGGCCGTCCGCGGAACTCTTGAAGGCCCCATCGGGGTCGGTCGGTCAAGTTGGTTGGTTTCCGGCCGGCATTCGTACATCGACGCCATCGACTGGCTGAACAACGAAAACCTGGTGTTGATGGGGTTGGATGTGAGTCGATCCAAAAGTGCGCTGCCTCCAGAATACGCCGGCGTGGAAAACCGCCTGGTGACCCCCCTCGCCGGAGCGGCCCGCTTCTACGATCTCCACGGTAAGCTCTACACGGAAGCCGCAAACGGCCGGCGGCGTATGGCCACGATCTACTTCGGTGGGAATCATACCCTGTTGGATGCCGAGCGCGTGTACGCCGAGCGGGACTCGGTGTCCAATGTCCTCGAAGCTGTCACGCGGGAGGTTGAAACCCGCAACCGATGGGGTAACGAAGCCGTCAGCTTCCAGTTCTACCGCCCGATTGGCCGGCGGGCCTATCTCCAGTCCGTACTGGCCGGCAGCCACTACCGCAGCTTCTTCGGGAAAGATGATTTCGTATTTACCCGCATCAACAACCAGACAGGGCAGCCGCGCAATTTCATCTTCCCCTTCGAGTACGAGAACGAGTTGTTCGACTTCCAGTGGGCCCAACTGCTGAACCTGACGCCGAACTACGCCGGGCAATGGACACTGGGAATGGCGGCGAACTACTACGCCCTCTTTTACAATGAACGCTCGGCGAGCCGGCCCGAGTTCGATGAGGACTATTTTGCTATACAGGGCGATGCCTTCGCGCAGTATGAGACCACGGACCTCGAGTATGTCGACCTCCACATCGGTCTTCGCAGCCATTATTTTACGCAGGGCAACAGTTTCAAACTGTCGCCTCGCGCGCAACTGACGATCCTTCCCGGGAAACCCCTTTCCTTTAAGCTGGGCTTCAGTAAGAACTACCAGTTTCTACACCATCTCTATCTACAGAATACAAACAGCGCGAGCGTCTGGATCATGACTACGGGTGCGTCGAAGCCCAGTGAAGTTAATAACCTCACGGCAGGTATCTACATGAAGCCGCATCGTTCGGCCGCCCTGCAGATCGAAGCCTATTCGCGCGAACACGCGAACATCCGGCGGCACGAAATCAACGCGCCGGCTGGCATTACAACGGCCAACGACAACCGTTTTGTGCCCTGGTTTTCAGATAACCGGGCCTATGCGAGAGGCGTCGAAGTGATGTTTCGCCAGATGATCGGAGACGTGCGCTGGACATCCAGCTACACGCTCTCGCGAGTAGAGCTGCAAAACGCGCGGGTCAATCGGGGTGAACGTTTTCCGGCGGAGTGGGACCGGCGGCACCAGTTTTCGACGCATCTGGCGATTCCCCTACACCGCGTCTTGACGGCCTACGCCACCTGGTACTATACAACGGGCACGCCCAACATCCTGGCGTACGACGACCCTCTCGAGCGCGTCTACCTGCCCGATTATCATCGGCTCGACTGCGGGATACGGTTCAGCAGGCCGTTTGGAGGGGTTCGCGTCGATGCACGCATTTCTGTATATAACGTATACGATCGGCCAAACACGTGGTATCGGGACCCGGTGCAGGTATACAATCCCGACAGGCCGGCGCTCGGCTTTTCCTTTGTCAATGTGGACGTATACGACCTCGGCTTACAGCCCTCGTTCGACCTTTCGGTTTCCTGGTAGGCATCAGCGCTTGACCGGCGCCTCCGGGGCGATGCGGTAGAATCGGCCTGAGAAGCTATTTTCCCACTCTTCCTTCATCTTGCGGTGGTGGTAGTTCTTTATCCACTCCGTCGTGAGCAGAAAGGCGCAGTGCGGGCATTCGAAATACGTCTGATCCGGGGCGTCGAACCGGATATTGCAGTTCGGGCAGGGGATGTCCAGCCGGAGTTCGTCTTTGTTCTGCTTCCAGTAACGGTCCAGCGCTTCCTGGGCTGCCGTGCGGTAGCGGCGTTCCGCGGCGCGCCCGATCAGTTCCACCACGCCGTAAAGCGCCGCAAAAAAGACGAGCACGATCAGCGTGATGCTCACAAAACCCAGGGCTGTCATGGTATTTCCTATTAACCAGGCAAATGATAACAAAGCCGACGTGGTGCGGGTCAACCCACCGGTTACATAACAGTACCAGGGTACGCCCGGGAAATCAAGCCGTTTCTCAATTTATATTCTTCTCTTCCCCACGTACTTGTTTCGAGTCCATCCGGCACACTCAGCCGGAGGATATACGTACTCTTCGGGGCCGGCGATTCCAGTCACTTATGGGGAGGTGGAGTTCGCCCAGGGTGCTTCTGCCTCTTCTATCGGCTCATTGAGCATGGATTGCTGGAAAAATGAGGTGAGATCGATGACCAGATCGAACAGCCGACCGGGATACGCGACGGGCGCCGGATAGAGGGAGCGCGCACGGCGGCGTCCATCGGGCACCGCGGAGACAATTCGCCAGCCTTCATGGAGCGTAAACCAACCGGCCACGTGCTCCGGCAGCCCCACAACGAGACGATCGAAGGTTGTTTCTCCGTCGGTGAGCGCAGGATCGGGCACATCGTCATTGGCGAGGACGGTGGCAAAGGCCAACTCAAGCCGCGCCCTGTCCATATCGATACGGCCGGCCGCCCAGGTGACCGGGGGGCTGTCGTCAGGAGAAGAGGAAAAGAGGGAGCCGAGAGCGGCAAGATTCCATTCCGCGGCAAATCGGCTAACGCCGGCTTGAGACACAACCCAGGGGAGCACTTCTTCGCCCAGGGTTCGGCTCCATGTGCGGACCAAAATGCGTGTCAACGGCATCCAACGGGCGTCGGGAGGCGGTGAGGAGGACACGGGATAATGCAGCACGCGTGGGAAAAAACCCATGCGTCTGAGCGTGAAGGCGACGGGCTCGTGCGGAGAGCTAGAGCCTGGAGACAGGATACAGGGCGCTCCCCTGCGGCAGAGCCAGTCGATGAGTGCCGACAGCGCTGCGACGCCGGCGGGCTCCACCGCGATGAGCGGTGAAAAATCGAAGCTGAATCGATCCGCGCGAAGGGCATTTGCTTCGCTCAGGGCCTGGCCGATCACGCTGTAGATGGTTCGAGCGCTGAGGTAGGAGGGAAGATAGATACGCATGGAGTGGGCCGGTTGCGTTGAGGGCGTATACCTTACAAGACGCGTCGCGAGGCCTCCGCATACCCTCCCGTAAAATAAAAAAAGGGCGCCCTGCATGAGGGTACCCCTGGAGGTGACGGGCGGATTCGAACCGCCGTAGAAGGTTTTGCAGACCTTTGCCTAGCCACTCGGCCACGTCACCTAAGCCCGGCAAAACCAGTCACTTACACCAAGAACGCGCGCAACGCCACCAGGCCGATTGCAACAGGATTGTATACAACGGCGTGCATCAGCCGCGCAAAGAACACCGAAACAGTGGTGGCATAAAGTAACACTCTCGAAAATAGGTTCACAACGCTTTTCCCTCGCCAAACATAAAAGAATTAGCCCCCGGAAAAATGAAGAGTTTGAGCCCCAACTAGGCCCAGAGCGTACACGCGCGATTCTTAACTAGCATCATTTCATCCTATGTAGTTCGAAATCGATCGCTATACAACTGGAATCGATCTGGTACACATGCGGCATTCGAGAATGATTCCGCGAATCTCAACACTGTTTGCACTGACCACTCGGCGAGTCCATGAGTCATGCAGCGCATTGGAAAAATGGGGGCGCGTTTATCTACAAAGGGACTAAACGAAAACTTCCCCTGTAATTGGCGACTTATTGTCAAGTGATTCCTTTGCGCACTGTACCACTCGGGCTTGTAATGCACTAATGCGTTTCGAACGCGTATTAGAATCGATGCATACTGATACATAGTATCCCCTTTATTCAGAGTCGGTCTGTTTGTTAGACTCAAGAAGTAATCATACTTCGCCAAAAGGGCTTTCTTTTCTACTTTTTCCCAAGAGATAAGCAACGATTCTACGTCAACGCCTTCTATTACAATTATTCCATCTTGAACATCTGAAAATACTTCATTGATATTTGCTTCAAGTGCGGCCACTGAAGATAATACTGCGGCCGACACATAAGAAATTACCTCATCAAAGAAGGGCCCAAAAGTATTATTATTCTGATCTTGTTCAACGCTGAAACACATTCGAGCGAATCGCGACGCAGCAATCAAATGCTGAACTGCAAAATTGTGCCGCTGCGATAACATAGCGCTTACTTCCATAGATAATCACGAAATGATGTCCAGAACTTATGCAAACGATCCCCTTCCTGCGGCATAAGTTGTATATCTCCAACCATATTTATTTGCCTTAATCTCATCACCATTTACTGTAAATTTCAGTTTATCTGTTGTACATTTTTCCTGCAAACAGGATGTAATCTCTAGTGTAAATGTCACGCCGCGCATATTCTCAAGACTTCTTTTAACTTTCTCTGAGACTTCATCGCCCATATCTTGAGTGACAAACTCCACATAGTGGAGAGAGGTATCTTTGGGCTTGACAAGTATCTGATGTACCCATGACTGCGGCGTCGGATAGACATGCCTCCCATCTTCTCCAATATCTTTCATGAAATGATTCGAGTTCATCCTGACGACCGTATCAGTAAAATCTGCCATCAAAACAAAATCAGACAGTTGTATCGGCTTACTTCCTGTCGCATAGGTAAGGACAGGTACCACACAAAATAACATGGTCGCATCACCGGTCAAAGGTTCTTCATCTGATTTAGTACTTGTAAAATGTACACGGAATCCAACAGTTTTCACACTTGCGACAAATAGCTCTCCCTTTCGATATTGTAGATAAATCGATATAATACTCAGAAAAAACGCGAATATTGATAAAATTGTCACTCCATCTACGGTCCGAATCAAGAATTCCCACATCAAGTTACAGAAAGGTATATGAATAAAAAATGCTTCAAGTTATCAAATGCGATGAACTCAGTGCTTCAATAACTCAATACTGGAATCGCATTTTCTTGATTTTGCTCCAGACATCTCACGGTTTTTTTTGTACATGACGTCCACTTCTTCGGCTAGCGATTGGCCCGTCAAGTCCTCGAAGAAATACGTCTCATTTCAAAATTTGAGTCCTTTAGGTGCCTGTTATCTTCTTTTCATGTTTCGTATCTACGGCCTAGCCAACCATATGCGGCACGAGCGTCCATAATCTATCGCCGGTATACTGCTTAACATCAACAGCGAGCACCTCAGCCGGATCCATCTGCTCGTTCAGAAACTCGACGATCCGTTTTAACTCAGGAGGAATCAGATCGGCGACAAATACCATACGGATTCGGCCAGCCTGCAGATTGGTCTTAACACGAAGCCAGAACACATCGACCGGCTCTTCCGTGTCTGGATCGTGCCCCAGGAAGGCCCCCAGCAAGTCTGCTCCATTCTCTTTCCGAACTTCGCAGGTGGCTTCAAACTGCGCCTGGATCCGCCCCAGCGGCCAGTAGCGCACAGCGTTGGCGGCGTAGTCCAGCATCTGTCCAACGACTTCGCGACGGATGCGGGTATCGCTGCTGCGCTTCACTTCAACGAGTGTCGGCACACCTTCCTGATCGACGAACAGGTGATCGAGCGACCAGCGGCCTGCAGATCCATCGTCATCTGGAATAGCGAACTCACGGGATACCAGGAGCCAGCGCCTGGGCTCGCCTTCGTTCATCTGCTCTCCCTCCAATAGATCCGGATAGCGCTCTTGGAGCCCCTGGAGAAGATCCTCGGATTCATAGAACGAAGCCTTCATCGGGACAAGGCGATGATCGTCGTGGACGAGATAGATGGTGCCGCCGATCATTGGGGTTTACACCGGCAAGTTGTATCCTGTCCACATATTCTCAGAGCACACCACTGTATTTCATTCCTCTCATTCAAGACTGGTCTCAGAGTTTCAGAAGCAGATGGCTGGCAATCTGTTCGCTCAAGAACACCCTGTTCTACTCGACGCTCTCATCCATCTTGCCCGGTCCATCAAGTCTGATGAGGATCCCGTCGACATTTACGAAGCGGAGTGGAAAAGGCATGCAACCAAGAGTCTGACCGATCTCGAAGCGCTATGCCAATATCTCTCCGCGTCGCGGGAGGGCCTTGCTCAAGACGTACATGAGCTTCTGGCACAGAACACTAAGGTTCAGGAACTGACGCTGGCCACTGGGTGGCGTGTCCTTGTACCCCTCGAGTTCTTATCCGTCGAAGATGCTGATGCCTACGAAGCTGGTTTCATTCACGATTTTGCCCTTAGGGAGCGCTGGCAATGGGTTCAGCAGGTGATGCGACAGGAGGAGGATCTTGCGATGACAACCCTTCGCCTTCAGGTTGTGAGCAGGATACTCAACGAGCGGGCGAATAGCGGCCAAAATCAACGGACCGCATCTGACACGAAAGCACATGACTTCACAGTCCAGATCGGTGCCGCTCTGCGTGATGCCACCGACCGCAAGTTTGCCTCGAAGAAGGAATTTGCCGAATGGGTCCTACAGCTAACTGGCGTCAGCGAGTCGCACGCGACGAGACGCCTCACAGAAACAGGTTGCTATGTGCCTGGCAAACAGGGCCGCAGGGGCAGTGGCCTCGGTGAGACCATTGCGAAGTGTATCGCCTACGCCCTTTCGCACGGCTAAAAACCAAAAACCTTGTACCCAGATGGTTTTTGGTTTTTTGGACTTGGGCCTACTCCTTGTCGTTCCTTTCTCCCGGCGACCGAGCAACTACAACCTGGCCTATCAGGACTGAACCAGCGGGATCCGTCACTTCGGTCGCTTTCGCGAACGGACCAAAGTAGAAAACCCACGCTGCGAGCGATGCAACGTGGGTTGACAGGGATCGGTCTTGAATGTGCCACGAGAAGAGGACTGAGGAGATGGAACGACATCTACCCGAGCCTACAGGCTCCTCTCACAACGCCAACCTCGAAGCAGCGCTCCGCTATGCAATGCTCGGTTGGTATGTATTCCCCGTACAAACCCCGCGCCACGATGGCTCGTGTACTTGCGGGAATTCCGGGTGTTCAAACATAGGAAAGCATCCCCGAACACCCCATGGTTTCAACGACGCCACGATCGATCCCGAGCAGATCCGGAAGTGGTGGACAACCCGGCCCGAAGCCAACATCGGTGTCCGGACCGGACCAAAATCCGGCCTTTTTGCACTGGACGTGGATCTGCACAGTGGTGGCTACGAGTCGCTTGACGACCTGATTACTTCGTACGGTGATTTGCCCGACACGCTCATTGCCGAGACGGGAGGCGGAGGAAAACACTACTTCTTCCGACACCCTGACGTGCCTGTGCGATGCAGCGCCGGGAAGCTGGGCAGCGGACTGGACGTACGAGGAGAAGGAGGCTACATCATCGTAGCCCCGAGCCAGCACGCATCAGGAAAAGGCTACGTGTGGGAGTTGGGTTCGGCACCAGATGAAGCGGAACTCGCAGAGGCGCCCGAATGGCTCTTGGATGAGCTGCAAGGCAGGGGACCGGAACTTGGCGAAGGGTCGGTTGGCAAGACGCTCCTGGAAGGATCCAGGAATGAAAGCCTAACTAGCCTCGCAGGAAGCATGCGACGCCGTGGAATGTCGGAAGAAGCTATTGGAGCCGCGCTACAAGCAGAAAACCGTCTTCGCTGCAATCCCCCTCTTTCCGAGGAAGAGGTTCAGCGGATAGCACACAGCGTCAGCAGGTATGCCCCGGCGGAAAGACAGGAGCAACTGGATGACTACCCGGAAGTACCGGATCACGTGTTCGGTCTGCTTCCAGAGTCAATCCAGCGAACGTTAAACTGCTTTTCGAGCAAGCAACAGAAGACCATTCTGCTGGTCGCGAGGATGGCCGTTGATGGTGCCTGCATGCCCAATGTCTGGACGCAAATGGAGACGGCCGAGTACGCCCCGGACGTGATCAACTTCATCATCGGGCCACCCGCGTCTGATAAAAGTATCGCCGTGAACTACGGGAAACGAATCGGGATGAGCGTGGAGCAGCACCTGGCGGGCCATGCCCAAGAGCCCGTGTACCCCATGCAAACTCGGTGTCTCTTCCTGCCAGGCAATACGAGTGCTTCGGCCTTGATCCATGGTTTACAGGCAAACGGAGGAAGTGGCTGCATCGTAGAGTCCGAATCGGATGTTCTCAACAGCGCGACGCGCCAGGAATGGGGGGAGTTTAAGCACCTCATTAGACAGGCTGCATCGCATGAGGACATATCGATAAATCGCGTAGATGGTGGTCGTCTTTGGGTGGCAAATCCCAGACTGAGCGCCTGTATAACAGGCACGCCAGACCAGTGCACGCGCTTCCTGCAAAGCACAGAGAACGGGCTCTATTCCAGAATCAACCTATTCCGGATATCTGGCGTTGCACGACCTCGATCGCAGCGACCATCAACACGTAACGCCGAGCGCGAGGAGATCTTCGAACGGGAGCAGAACCTGAACCTGGCTATGTACCAACTCCTCGCCGTACGTTCGGAGAAGCTGCTTTTCGAACTGTCGCCGCCGCAGTGGGAGCGCCACGATGCAATGGTTGAAGAGCTGTTCGATCTGGCGCAGATGGAGGATGACGAGTATTTGAGGGCATCCGCACTCAGGGCCGGAATTTCGGCTATCCGATTCGCCATGCAATTCGCCGTCCGACGCGCCTTTGACCGCGGCGTTCGACTTGACGTGATCAACTGCCTCGTAGCGGAAGATGGGGATGTCGATGCGGCTATCGAATTGACGAAGGTGCTGGTCCGACACGCGTTTGCGTTCAGCCGCGAACTTGCGGGTGGGCGGAAGGAATCGCCAGAGAAGCGCATGCTCGAATTGCTTCCGGATACGGAGTATCGTAGAGCGGAAATCGTCGCAGCTGCTTCCCGAATAGGATTCAAAGAGCGCTCTGCCGACACATGCCATAAGCGGCTTCTCGATCGCGGTAGCGTGGTCAAGGTGCGCCACGGGGTATTCCGGAAGAAAACTGAGTCATCGATCCAGACGCCTGAATAGCAGTCCGAAGTTGCAATGTTGCAATGTTGCACCCTTGCAAATCTACTTGGGCCTGTTCCACTCGCTGGGGCAGGCCCCTTCCTTATGCGCTCGCCTGCACCACCCCGGCGACGACGGCCTCTAGCAGGGCCACGGCGACCTCCTGCGACGCGCGGAGGCCGGACTCGAGTTCGTCGCACATCCGCATGAGTTCATCGACTTTGGCGACGATGCGGCGCTGTTCGGCGAGGGGTGGTATCGGAACAGAGAAACGCTGTATGAGACGCAAGACGAGATTCTTATTGCCAATCCCCTGTGTATTTTCTGCAGACTGCCGCCTTACATGCGGGGAATTGATCAAATACTTCAGGTATTTGCCCTCGATATTCTTCTGGGAAAACTTAAGGAGAGCCAAACTGACAAAAATACTGAATTCACGACTGTCATCAATGGTGACAGCAATCCCAGTTGTGCCAACCTTTGTGAGTAATATATCCCCCTTTTCTGGGTGACATCGCTTACTCAATTCACGATGATCTGCTTCGCTGATCATTCGTGTATTGGTAAAATAAATTATACCGCTTGACACATCTTTAACCGAAAGAAATGGCACCCCAGATTCTTGGTATTTTGGAGTGTGATGCGCCCCATCGGTTATGACGAAGCATACATCCGCCAAGTAGCGCCATTTCCATGTGTCTGGGATAGCAAAAGGAATCTCAGCGACTGGCCCAAGATATTTCTGTCGTCGTATCTTTTTAGCCTCAACAAATTGCTCGCGTTCCGCGTCTATCCGCTTCAACAACTCCTCCGCCGGCTCATCCTCCGGATCCTGCGGCACCAGCTTGCCCTGGACCGCCAGCTGGAGAATCCCCTGGCGCAGTTGCTGGACGTTGGCGGGGTCGCTGTAGAGGAGATCGAAGCGGTCGCGGATGCGGTGCCAGTTACGGGTGAATACGGTGGGGCTGTCGCTCTGGAGGAGAGTGTGGACGGCGGCGGTATTCGCCTGCATGCGGACGCGCTCGCGCTCGGCCTGCTGCCGCTCCAACTCGTCGCACAGCGCCATCAACTGGTCGACTTTGGCGACGATCCGGCGCTGTTCCTCAAAACCTGGTATAGCAATGTATGTAGGATTTATCTTAGATAATGAAATGTTTGCTATGTTCGTTGTCTGACTGGATCCAGCTCGTAACATAGCTTGAAATGTTGGCGAGGAAAGCGCAAGATATAAAAACTCTGCAAGCATACCTAAGGGTCTAATGATAGCTATGAACCCACCAATTGTTGCTTCGATAGGCACCTCTCTAACTAGGGATACCTTCCCCACCAGAGAGTAGCTATTTGCCATTGATATGAGTATGTCATCCTTACGGACATACTGATCTTTCCTCTTTACAAACCCCGTGTCTATGTATATTAGATCATCCCAATCAACTTCATCCTGGATACTCGCTGTCCTCAGGCAAGCGATTCGGTTTTGAGCTGAAGCCCGAAATTTTTCAGACGCAGGAAATGTGATTCCTCTGATTATGTCACATACTTGGCCTAGACGCTGCCAAGTCCAATCTGTTGGTACTTCATATGGCTTTTCATCATCACCAACTATTGTAAGTTCCTGAGCACGAGTTGGCTCAACATTTAGTATTTCATGGCTTTGTTGAGATCTCCTGAAAGTCTCATCAATTTCAGATTCCATAGTGGTTGAGCTAGTCAGCTTACCTCTTATGGCAATGTCTAAAATTAGGCCCCGAATCTTCTTAATTGCCGTAGGCCTACGAACTATAGCCTCGAACCGCTCCGACAGTATCTCAAGCTCTCTCATCCCAGCGCCCCCATCAATTCTTTCAGGAGTGCTTCGCGAGCCTGGCGTACCTCCTTGTAAGCGCCGGTTGTAAATTGCCGGAAAACGCCGACTGAAAATGTCCGGGTTTCTGATCGCGGCCGGACGCCTTCGCATGGGGTGGAGACAGTCCGGTCAAACTGTGAACTTGGGGGTCCCACTGACAGATCGGTGACCCCCGTGATCGGACTCGAGACCCGTATGCTACTGAGGCATTTTCTTTCCCAAGGACTGTCCAAGGCGGCTATCGCCCGCCGCCTGGACATCAACGAACGCACCATCCGGCGCTGGATCGCCGACGGCGAACTTGATCGCGATCCCAACGAGGTGCCGCGCTACACTCCCCGGCCCGTCAAGGGCACCAAGCTGGATCCCTTCAAGGACCTCATTCAAACAAGGCTGGCCACCTACCCCGAGCTCTCGAGTGTCCGCCTGATGGAGGAGATTCGGGCCGGAGGATACACTGGAGGCTACTCGCAGCTGAAGGCCTACGTTTCGGCCATTCGGCCGCGGCCAACGCCTGCCCCCGTGATCCGCTTCGAGACTCCAGCCGCTCACCAGGCGCAAGTCGACTTCGCCGAGTTCGATTTTCCCTGGGGCAAACGCTACGCGCTGCTCGTCGTGCTCGGTTACTCACGCTTGCTCTGGTTTCGCTACTACGAGCGCCAGGACATGCGCACGCTGTTCGCCGGTCTGGAGGAGGCCTTCCGATTCTTCGGCGGCGTACCGCACGAACTACTCTTCGATCAGATGAAGGCGGTCATCACGGCAGACCTGCGGCTTCTAGGCGGTCAGCTCGTCATCAACGAGGAGTTTCTCCGCTTCGCCGCGCACTGGTGCTTCCGGCCGCGTGCGTGCCGCCCGTATCGGGCCCAGACGAAGGGCAAGGTAGAGCGGCCGATCCGCTACGTCCGGGAGAACTTCGTTTACGGTCGCGACTTTTTCGGCGATGCCCATCTGGACGAGGAGCGCGCCCGGTGGCAGGAGCGCGCCAACGACCGCCTGCATGCCACGACAAAGGAGGTGCCTCGCGTGCGCTTCGAGCGTGACGAGGCCACGCTGCTGACCCCACTCGCCGAGCGATCGTACCGCTCGATCGTGCTGGGACCTATGACATCGTCCGCGGCGGCCAGGCCTTCGGGAGACGCCCTTCCTCGCTTCGAGATACCGAAGATTGAGGTGGAACGCCGTCCACTTTCCGTGTACGCCGCGGCGTATGGAGGGCTGTAAGAATGAAGAAGACTGTCCTACCCGATCCGTCTTTCTCGCGCCGCGACCGGCTGCGTGGCATGCTCGCCGATCTGAAGATGCCGGGCGCCCTCGAATCACTCGACGAGGTACTGCAGGGCATCGATAGCGGCGGCACCACCGCAGGTGAAGCCATCGAACGACTCCTCGGCGCCCAGGTCTTGCTGCGCAATCGTCGACGCATGGAAACAGCACTTCGATCGAGCCGCTTACCCGGCATCAAGACGCTGGACGACTTCGACTTCGCATTCCAGCCGTCGATCAAACGGGAGCAGATCGAGAGCCTGCATGAGTTGGGCTTTGTCGAGCGACGGGAGAATGTGATCTTGCTCGGTCCGCCGGGTGTGGGTAAAACACATCTGGCGATCAGCCTGGCCGTACGGGCCGCGCAGAACGGGCGACGGGTCTACTATGGCACGCTGGCGGAACTGGTGGCCAGCCTGGAAGAAGCCCAGACTGCCGGGCATCTGGTGCAGCGGCTTAATGCGCTTACGTATCCCTCGCTCCTCGTCGTCGACGAGATCGGATACTTGCCGATCATGCGCACCGGAGCCATGCTGTTCTTCCAGCTGATGAGCCGACGCTACGAAACAGCCTCGACCATCCTGACAAGCAACAAAGGCTTCGAGGAGTGGGGCGCCATCTTCGGGGACGAGGTTATGGCGGCGGCGCTCATCGACCGGTTGCTACACCACTGCCACGTCGTTCCCATCCGTGGAAACAGCTACAGAATCCGTCATCAACGCGAGCTCTGGAGCAGTCTACGCGAGGAGCAATCCACAGCGAACTCGACACCAACCAACTGACCCGACGCAACAACAAAGAGGCTCGTCACCTCAGCCGAAAACCCGGACATTTTCGGTCGGCGAAACCCGGACATTTTCAGTCGGCGTTGACAGCTGCTGCAATTCGGGCCGCGCTGATGATCCCCGTGGAGAGTACGCAGCCGACGTTCAGGCAATCACCGCCCATCAGGTCGCGCTCGATCAACGCGACTTTGGCACCCAGGCCGATCCGGCGGCAGTCACCAGGCCGGCGGTTCCCGCTCCGATTACGACCACGTTGTATCGTCCGGCGGGCTTCGGGTTCACCCAGTCCACCGGATGAACGTTGCGAAACAACTCCCGATTAAACTCGTCCGCTGGACTGGTCTGCGGCAATCGCTCGATCACCGGCTCTTCGAGGAGTGTGGTGTGTTCTTCCTGCAGCGCGGTGTCCTCCATCCTTGCTTAATGAGACGGCTTGTTGGCAATACTGTTCAATCCTTCCAGTGAACCGCATCCCAGCGCTCCGCGGCGGGAATGTCCATGATCGACTGGACCGGCAGGCGTTCGACGATTGGTTTCAGCGTCAAGGCGCCGAATTTGCGGTGCGGTCAGCCATTGCCGCCGCCTTGTCACGGGCCATATAGAGCGGGCGATCAGAAAGGCGGGTGAGGCTCCCAGCGTCGACGTGATCGTTCCGACCACCAATCCGAACAAGGCCCCGGCGGCCAATGTCAGAATCGCTCCCGGCACGAACAGCACCGTGACTACGACGTACACAAGCGCCAAGACCATTGGTCCCCAGATTCCCAGTCCGCCGATCCAGCCTTTCATCGCTTCTATCGCCTGGCCGGTCGGCAACGCGCGAACGATCAGCAGCAGCGAGGCGAGAATCAGCAAGATGGACAGCCATCGAACAACAGTAACGATCCTATTGCCGCGGACGTCCTTTTTTCCGACGTCCTGTTTAACCGATGCGCTTGTTCGCTCGGCGTGCGCCGATTCACTTGATTTGTTCATGTCGTCCATGTGATTCACTCCCTGGTTTAAGGAGTAGGCGACGCACCTTGTCGGACCGTCCTTTCGCCCATTAGCAACTCTTTAGCGATCGTCATAAGACGAGATGGTTCGAAACCGAATTTCTTTTGCAGTTCCTTGAGAGGCGCTGAGGCTCCAAACGTCTGCATGCCGACAACCTGTCCGGATGCGCCGACGTAGCGCTCCCAACCGAGTGTTGAACCCTGCTCGATCGCGTAGCGCGCCTTCAGTTCGGGTGGCAGAACGCTGTTCCGATATTCCTGCGACTATTTTTCGAAAATGTCCCAGGAAAAGGAAGGCATCGACACCACGCGCGGACAGTTGCCCTCGGCTGTAAGTTACTCGTGCGCCTGGACCGCGAGACCGAGTTCACTGCCCGTGGCGATGAGGGCGAGAATGTAAAGGACGATCGATTCGTCGTAACCATCCCACCCGTAGTTCAGGAATCCACATTCGGATTTCCAGCCTTGCCTGAACGTGGCCGCCCCTCCCTGCGACCATCGCCAGTCAACGCGACGGTAGAGCGTTTCGACGAGTTCGCGCAGTTCGGTTTCCTCGGGCGTGGTCGCGGTGAAGTAACAACCTGCGGTCAACGCGTCAGCGATCAAAAATGCCGTGTCGATCGTCGACAGATCCGATCGCCAGACGCGGGCACCGGTATGCATATCGAGAAAGTGGTAGTAGAACCCTTTGAAACCGGTCGCCTCCGGGCTGTTGCTCTGATCGCTGTCGCGGAAGAACCCAGTGTCGCGAGGCTGCGTTTGACCGCATCGGCCCGCGCCATCCAGCCGCGCCCCACTGCAACCAGATAGGCCGACAACGCGAACCCGACCGCTCCGATGCTGCACGGCGAATTCTCGCGCGAAGTGTCGGCAATCAGTCAGTTGGCCGGATTCACCGTCTTCAGGAAGTAGTCGAAAGCGGCGTGTTGCAAACCATCGTGCAGCGCCTCGTCTGCAGCGAGGGACGTCTGAATTGTCTCTTTCATGGCAGCATCGATTCGATATCCGACGCCGCGGTGGGATAGGTGAAGGTGGCGTGGCGGATCGCGTCGGCGGTGAGTCTGCTGCGCATGGCGAAGCCGAACAGGTTGATCACTTCTGCGGCGTCCGGGCCGATCAGGTGAGCGCCGAGGATGCGCCCGCTGCCCTCCTCCACCAGCACCTTGTAGCCGTAGCAAGGCTCGTTGACGCGGCGCGCGGTGAACCAGCCGGGCACGCTTTCGTGCTTGACCTGAAACGCCAGCCCCTGGGCGCGGGCCTCGGCTTCGAGCAGGCCGACGCGCGCCAGCGGCGGCAAGGTGAACACGGCGCTCGGAATGCCGGTGTAGTCCACCGACGCGCGCTTGTTCTC
>JBGSPJ010000463.1:0-2784 GCA_041738655.1 Rhodothermales bacterium | reverse complement strand
ACCGGCGGCAGTTCGATCCCCAACGCCGCAAGCCGCGCTTCGGGGGTGGCCGGCTGCTGGGCGCAGGCGACCTGGAGCCCCAGGCCGAGGGCAAGAAGCCCGAACAAGAGGACGCGCATGGCGGATTTCATCGGTTTTGTTTTTTTTGAAGCAATTAGCCGGCGCTTTCGTACGCGAGCCGCGTCCAGGCTACCACTTCTGCATCGATCTCGTCAGCCGAAGTGAGCTTGATCTTATAGTTGCACATCCCACCTGGGGGGAGCTCCACGAGGCGGTCCGTCGCCGGCACGCCTTTCATGTTGAGTCCGAGTTCGACCCGGGTGTTGGTGGCGGGGCCGATCATGGCAAATTGTTTTTTGCGCCGGAGGCTCAGATAGGTCTTCTTAGGCGCCACTTCGTAGGGTCCAAACCCCGCGATGGCCTCCATAAACGCGTCGTGGATGGGCCGCAGCGCCGCTTTCGGACCCGTATAGATCCCATCGAGCACCCCGCTCAGGTCGCCACCCGATTCCGTCGTGGCGGCTGTCCACTGCCCCATCAGGTAGTGCACGAGCGTGTTGGCGTCGCCGTGGCCGAGGGCAAAGGTCTGCTGAAGGAAGTCGCGCAGTTCGCCGTGTTTGGTGAGGCCACTGGCCTTCAGGGCCGTACTGAGATCGACAAGCGACTTACCGCTGCGTTTTTCGATGTTCGCGAGCTGGGTTTCGAGGGCTTTTTGTGGATCGGCCATAGGGTTTTGCGTTTGCTTCAAGCCTGGCGCCGGCACGGTGGGGACACGATATATCGTGTCTCCACGGGAAATAGCGGGAGTAAACGCAAGAAACGCCAACGGGTGGCCAGAAGCAACATGCGTCATTCCATCAGTCGCAGCGAGCGAAACATCCGTTCGTGGAGCCGCTCATTCTCCTCGGCTCGGGCCGAAGTGCTCTCGATCTTGATCGAATAACACATTTCGCGGTGCACAAAGGCATACATCCGGCCGACCGTGGGCAGGCGCGCGCCGGCGGCGATGCGTGTAAATCCTATCCCGTACACCCCCACTTGATCGGCGGATGGGGACGGGGCGGGCAGCCGGCGTTCGGACACCACTGTGGTGCCGGCCTTTACTTCGTCGATATCCGTCATGAGGGACCGCCGGCCGAGCCGGCAGAGCCACTGCC
This sequence comes from Rhodothermales bacterium, assembly GCA_041738655.1. Lineage (GTDB taxonomy): Bacteria > Bacteroidota > Rhodothermia > Rhodothermales > JAHQVL01 > JAWKNW01. Next base: position 1,627 of record JBGSPJ010000463.1, on the reverse strand, counting down.
GGTACAGGGTTGGCGAGCGTTCGACGAATAGCGTCAGGAAGTGCGTGCGGTAGGCGGAATCCGCCGGCACGAGGCTGGAATCCACGTCGACATGGCTAAAACTGCCAAACGCGCTCCAGACCGCCTCGGCGTCGTCTCCCCGGTAATTCCACCCGAACTTCCCAAAAAACTCGGCCCGGGTCGTCACGACGAGGTCGCTGGATGACCATGCGTCCGGCAGCGCCAGGGAGAGGCCGATTTCCGGGAAAACCTGGGTGCGCAGCGCTACATCCTGGGCGTTCACCTGATACGCCAGGGTGCTCACGAGTAGAAACAGACCAGGAACACGTACCAGGGTCATGCGCATCAACACACCGGAGTTGATTCGATCGGCCGGAGAACCCGGCCGGAAACACATTCGGAACCGGTGTACAAGATCATTCCCGACGCATCACCGATGCTGATCGACCAGGATCGGATTCCCATCCGGATCCACGACGACGAAGCTCGCCGGCCCGGTCGTGGACTCGTCGGCTTCGGACGAAAACGCCAGTCCCCGAGCCCGCAGCTGCTTCTGGAGATTCCGCACATCGGTAAACGGGTCGCTGTTCTGCGCGTTGTGATCCCACCCGGGGTTAAAGGTCAGGATGTTCTGATCGAACATCCCCTGGAACAGACCGATGATGGTCGTTCCATTTCGCATGATCAGCCAGTTATGCTCCTGCTGGCCGCCAAAGACCGTGAAACCCAGCGTTTCGTAGAACGCGCGGGAGGCCGCGATGTCCTTAACGGCGAGGCTGATGGAAAACACACCGAGGTTCATGATCGTCGGATTTGGTGGATGAACTACCAGTTATCGCCCGATGAGCGCATCGATGCCGGCCTGCGCGATCTGTGCATCCTGTGCCGAGGTGACCCCCGAAACGCCGATGCCGCCGATGATGGCTCCGTCGACAATGATCGGGATTCCGCCCTCGACCGGGGTGGCGCCATCGAGTGCCAGGATACGCATGTTTTCGCCGCCCTGCGCGAGGGCGTCCATGAACGCCTTGGTCGGCCGGCGGAAGGCCACGGCGGAATAAGCCTTGGCCTGGGCGACATCGATGCTGCCAAACTGGGTGTTGTCCAGTCGATGCAGGAGCACGAGATTCCCGCCCGGGTCGAGGATGGCGATCACGACGTTCCAGCCATTCTTCACCGCTTCGGCTTCGGAGCCGGCCACAATCGTCTTGGCCTGTTCGAGGGTGATTGGAGTGCCGTAGGGTGTCGGCTGAGCCGTCGCCGTGGCGACCGCAAAACACAGGACGAGGCTGAACAGGAAAACGAGGTAGGTCATGAGATTCGTGGGTTGTTGGGGGTTACCGTTCGCCGAAAAGAGGAGTTCCTCGGAGCACGTCGCGGACCCGGGCCCGAAGGATCGGGAGTAACTCCGCCTCGAACCATGGATTCCGCTTCAACCATAATGTATTCCGCGGACTCGGATGCGGCAACAGCACGGTATGAGGCCAGGACACCTGCCAGGCCCTGGCCGCTTCGGCGAGCGTGCCGGTGGATGCCGGCAGATGGTAGGCCTGCGCGTAGCGACCGACGACCAGCGTCAGTTCCAGCGCCGACAGATGCGCCAGGACCTCCGCCCGCCACGCCGGCG
>JBGSPJ010000427.1:0-10997 GCA_041738655.1 Rhodothermales bacterium | reverse complement strand
TGGCCATGGATCGGCTCGCCCAGTTGCCGGCGCGCGGCGTCGCTGATCAGGTCTACCGCCGCGAGGATTACATCGGCATCCAGGCGGGCAAACCGTTCCAGCTGGGGCTCTGGCTCGAATACGACCACCAGGGGCGAACGCCCGTGGCGCGTGAGCTGCTGGACCAGCGGGAGCTGTACGCGGTTGCCCGTGATGAGGACAAACGATTGGATGTCGGGCCGGGTGTGAAGCAACTCCATGGCGTCCACGCAGAGCTGCAACTCTGCGGCGCCGGCGTGCAGATCAGTCGCTACATACCTGGGCTCGAGTCCTTTCCGGTAGAGGGCCTGCTGGATCGCGAGGCCCTGGCCCTTTAGTGTCGCAAAGTCCGCATAGGCGGCAAAAAAGGCCGTCTGCGCGTAATCCTTGCCGTTTAAATAGCGAAGCAACTCATCCAGTATCTCCGAGATGAAATCGTGCGGGTCTGTGCTTTCGTTGAGGCGCTCGGAGAGGGTGGCGAAGAGGTTCTCGTAATCGACCAGAATCGCCGCCAGGTTACCCCGGCCGGCGCGTGGTTTTTCGTGACGGTTGTGCATCATTTCAAGAAGTAACGTCTAATAAATATTGAATTTATGATCCGACCGGCCGCCAGGTGGCGAAAGAGAAGCGGGGGGGCATCGGATGAATCCCGGTCGCACCGCATCGTGCAGTATTTTCCTTGGAGATGATCTGCCCTACATATACTGGCGAAGGCCCCGAAGGATTCGGATTATCCCGCACCCTCGAGTTCCAGAATCGTCAGGTGATGATTGGTGTAGATGCAAATATCGGCCGCGATGGAGAGGCTCTGCTCGACAATTGAACGCGCGCTCAGGGGGAGATCGTTCTGGATCAGCGCGCGTGCGGCGGCGAGGGCGTAGGGGCCGCCCGAACCGATGGCGACGATGTCGTCGTCGGGTTCGATGACGTCGCCTGTGCCGCTGATCAGCAAAAGACGTTCCGGTGAGGCTACGGCGAGCAGCGCCTCAAGCCGGCGCAGATACCGATCGGTCCGCCAATCCTTCGCGAGCTCGACGGCGGCCCGGGTGACGATGCCTCCGTATTTCTGGAGCTTCTCCTCGAAACGCTCGAACAAGGTGAAGGCATCCGCTGTGGAGCCGGCGAAGCCCGCGAGTATCTTTCCGCCATGGAGCGCGCGTACTTTTTGCGCCTTATGCTTCATGATCGTCTGGCCCAGTGTCGCCTGGCCGTCAGACCCCAACGCCACGTGCCCTTTGTACCGGACGCCTACCACGGTGGTCGCATGTATGCCGCTCATTCCCATCCCGTTCTTGATTCATAAATCCGAGTTAAACAGGCGTCGTTACACGAAACGGGGGGCGATCGGTTCGCGGCGCCGGCGTATGAATCCTGGATGAACGAGACCGGCGGCTCAGCGGGCGTAGCGCGCCAGGGTCTGTACGATGGCGTCCTGTGTGCGCTGCGCCTCGCGGGCGCGGACGGTATAATTGTTACCCATCAGGACGAACAACAGAGGAGTCCCCGCGGCGCTGGTGACGTAGCCGCTCAGGGTGCTGGCGCCGGTGAGCGTGCCGGTTTTGGCGCGGGCGTTTCGGAATGCGGGCCCATTTCGGAGCCGGCGCTCGAGGGTGCCATCCACGCCACCGATCGGGAGGGAGGAGAGAAAGGCCTCGCGAACAGCGATATCCGGGTGACGCCACATGTACCGCAGCAACGAGGCAGTCATCTCGGCGGTAACCAGGTTCATTCGCGAGAGTCCGGAGCCATCCACCAGTTGCATCCGGCTGGTGTCCACCCCCGCCCGGGCATAGGTCAGCCGGGCCGTCTCAATGCCCATCTCCGTCGAGGCCGGGTCCAGGTCGGGGTCGGACCGCGGACGCACCACGGCAAGTGTACGCAAGACCTGCTCGGCATACAGGTTCTGGCTTTCCTTATTTATGACTTCGACAATGCGCGCGAGCGGGGGCGAGGTGTGGCTGAGCAGCCGCGTGGCGCCGGCGTAGTTTGGTTTCAAGGACAGATCGTCCACATCCACCGTCTCGCCGCGTACCTCGATTCGGTTCGCGCGGAGCACGTCTCGGAGCACATGAACGAAGTATAGGGTCGGGTTGGTCACGGCCAGAGCGGTGGTGTCAATCCTCCCCGCCGGCAACTCCGTCGCGATCCGAATGGCGTTCGTCGCGCGCGGCCGTTCGATGTCTTCGTCTTTGCGTTCATCCGCCGGCACGATCACAGCCGCGTTGTGGATATCCACGTACGGGGTGTTAAACGGCTCCCACCGGATCTCGGCGGGCCGGCCGGCCGCGCGGCCCGTCATGATCACGCTGATAGTATTGTCGTTAAACGTCAACCCGCTGATCTCGGCGCCATAATCAAACGGCTCGTCATCCCAGCTCCACCCGGGGCCGAACGGGGTATCGTCAAAAATATCGTCGTCGCCTATCAGATCCCCGGTGATCGTGTGGACGCCCTGCTGGCGCAACGCCTCCGCCCAGTTCCGAAAGACCTCGGTCATGTCACCCTTGTTAAACCGACCCCCGATGACGGGATCGCCGGAGCCGCGTATGATCAGGTTGCCGGTGATTACGCCGGCTTCGATGGTGCCGTCGGTAAAGACCTCGGTGGTGTAGGTAAAGTCGGGGCCCAGTTGTTCCAGTACGGCCGCCGTGGTAAAGAGCTTGGCGTTCGACGCCGGCATCAGGCTGAGTTTTGGATGCCGCTCGTACAGCGTCTCACCAGTGGAAAGGTCCTGTACGATCGCCGCCCAGATCGCGTTTTCGTAGATGGGCTGCTTCAGGTACTGGTCGATGGCACGGCCCAGCTCCTGGGGCGTGGATGTCGCCTGGGGTTGGGCGGATACCGGCGGGGGGACGGGGGCAAGCGTAATGGTGGCGACAAGGAATAGCCACATGCGGCAATGCTTCATAACGATAGGCCTTATTCGGCGCCCGCCGCGGTTTGCCATGCGGACACTCAGTTCTCCTGTTCAATCTCGACGCGCTCGGGGTCGGGCGTCTCGAGCACGACAAACGCGTGATCGCCGGTATCGATCGACGAGGCGGGGCGCAGATAGATAAGCAGTTGGTTTTTACCGGGTTGCCGCTCGTAGGATTCCACGACGCCGATCGGGTATCCTGCCGGGAATACGCCGCTGTAGCCGCTCGATACCACGAGGTCGCCCACTTCCACCTGTTCGGTCTTGATGACGTGCTCCATCAACAACTGATCGCGCAACGTACCCTCCCAGCGGACAATCCCCATGGCGTTGGAGGACTGGAGCTTGGCCGGCACTCGGAAGTCCATGTTCAGGTACGACATCACCCGCGCATAATGCTCGCTCACGAGCTCGACCTTCCCCAGGATGCCCCGGTCGTCCACCACGCCCATCCCCACCACCACGCCCTGCTGATGGCCGATGTTCAGGGTCAGGAAGTTACGCTGCTTCGTGATCTCTTTTTCAACGATCCGCGCCGGCACCAGCCGATGCGGCGTCTGCTGCTGAAACTCGAGCAGCAGTCGCAACCGTTCGTTCTCTTGCTGGGCCTCACGCGATCGCGCGAGCTGGCTGCTCAATAGGATGTTTTCTTGCCGCAACGCGTCGTTCTCTTCCAACGCCCGCACGTACCGCCCCACCCAGCTCATGTTCGACTCCACCCGGGCCGTGATTTCCATCGACGCGGCCCGCAGCGAGCGCAGGATCGGGGTGTTCTGCGTCAGCATGATCAACGCCGAAACGCCCAGGAGACCCACCAGGAGCACCCAGTCCCGTATGTGTGCCCACTGGCGAACGTTCATAGACATGGGATCGATGTGCCCGGTTAACGCCGGCTAACTGAGCACTTTTTCGTACACATGGAGATTTTCGAGCACCTTGCCCGTTCCTCGCACCACGGCCGTGAGGGGATCCTCTGCTATGTAAACCGGGATCTCCGCCCGGTTCCGGATGAGCGCGTCGAGGCCCTTGAGTAAGGCCCCACCACCCGTCAACATGATGCCCCGTTCCAGAATGTCCGACCCCAGTTCCGGCGGCGTCCGTTCGAGGCAGTGGAGGACGGCCGCCGCAATCTGGCCGATGGGTTCGTTCAGCGCTTCGCGCACGTCTTCGGACGAGATAGAGCGGATCTTCGGGATCCCGCTCACGAGGTCCCGGCCCTTCACCGAGATCTCGAGCTCGGGGTCCAGCTCGACGGCGCTGCCGATCTCGCATTTGATGCGCTCGGCCGTACGCAGCCCGATCAGCAGGTTGTGGTTGCGCTTGAAATACTGTAGGATGGTGTTGTCGAGCTCGTCGCCGGCGACGCGGATCGATTCGTCGATCACGATGCCCGACAGCGCGATCACCGCGATCTCGGTGGTCCCGCCCCCGATGTCGACCACCATGTTGCCCACCGGTTCGTCTACATTCATCCCGATACCGATCGCCGCCGCCATGGGCTCCTTGATGAGATACACCTGCTTTGCGCCGGCCCGCTCGGCCGATTCGCGCACGGCCCGCTCCTCGACACCGGTGATCCCGCTTGGTACGCAGACCACCATGCGACGGATCGAAGTGTACCAGCTCGTCTGTACCTTCCGGATCAACCCCCGGATCATCTGTTCGGCGACCTCGAAGTCCGCGATCACACCGTCCTTGAGGGGGCGGATCGTTTCGATCTGAGGATGCGTCCGCTCGTGCATCTGTTGGGCTTCGTAGCCGATCGCGATGGCCTGGCGGGTACTGCGGTCGACGGCTACGATGCTCGGTTCATTGAGCACAATGCCTTGACCTGCGATGTGGATCAGCGTATTCGCCGTCCCGAGGTCGATCGCTACATCGTGCGAAAACTTGAAAAAGGGCATGAAGGTGAGGGAGATGGATGCTTGAACGGCTGACCGATCGATCGGGTGCGATCAGTGCCGGAAATGGCGCTGGCCCGTGAACACCATGGCGATGCCGTGTTCATCGGCGGCCGCGATAACCTCCTCGTCTCGTACCGATCCACCGGGCTGAATGGCGGCGCGGGCGCCGCTGGCGGCTGCTGCGAGCAAGCCGTCCGCGAATGGGAAGAAAGCGTCGGATGCTACCACAGATTTCGCGAAATCAAGTTCCGATTTGCGGCCTTTGAGCACGGCAATCTCTGAAGAATCAATCCGGCTCATCTGGCCGGCGCCGATCCCGATCGTCATGCCGTCGCGTACGTAGACAATCGCGTTGCTCTTCACGTGCTTCACGACGCGCCAGGCAAAAAGCAGATCGCGCCACTCGGCGGCGTCGGGCTGACGCTTCGTCACTACCCGGCAGTTGGCCTGCAATTCGGCGGCGGGTGGCAACGCCGGATCGCGGTCTTGAACGAGCAGACCGCCCAGCACGGACCGGATATCGGGCCGCGTGTCCTCGCGGGCCGGGCGGAGCGACCGGATCAACCGGCGGTTCTTCTTCAGCATGAGAAAGTCGAGCACGCCGGCTTCATACGCCGGCGCGATCACGATCTCGGTGAAAATCTGGTCGATGGCCTCCGCGGTGGCCCGGTCCAGCGGGCGATTGACGACGACGATGCCGCCGAAGGGCGACTGCCGGTCTGTCGCGAACGCTTTGTGGTAAGCCTCGGCAAGGTGGTCGGCCGTGGCCACGCCGCACGGATTGGTATGCTTGAGGATGGCGGAGGTAGGGGCTTCGTCACGAAACTCATCGATCAGGAGCAACGCCGCGCTGAGGTCGAGCATGTTGTTGAACGATAGCTCTTTCCCGTGCAGGGTCTCGACGAAGGCATCGATGGTGCCGTAAATGCCGGCCCTCTGGTGCGGGTTTTCGCCGTAGCGCAGGGTCTGGAAGCGTCGCTCGCGCACAGCGATCTCCGCCGGCATCCCATCCTCGTCTGGCGGCCCGGCGGCGAAATAGTCGGCAATCGCCCCGTCATAGGTGCTGGTGTGGGCGAAGGCATCGCCGGCAAGCCGCCGCCGCGTGGCCAACCCCAACTGCCCATTGCTTAACTCCAACTCATCGGCGACGCGGGCGTAGTCGGCCGGCGAGGTGACGACGGCGACAAAAAAGTAGTTTTTGGCGGCGGCCCGGATCATGGCCGGCCCCCCGATATCGATGTTCTCGATGGCCAGCGCATCGGTGATGCCGGGAGCGGAGACGGCCTGCCGGAAGGGATAGAGGTTGACGACAACGAGGTCGATCGGCACGATGCCATGGGCGTCGAGCTGCGCCAGGTCCTCCGGGTCGTTCCGACGGGCCAGCAATCCTCCATGGATGGCCGGATGGAGGGTCTTCACGCGCCCATCGAGGATCTCCGGGAAGCGGGTCACGTCCGACACATCGGTGACGGGCAGGCCGGCGGCCCGCAGGGCGGTCGCGGTACCACCCGTGGAGAGCAGCTGGACACCCAGGGCGTGCAACCGGGCGGCAAACGGAGCCAGATCCGTTTTATCGGAAACGGACAACAACGCGCGACGCACGGGGCGCAGGTCGTCAGGCGCTGGGAGGTCTTTGACTGCAATCATAAGGTCGATTCAAGCGGGGATTCAAGCAATAAAAACGGGAGGACGCCGATCCTCATCGATAAACACTCGCCGGCCCTCGACGCGGACGCGGCCGGCGGCAAACAGGGCGAGCGCAGCCGAGAAGAGACGGTGTTCCACGGCCAGTACGCGGGCGCCGAGCTGTTCGGGCGTATCGGCCGGCAGGACCGGTACGGGCTCCTGGAGCACGACGGGGCCGGTATCGTAGGACTCGTCGACCAGGTGCACCGTGGCGCCGGACCAGCGTACGCCATACTCGATGGCCGCCCGGTGGATGCGTTGCCCGAACATGCCCGGGCCCCCAAACGCCGGCAGCAGCGAAGGGTGGATATTGAGCATGCGGCCGCGATACGCGGCCACAAGACCGGCGGGGATCTTCTTGAGGTAACCGGCCAGCGCGATAAAATCGACCCCGTGGGCCTCCAGCAACCGCCGCATCTCGCCCAGGTACTCGGGCTCGTCGCGTCCCGTGGGATCCATCACGGCCGTGTGGACACCGCGTGATCGGGCGCGCTCCAGCGCGAAGGCTTCGGCCTTATTGCTCACGACGAGCGCAACGGTCGCCGGCAGCCGGCCGGCGTCTATCGCATCAAAAATAGCTTCCAGATTTGAGCCGCTCCCGGAAGCGAATACGGCTAACTGCATCGAGGTGTGCGTCGGTAGGGCATGACAAAAGCCGGGGGAATATAATCAGACCGGAGCGGAATCAGAAACGTCCACCACGCCTTCAAGCAGCGATAATCGCGCCACGGCGCCCGATACCGTGAGCCGCGCGTGAATTCCGATCGGAAGGGCGATTTTATCCGGGAAATGACCGTAGCGCAGGCCGCGTGCGACCGGGTAGGTGGCCTGGCCGAAATAGGACTTAACGAGCGATTCGAACCACGGAGCGTCGGTGTCCGGCTCCGGGAATCCGGTGAATCCACCCAGCACGAGCCCCCCGAGGCGGTCCAGCCACCCGGCGAGGCGGAGTTGCGCGAACATGCCATCGATGCGGTAGGCTGCCTCGCCGACATCCTCGAGAAACAGGATGGCGCCGGCGAGGGAAGGCAGATAGGGTGTACCCACCAGGCGAGCGATCAGGGAGAGGTTGCCACCGATCAGAAGACCATCCACATCGCCGTCGCGTACTGGCTTGAGGGCGTCGCCACCCGGGGCGAGGGTAGGCGCGGCGCCACACGCGAGCGACCAGAATTGCTGTTCGTATGCGATTGGGAGGGAAGGCCAGTCCACCCCTACCATGGGTCCAGAAATGCTGGGTATGCCGGCCTGGCTGTACCAGGCCAGTTGCAGGGCCGTGATGTCGCTGTAGCCCACAAGCAATTTCGGGTGCCGGCGGAGGGCTGAATAATCCACGCGATCCAGAATCCGCATTGTACCAAAACCGCCTCGTGCGCAAAACAGCGCGTCGATCGAGGAGTCGTTCAGGTAGCGGTTAAGTTCGTCCGCCCGCTCCTCATCCGTCCCGGCCAGGTAACCAGATGCCAGGCGCTCGGATGGGCCTACGACACGGTAGCCCCGCTCGGTGAGGAGGGCGCAGCCCCGGGCCAGATCAATAGCAGACCGGGGAGGGCCGGCCGGCATGATTACGGCGATGGTGGATACTCCGGGGCGGAGGGCCGGCGGTTTCAAGCAGCCTCGTCCTTACCCTTTCATCAGCCGGCGCCGGCGGATGCTGCTCGGCAGGGTAGCCAGAATGCCCGTCAGGATCCCGAAGATGAAGGTGCTGATCATGATGACCGCCACCGTGCCTTCGATCGTATACGGACCGAGTTGGATGTTCACCAGCCGCTGATTCTCAAAGCCAAAAAGCAACGTAATCAATGCGAGGGCAAACGCAAGAATGGTTCGCATGGTGTTGTGCGACGAAAAAGGGTGGGTATCAGCTCGCCTTGGCGCGGTTCATGCGATAGGCCCGCCAGCCGCTCGGGATACTGGTACTCATGCCTACCAACATGCCCAGCCCGAAACAGGCGATGAGGATGATGCCGGACGAGGCCGTGATCTCAAACGGCCCCAACAGCAACTGGACGACACCCGGATTCTGGATGGCCACGTACACGGCCAACCCGGCGAGCATCAAAGAAACTAACACGTTCATGGGATTCCTGGCTTCAACGCAGGGGAGGGTGGTTAATCGACGTTTTGGTCATCGTGCGAGCGTCATGGCCTTGCTCAGCACGGTGGGGCCAGCCGCGATACCGGCCAGCGGCGTCGCTTCGAGTGTGTAAATATACGCACCGCTCGCCAGAGAAGATGCATTAAATCCTGCCCGGTGCATCCCGGCATCAAGGATAATACCGTCTACGAGCGTGGCTACCGCGCGCCCGGCGACGTCGAACACCGTCAGTCGCACCCGGCTTGCGGCCGGCAACGTGAAGGTGATCTCGGTGCCGGGGTTAAAGGGATTCGGGTAGTTCTGATCCAGAACGTACGCCGCCGCCGGCTGGCTGTCAATCGTCTCGATAGGTACCGGGAGTAACGACATTCCGACAAACACGCCGCGGCCGTGGGTCCCCAGCGCCACCCGCCCGTCCGACGCCCGCGCGGCGATCGACTGGACGATCGCGTTGCCGAGTTCGGCGTCTGCTTCCTGTATCCAGACCGTCGCCGGGCCGTTCAGGGTCTCCGTTGCATATAAGCCAGTACTCGTGCCGGCGAGGTAGACCACGCTATTATTTGTCGGAAGAATGGCCGCCGCGCGGATTGAAGGCCCCGTCACGATGTCGGCGCCGCCCAGGTTGCCGTCCACCCCGGTGAACGTGGCTCCGCCGTCGACGCTGTGGTACAGGCTTTCGACATTGTAGTTGGATACCACGACGATCACCTCATTCCCGTCCGCGGGGTTCACAGCGAACGCGTGGATGTAGGCGCCCGAGGGGGTTTCCGATTCTGAGAGCGTCACGGCGCCGGAGGTGGCCGTCGTGGCATTATCCAACCGGAATAGGAGGGGGGCAGCGTCAAAACTCGAGGCGGCGTAATACAGGGTCGACCGGACGCCGGCCCCCGTGTCCCGCGCCCCAGTCGCCAGGGCGCTGATCACATAGCCGGCGGGGACAGTGAGGCCGGTCAGCTGGGTCCATGTATCCGACCCCCCGGCTTCCTCGTCATACCGCCACAGGGTCCGCCCTGCGGGGTAATAGATGAAGTTCTCATCCAGCGCATCCACGGCGATCGGGTTGATGAACAGCTGGTCGGCCGCGTCGGCAGGGGTGAGCTCGCCCATGAAGAATGGGGATCCGGATACATTGTCAAGGCCATACCGGAGCAGCCGGCCCTGCTGCGACGAGGCGAGGGCATAATCCGTCCCCAGATACGAATAGGCGCCGTCGCCCGACGAAATGTCGTTCGATACGCCGGCGACCGCGGTTGTCGGGTCGAACCGGAAGAACGGGCTCCCGTTATCCTGCGTGCCACCGAGGATGCGGTCGTCGCCGGCATCCGGGGCCAGGCTGACGTGGTAATACTGGGTGACGTGGTAGCCGTCGTTGCGCCGGCTCCAGACGATGCGCGTCCCGGAGGCGGCGATGTTTTCGGTGACGCTGATCCCCCCGTCGTGCCCCGTCCACACACGCGTTGGCGTCGCCGGGTCGAACACGATGGCGTGCTGATCGGCATGCTGGTTGGCATACTGGGCAATCGAGTTGCTGATGTCGTATCCCCCCACCCAGTTTTCGATCGCGGCCGACGCCGGCGTGGCGAACCCGTCGCGCGAACGGAACAGGTTGATGCCGCCGATCAGCAAGAAATCTTCATCGTCGGGCTTGACGGCCATCGTCATGTTGTAGCTGAATTGCGTGCTCATCACCCCGACCGGCGGGCCGTAGTCGGGCAGGTTCGCGGTACGGTCCTCGGCGGTGCCGGCGGCCAGATCCAGCTTAAAAAATACAATTGTCTCCTCGTCGAACGGGTCACCGTTGGACACCGACTCGCCGGTGTACGTCAGCACATAGGCGGCATTCGGGTTGGAGGGGGGGATGACCACGACGGACCGCTCGTGGTCAGTCGGGAAGCCGGCCGGCGTGATGTTCGACCAGTTCGCCCCGTTGTCTGAGGACCGGTAGATCCCGGGGTCCTCGGTCGGATTTTCCACAAAGCCCGTCGATAACACGGCCACCAGCGCGCCATCCGACCCGATCGCTACGTCGCTCCACATGGGCAGCAGCCCGAACGGCCCGATGAGCGGCGAAAACGACGCGCCCTGGTTGATCGAGCGCCAGATCCCGTACCCGTTCACGGCCAGGTACACAAAGCCGTTGGTCGGGCTCACAACGATCCGGTGCACATAGTCGTACGGCGAATCGAAGCTGGTCTGGTTCTGATTGTCCTCAAAAGCCGCCAGCTGCCAGGAGTCGCCGTTGTCGTCCGACACGTAGATTCCGTTCCCGTAGATAAACGCCCGACCGCCGTTGTCGCTGGCCGAGCCGCGCAGTTCACCGCCGCCGGCATACCACCGGTTGCGGTTGCCCGGCCGCGGGTCCTGGGCGATGGCG
>JBGSPJ010000398.1:0-2769 GCA_041738655.1 Rhodothermales bacterium | reverse complement strand
GTGCTCGACACGCCGGCGCCCCGTCGCGCGGCCGAACCCCAGGTCGGGCGTAGGGCCGAACCCGCCGAAACGCCCGTTGAGGTGGCACCTCTGGAACCCCGAAAGCCAGCTACGGCCCCAGTCGCTCAAGGGAGTGGGCGGCCGGATCTTGTGGCGATGCTTCAGGCGATTCGTACGTCGGCCGGCGGCTATTCGGTGTGCCTCGTGCGTCAGGACGGCGGCAACCGGTACGAAGTCGTGGCGATCGTCAGTGAAAACGAACACGTCCAGTCCGAAGGATCGATCTCCATCCACCCCACCTTGCTGGTCGAGGCGATGGAGTTGGCGCCGGTGTCGATCAAAGACATCGGGGGCGACGAAACGACCTGGGAGGCGCTGGGCTACTACCGCCATCCGGTGTCTGTCCGCCAGGTGGCGATTGCCCCCGTTCGGGTGCCGGACGACGAGCTGGCCTATCTCCTGCTCATCGACGCCCTCGCCTGGCGGGACCTCGACGATCCCTGGCAACGTCTCCTGCTGGGCCAGTTCGCGACCTTGCTCGGCACCTACCTCGCCTCGCCGCTGCCCGGCGACGCCATCCAGAAGGATCGACTCCGCATCCGGCCGCGGCGCGAGATCATCGCCGAGGAGATCGAAAACGCACGGACGAACGAACTGCCGCTCTCGCTGGCCCTCATCTACCTCAATCGGGCGGAAGCCGTCGCCGGCCTGGGTGTAAAGGCGCTCGGCGCGGCGGAGCGCGCGATGCAGAAGGCGCTCCAGGAAGCGTTGCTGGACGGCCGGCTCGAACGGTTCGGGGAGCTCACGTACGGCGTATTCCACCACGAGGAAGTGTCCGATGTGGAGGCCTGGGCCCTCAGTCTGCAGGAGCAACTGGCCGCGGACACCGACCATCTCGCCGGCGGCGTGAGCATCGGCATCGCCCTCCTGCACGACCGCCACACCACCCCGGATGCTCTCCGCGCCGATGCCACCGAAGCCCTCCGCGAGGCGTTCGAGACGGGCGCGTGCACCATCATCGAGTAGCGATGCTCCGGGGCGATGGCTACCGTTTCCAACGTTCAACGCCTAACGCGCAACGTTTAACGCGTTTTACCGATTCCCCCGGATCAATTTCCCCTCCCCGACCAGCGGCACGAAGCGAAAGACGTTCGTCTCCTCATGGCGATAGGTGTGTTCGCCCGTGCGATAGATCCGTTTCATCATCTGCTCGTCCGCCGAGCCGACGGGGATGACCAGGCAGCCGCCGGGTTTGTCGTCTTCCGGGACGGCGAGTTGTTCGAGGAGCGCTTCGGGCACGCCGGCGGCGCCGGCGGTCACCACGATCTTGTCGTACGGCGCAAAGGCCGGCCAGCCGAGCGTCCCGTCGCCGCACTTCGTGATTACCCGGTAGCCCAGTTCCCGCAGGATGGCCTTCGCGCGGTCGTGCAGGGCCTGATGGCGTTCGATGGAGTACACCTCGGCGCCCATCTCACATAAAACCGCCGCCTGATAGCCGCTTCCGGTGCCGATCTCGAGAATCCGCTCGCGTCGCTTGGGGTCGATCAGCAGGGTCTGATGAGCGACCGTATAGGGTTGGGAGATGGTCTGGTTGAGCCCGATCGGTAGTGCCTCGTCTTCGTAGGCGCGCTGTTGCATGGCCGGCTCGACAAACCGATGGCGCGGCACCCGGCCGATGGCGGCGAGCACCCGCTCGTCCTCGATGCCTTTAACGCGCAGGTCTTCCACGAGGCGGGCCCGAAGCCGTTCGTATTTTCGGTCGTCGGAGGTCACGGCAGGAGACGGGTTAGAGGAGGGGAGTCACGCCAGGGCATCGGTAAGGTAGGAACGGAGTTCCTCGGCGGTCAAACGCGAGATCAATTCTCCATTTTTCGAGATCGAAATATGGCCGGTTTCTTCGGATACCACGACCACGAACGCGTCCGTCTGCTCGGTGAGGCCGACGGCCGCGCGATGGCGGAGGCCCAGGTTCGAACTGAGCCGATTGCTGTTCGTGACGGGAAGGATACACCGCGCGGCCTCGATCCGCTGGTTGCGGATGATCAGCGCACCGTCGTGCAGCGGGTTTTTTTCAAAGAAGATCGCGATGAGCAGGTCGCGGCTGATCGCGGCCTGGAGCGGGGTGCCGGTTTCGATGTAATTGCGCAGCCCCGTCTGCCGCTCGAAGACGATGAGCGCCCCGATGCGTTGTTTGCTCATCTCGCCGATCGCGGCGATCACATCCGAAATGACGGATTCCTGGCTCTGGGAGACAAAAAAGCGCTGGGCGAGCGGGTTGTTTTTGCCCAGCAGGAAGAGGACACGGCGGATTTCGGGCTGAAACAGGATGATGACGGCGACGGCGAACACCTCGTTGATCGACCGGAAAAGCGTACGCAGCATCGTCATATCCGCCCAGGTCACGACGATCTGTACGAGCGACAGGGCGACGATCCCCAGAAAGATCTGGACGGCGATCGTGCCGCGCATCAGTACATACAATTTGTACAGGATGAACGCCACGATGCCGATCTCGATGAGATCGACCACGCGGATCGGTATGAACCAGTCGAATAACGTCAACGTGGAGGCCGGCTTGTGGAATAGCCCAAGGTAGGCGTCTCGCGTTCAAATCGCACGCCGTAAAATGGTTCGTTTGGGTTATCGGGCGCTACACGCCGCCACGACCCGCAGAAGGTCGGCCGTTTCGCGTACGTCGTGGGTGCGGACGAACGTGGCGCCCCGGAGGACGGCCACGGCGGTGGCCCCGAGGCTGCCGAAGAGCCGGCC
>JBGSPJ010000392.1:0-1994 GCA_041738655.1 Rhodothermales bacterium | reverse complement strand
GGCGCCGGCCCAGCTCCTTCTTCGCGGCTTTCCATCTGGCGCCTCGCCGAAACCGCGCTCGCCGTCTACAGCCTCGCCGGCCTCGTGGCCATCGCCGCCTATGGCGAGTGGGCCGCCGTGCCGTTTCAGTCCATGTTCGCGCTCGGTTTTGGCCTCGTGGCCGTCTACAACCTGCGCGCAAAACGATCCGCGGCATATCCGTCTGGCACTCCACTTGGCGCAACGAATCGCAAATAGTATTTTAGGACGAACCCTGACTCGTTTCCAGGAGTATGCCAGCACTCCCGTACCGCGCCCATGCGTTTGTGAAGCCATGCCCGTTTTCGACATAAAAGAGCCGCTCGCCTGTCTGCGCGATGGGAAAGCCGACGAGGCGATCCCGATGCTCGAACACCTCGTGCAGATCACCCCCGGGCATGTGACGGCCTACGTGCTGCTTGCTCAAGCGTACGCGGCAGAGGCCCGGTGGCGCGATGCGATGACGACATGGCAGCACGCCGCTTTCCTGATGCCCAACAGCCCGGCCATTCTGAACGGCCTGGAACAGGCGTTGCAGATGTTCTCGCTCGCCGGCATATCGATCGAAGCAGAGCCCTCAGAAGCCAAAGCGAACCCCGACGCCGGCACTGATTCTTCCCCCGCGTTCTTACTTGCCTCGGATTCCGAACCCGAGACGGACCTCGAGCCAACAGATAGCTTCTTCGCTGAATCGGCCACTGAGTCCGCCGCTGCAGCCGCCGAGTCCCTTTTCGAAGAATCGATCGAAGAAACGATCGAGGAGACCGTCGAAGAAACGATCGAAGAATCCGTGGATATCGCCGGCGTAGTGGAGGTAACTACGGACGAACCCACCGGGGATCTGGCATCGGAGCTGGCCGACGAACTGGCCGCGGAGTGGGCCGCCATGGACGCCCCCGAGGAAGACGCCACGCCGGCCGCCAACGAAATGGCGGCTCCCTCGAAGAACGGAGCCTCTCACGGGACCGTACAGGCCGCCGGCGACGAAGAGCTGGACCGCCTCATCTCGGACCTCGAGTCCGCCCGCATCGTGCCGCGGCCGGACTACGAAACGATCGAGGGGCCCAGCCTCACGGCCCCCATCGACGACATGGTCTCCGAAACCCTCGCCCGCATCTACGAGGGCCAGAAACAGTACGACGAGGCCGCCCGGATGTACGACAAACTCGCGATCCTGAAACCCGACCGCGCCGATGTCTTCACCCAGAAGGCGATCGAGCTGCGCACCCGCGCCCATAGCGAATAAAGGCGCGGCCATGCCGGATTCCCAACCGCCCGTCCGGCTCGTCGCCGGCGTCATGAGCGGCACCTCGCTCGACGGCGTCGATGTCGCCATCGCGCGACTCGCCGGCTCGGGACCGGGCATGATGATCGAGCTGGCGGCCTTCTCCAGCATCCCCTACCCGACTCCCTTACGCGATCTCCTCCTCGCCAACTCGGCCCCGGAGACGTCCTCCGTCCGCGCCCTGTCCCAGCTCAACGTCCGCCTCGCGCACGTCTATGCCGATGCCATCCGGACCGCCCTGAAACGGATGGAGCTGACGCCGGCCGACCTCGACCTCGTCGGCCTCCACGGCCAGACGGTGCACCACGTGCCGGAGGCCGAGGACTGCGCCGGCGTCCCCACCCGCTCCACACTCCAGATCGGCGACGGCTCCACCCTCGCCAATCTGCTCGGCGTGCCGGTGGTCGGGGATTTTCGGACGGCGGACATGGCCCTCGGCGGCCAGGGGGCGCCGCTGGTACCGTATTTCGACTATGTTTTTTTTGGGGATGATACGGAGCACCGCGCCCTGTTGAACATCGGAGGGATCGCCAACATCACCGTGCTGCCGGCCGGCGCCGCGCCCGGCGAGGTGTTCGCTTTCGACACCGGCCCCGGCAACATGCTCATCGATGCCCTTACGCGCCGGCTTTTTGGCCGGCCGTACGACGAAGACGGGCGGATCGCCGCAAGTGGCGCGGTGCAGCCGGCG
>JBGSPJ010000347.1:0-1653 GCA_041738655.1 Rhodothermales bacterium | reverse complement strand
CAACGAGCCCACGCTGATGCCGTTGTCCGCCGCGCCGGGTGATGGTTGCCAGGACCATGGGGCCAAAACTCCAACTGAATCAACGGGGCCAGCAGGATACCCGCCGGCAGCGCGAGCAGCAGCGCCGTCAACACCTGGTAGCCGAGGAGCGGCCAGGGGAGGCGCACGAATCGGAGGGCGAGCAAGACCGCGCCGGCGAGCAGGGCCCAGACGAGCTGCGGCATCCAGTAGCCGGCCAATGCTGCCTCGCCCGTAATGCGCAGGAATTCGAGGTTATCAAGCAGGTTCATCGTCGTCCTCCATGGAATTGATGAGGTGGCGGATTTCCTGGCGTTCGGCCTCCGAAAGTGACTCCTGCCGCACGAGCGACTGGAGTAGCGATCGACCCGATCCGCCAAAGGCCTTTTCGAGGAGCCCGCCCAGCAACTGCTGTTGAACGTCCTCCTGCGACCGCGAGGCGCGGTAGACGTAGGTGTTGCCGTCGGCCCGGAAGGCGAGGAATCCCTTTTCGGCGAGCTTTTTCATGACGGTCATCACCGTCGTGTAGGCGACTTTCCGTTCCAGCAAAAGCCGCTCGTGGACCTGCGCAACGGTCGACTCGCCAAGCGCCCACACATGCTGCAGGATTTCCATCTCGGTCTCGCCGAGCGGGGTGAGGGAGTTTCGTTTCATTGGGCTTTTTTTATTACTATAATTATAGTATTATGGAAGTCGTATGTCAAGCCGGGGATGAAAAAAGGGGAGGGTGGATGGCCGAATCTAGCTTCCTTCCCCGGAATTAACCGCCCGGTCTTCCTGAGCGACAGCGAGGGATCTTAAACCGGCAGCACCTGTCATGAAGCGCAACCTACCCAGTCGGTGAATCCTGTAGACCCGCGCCGGCCCGTGTCTTTATGCCGCTCGAAGGCCCCTCGCTGGCGCTCAGGGTGACATGAGGGTAGAGACGCCCCGGTGGGGCGTCTTTGAACGATCCGGCAGACTCCTTTCCAACCGCACAGCCCGTCCAGCCGGCACGATCCCAATCCCTGGCAGCATCTATTGGGCCTACTGCCGCTCGAAGACCCCTCGCTGACGCTCACTTCGGCTACGCTCAGTGCAGGCAGGGTGACATGGGGGTGAATCTAAACGTTATTCCGTGGCTTCGTGTTGTAACGATACAGATCCGCGAGCTTTTCAGGCGGGGTGCCCAGCAAGTACCGCGTCCACAGATAGCTGTTGAGGAGTTGCTGGCGGAGGTGGCCGTGTGCGTCGAAGCGGCGGGCGGCGGTGGTGACGTAGCCGGGGAGGAAGGCGAATCCACCGCGTCGGTGGAGCCTGCGGACGAGTTCCAGGTCCTCGAACACGGGGATCTCCGGGAATCCACCCATCGCTTCAAACACCGACCGGCGCACGAACAGGGCGCGGTCGCCAAAACAGATCAGCGGGGAGGGGAGGCGCGTGCAGAGGCTGTAGAAGTTAAGCAGGGAGGACGTGCGGTCGAACCGGAGCCGGAACGCGCCGGCCTCCACACCCGGGTTCTCCAGGGCGGCATGAACTGCCGCGATGCCGTCCTCAGGCAGCAAGGAATCGGCGTGAAGGAAGAGCAGGGTGTCCCCGTCGGCCACGGCGGCGCCGGCGTTCATCTGACGCGCTCGACCGCGCGGTGCCTGGATC
>JBGSPJ010000334.1:0-3283 GCA_041738655.1 Rhodothermales bacterium | reverse complement strand
CGTCGCCGGCTGCCTCGTCGCGGCGGTCGTGATCGCCCTGGCGCAGGGCCGCTATCTGGCGATCACCGTGCTGGCGAGCCTCGTGATCGGCACCGCGTATTCCGCGCCGCCCATCCGGCTCAAGCGGTTTCACTTCTGGGCCGCCGCGTGCATTTTCACCGTCCGCGGGCTCATCGTCAACATCTTTCTGTATCGCCATTTCGCGACCCTGTTGGGCGGAGATGTCCGTCTGCCGCCCGTGGTCTGGCTGCTTACCGCCTTTGTCTTCCTGTTCGGGCTGGTGATCGCCTGGTACAAGGACATCCCGGACATGCAGGGCGATCGCCGCTTCCAGATCGCCACGCTGAGCCTTCGGCTGGGGCCCAAAAAGGTGTTTGAACTGGGCGGCGTCGTGCTGGCGGTCGGCTACATCGGGGTGGCGGCCGTCGGGATGATCGGGATCGCCGGCGCAAGCGGTCCGTTTCTCGCCGGCGTCCATCTTCTCCTGCTGGCCCTGGCGCGCGCCAGGGCGCGGAACGTGTCTCCTGAGGAACCCCGCGCCATGGCGCGGTATTACTTAGTCCTCTGGGGGCTGTTTTACGCCGAGTATCTCGTCTTCCCGCTGGCCGTCTGGCTCCGGTAGGTAGATGGAATGCACTTCTGCCGGCGGCGTCCAGTCAGTATGCCGTGTTTGTGGAATGCTATGGCGGTGGGGTGAATGGCTTGCGTCGGCCCCAGGTACCGTTCATATTTGAGCCGGGATTTCCCCTACTGGAGTTTCGACCTTCACCTTTAGCCGAGGCTTATGCGTCCGCACGTGATCGGTCTGATACTGCTCGCACTCGCCCTCGCCGGGCGATCGGAGCCGGCGTACGCTCAGGACGCGGCCTATGAGGCGTTGCAGACCGGCGATTACGCAGCGGCGCAGCGTGAATATGAAGAGCGTCTTGAGGAAGCCGGCGGGCGCGGATCAAAAGCCGGCCTGTATCTGGGGGAGATCTACCGCGCGAAAGGCCAGTACGAGTCCGGGTTGCAGGCGATCGATGGCTACCTGCGCCGCGCGCCCGACGATGCCTTTCTGCTCCACGCCCGCGGCCGGCTGCTCGAGGCCATGGGCCGGCTGTCCGACGCGGCCGTGGCGTACCGCACGTCCGCCGAAAAAGACATTTCCAACCTCCGCAACGTATTGGCCCTTGCGCAGGTGATGGAGCGGCAGGGGCAGCTAAGCCAGGCCGGCGACCTCTACTCGGCCATCTTCCGGCGCTTCAAAAACAACGAACTTACGACCGCCGACGACCTCGGCGCGGCGGCGCTGGCCGGCGCGCGACTGGGCGAGTTTCGGGATGCCAACGAGGCCTTTCGCCTCGCCTATCGGATCGAGCCCGGGCATGTCGAAAATCTCTACTGGTGGGCCGAACTGTTCCGCGAGAAATACAACGACGCCGACGCGCGCCGGACGTACGAAGAAGGCATCGCCCGCAATCCCAACTACGCCCCGCTGTACACCGGCATGGCGAAGTCGGTCAACGGCTTCGAGGCCAAAGAGCAGCTCGCCCGCAAGGCCCTGGGCGCCAACCCGAACAGCGCGGATGCGCACAGTATTCTGGCCGGCCTCGCGATCGTGGACGGCCTGTTCGCCGAGGCGGAGACCTCCGCTTTGCGCGCGCTCGACACCGATCCGTCCTCGATCGATGCCCTCGCTCATCTGGCCTCGTCGTACTACCTCCAGGGCGACACCGTGCGGTACGCGGACGTAGAGCGCCGGGCGCTGGCCATCAACCCTCGCGCCGGCTCGTTCTACCTCACCCTCGCCCACAACTGCGAGATGAAGTTCCGCTACCCGGATGCCGTCGATTTCGGCCTCGCGGCCGTGCAGGTGGACCGTCGGAATCCGCAGGCCTATGCGCAACTCGGCACCAGCCTGCTCCGGCTCGGCCGCGCGCAGGAGGCGCGGCGGTACCTCGACTTCAGCTTCGAGCAGGATCCCTTTAACGTCTTTGTGGGCAACACCCTCGAGCTGCTCGATGAATACGAGGACTTCGCGTTGCTCGACAGCGAGCACTTCCGGCTGCTGATCCATTCCACCGAACGCGATGTGCTCGGCCCCGCCGTACTCGAGCTTGCCGAGGAGGCGTTTGTCGAACTCGGCAAGCGCTACCCGTACCGGCCGGCGGAGAAGATCTTCCTAGAAGCCTACAACGACCCGGACGACTTCGCTGTCCGTGTCGCCGGCGTGCCCCACATCGGGCTGCTGGGCGTCAGCTTTGGCGACGTGCTGGCCATCAATACCCCGAAGGGCCAGCCGGCCGGCAGTTACAACTGGGCCCGCACACTCTGGCACGAGATGGTGCACACGATGTCGATCGGCCTCGCCAACTACCGCCTCCCGCGCTGGTTTGCCGAGGGCCTCGCCGTCTACGAGGAAGGCCTCGCCCGGCCCGAGTGGGCGCGGGAGATGGAGTTGGATCTGCTCCTCGCCTACGATCAGGACAAACTGCTGCCGCTGGCGACGATCGACCGCGGCTTTACCCGTCCGGCGTTTGAGGGACAGGTGTTGCTGAGTTATTACCACTCCTCCCAGGTCATCGCGACGATTGTCGACCAGCACGGGTTCGACGCGGTGGTGGCCATCCTCGAAGGGTTTGCCCGGGGCGAGAGCACGGCCGAGGCCGTGCAGAAGGCGACGGGTCAGACGCTTGGCGAGGTGGATGCTGCCCTCCGCGCCCGGTTGACGCTCCGGCGCGATGCGCTCGCTGCCGTGCTCGCGGGCTGGCCCAATCCGTTTGTCGAAGAAAAACCCCCGTCGCTCCTCGAACGAATGACCGGCGGGGCGGAAAATGCACTCATCACCGCACTGCGGGAAGGCTATCGGCAGCTGGAGGCGGACGACCACGCCGGCGCCGAGCAGTCCTTCCGCGAAGCCCTCGCCCTCTATCCCGCGTTTATCGAATCCGGCAACGCCTATGTCGGGCTCGCCGCCGTCTACAGGGAGACGGGCGACCGCGCCCGGCAGATCGAGATCCTCGAAGCGTATCTGGCGCTCGCCGAACATGCCGCGTCCGAGGCTCGGGAGCTGGCCGGCCTGTACCGAGAAAATGGGCGCACGGCCGAAGCTGTCGCGTTGCTGGCCCGGAGCCTCGACGTCGACCCGTACGACCGCGACGTGCTGGGCCGGCTCGCCGAAGGGTATCTGGAAGTGGGGCAGACGGCCGGCGCCGTCCGTGCGCGCCGGGCCATCCTCGGGCTGAACCCGGTCGACCGCTCGGAGGCCTACTACCTCTACGCGCTCAGCCTCCATGCCGAC
>JBGSPJ010000314.1:0-2823 GCA_041738655.1 Rhodothermales bacterium | reverse complement strand
CCTCCGCCCGCCACGCCGGCGCGCACTCGGGCCGGGGCGGTAGGTCGCCGGAGCGCCCCGTCCCGGGGAAGCAGAATCCCATGGGCACGATGGCCACCCGGCTTTCGTCGTAGAACTCGTCCCGCGACATCCCCAGCCACGCCCGAAGCCGATCGCCGCTCACATCGTTGAACGGGATGCCGGTTTCGTGCACCTTCCGGCCCGGCGCCTGGCTTGCGATCAGGAGCCGGGCCCGAGGATCAGCCCGCAACACCGGCCGCGGTCCGTGGGGAAGATGTTCGGCACAGAGCCGGCACCCACGAATGCGATCCAGAAGAGAAACGATGGAGTCCATGCACCTTCACGCGATGGCCGGGTTCTGGGCGGTACGCTTCCGACTCAACACGCCGGCCGAAACCAGGGTAAAGAGCAGCCCTACCGGCAGGGGCTCGATCAGCGTATAGGCGATGTTGATCAGCGGATTTTTATACGACTCCGCGAACTTCGCCATCTCCGCCGCCTGGGCGGAGACTTCCGCTTCGGTAGCCCCCGAAGCGCGGGCATTGTCAAGCGCCTGCGCCACATAGGCGTCGATATAGTCGGGCGTAAACCCAAAAAAGATAATCTCCCAACTGATGACGTAACATAGGGTGGCGACAGCGGTGATCAGAAGCCCGACCCACGCGGCCCGTCCGAACGTCACCTGTCCGCCGGCGACCTGGTCGCGGTAGGTCTTTACCCCGAAGAACACCATCAGGAAGGCGATCACCATCGTGGTGTACCCGATGATGAGGCCCCGATCCAGCCCGATCTGTTCTCGAAACGGGAGTCCGATAAACATGGTGGCCGCGAAGATGGCGCCGGCGATCAAGCCATAAGTGAGTACAATTTTACGCATGGTCGTATTGGGTTGGTTGACGATGCCGGAACATACCGGAATCGCCCGGCCCGACGCGTCACCCGAACGGGTGAGGCCCCCTATAATCCCCCAAAAGGATGACGGCGTTCAGGGGATCAATCCTTGTTCGCGGGCGCGTTGGACGACCTGGGTGCGCCGGCGCGCGCCGAGTTTGTCGAAGAGCCGGCTCGAATGGGTCTTGACGGTGTTTTCGCTCACGAAGAGCCGGGAGGCGATCTCGCGGGTACTCAGTCCTTCTGCAATGTGCTCAAGAATCTCCAACTCCCGGGGGGTGATGCCCAGCGCCGCCACGTGATCGGGGCTACGCTCAAAGGGCGGCGATGCCTCCACCGGTACTTCCCGAATTACTTCTCGGGGAGGCCCTGTGAGACGCCGCCCCAGCCAGATCCCAACGCCGGCAAAAAGCGCGGCCACCAGCGCCCCGTAAATCTCCAGCGAATGGGACAACACGAGCCAGCGATATTCGATCAGGCGAAGCACCACGATCAACACACCGCAGAGGAGGCCGTACAAGAGGATGTGCTTGCGCATGACCGGTTAATACGGTGAACTTGACCGTTTGAGAACCCTGTAGCCGATGGCACCGTCCACTCAATCGATCCGCGGCACGGCATACGTCAGCACGACAAACACCTCCCCAAATCGTTCGACATTTGTAAGCCGCAGCGGCGGCGTGGTCAGTTGGCGCGGCAGCAGTGGCGCCCCACCTTCCAACATAACTGGCGCTATGGAAACGATGACCTCATCGAGCAACCCGGCATCGTGAAACTGGCCGACCAACTCGCCGCCGCCCACGAGCCAGATGTTTTTCCCGGCTGCCGCCTCGGCCATGGCGGCGTGCACGGGGCGGACATCCCCCTCGACAAACCGGATATCGACTCCCGGCACCGCGGGCAGGTCCCGATGGGTAAACACCCAGGCCGGCATGGTATAAGGCCACTTTTCAGGATGATCGAGCAGACCTTCGTGGTTCAAAATCCACTCGTACGTTGTTGCCCCCATCACGAGCGCGCCCACCTGCGCGATGAACCGGGGGTAATGGTCTTTCATCTCCTCGACTTCTCCGAACTGGAAGAGCCAGTCGAGTGCGTTCTTCGAGTCGGCAATAAAGCCATTGATGCTGGTCGCGGTGTAGTAGCTGGTTTTCATCCCCTTCAGAATCGCAGGTACGCTGGATGGTCAGGACAAGCCGGGGCTTCAGGAAGAACTGGTCCTCTTTTTCCCTTCCGCGGAGATGGCCATGGACGAGCTGCGTTTGAGAGTTTTGATGAAGGCGGTCTTCCGAAACCGGAGGGCGGACCAGTCTTCGTCGATGGCCACCTGCCGCACCGGTTCGTAGCCGGCCTCGCCCAGGACCGTCCACCCGGTATCCCGGTTGAATTCGCAGCGGTACTTTTTGGACGTCCCTTTGGGATACGCGATCCACACGACGACGTCCCCATCGGCTACCGAGGCGATGGCGTTACTCGCCGCATCGAGTGCGGCCGTTGTCGTCGCGAATGCGATTGCGAAGCGAACCGGATGACCCGGCGTTACCGCGCGCTCGATCGTTACACCTTCCAGCAGGGCCAGTTCGCTTTCAAACGATTCGGGCGCGTTGAGCACGAGTAGCTCACGCTCGGCGCCAAGGTTGAGTTTGTTAAAGAGTGGTGTCATTGTGTTGTGATCCTAATTCAGAACAGTCCTCTCAATTCCATTTCCGTACTCGCACTCAGCAACGCGGTACTCGTACGTGGACTCGATTTCTTATTCGACGTCGACCGTGCCTGTTAGCGGGCACGATATATGTCAGGCGCTGTAGGGTCACAGCTATTATAGCGCTATAGAGTTACATAGATTGTTCGTTGACATTGTGATAACGAGCCCCTCATTGTCATGGGTACTGCCCTGCCTTATGCGCTTCGACGTCGCATCGTCGACGACTA
>JBGSPJ010000313.1:0-22381 GCA_041738655.1 Rhodothermales bacterium | reverse complement strand
GAACGAGGCCATCCAGCGCTTCGAGGCCGTGCTTGATGAAGATCCTCGCCGGCTCGACGACTGGCTGTCGCTTGGGCTGGCGCGGGCCGTCATAGGCCAGTGCCCGGAAGCCCGGCGCGCCTGGGAAACAGCCCTCCGGCTCGAACCCGGTAACAAAACCGCCCCCGGGTATCTGGGGGGATTGTGTACCTATGAGGCTCCAGGCTGACGATACGCGGCTGTTCGATGATAAGATTTCAGGGCACGGGAAAAGGGGTTGTGTTTTATAATCCAAATGGATATTCTTGGGCCATTAACGCCACGGTAGCGGTTCCGGCCTTGTACTACGTATTTCGAATGCCCACCGCTTGTTGTATGTATGGCGTTTTATAGCATAGACGGTACGATACCGACGGCTTGAGTGAAGTGAGCGACCACCCCGAGCGTCTCCCCCTCCAATCGGAGCGACGCCCGGTCTGAACCACCGAAATCCCTCCTGACGTGCCTGCGTTCCTGGTCTTCGGGCGCCTCAGTGGATGATATAAAGCGCTCCCCGCGCACGATGTGCGGCGGGTGGTGACTTCTCCCCCCGGACAAATGGAGTTCCGCGCGGCCATCCACCCGGCGCGTGGTTCTTAACGCATCTGTACTACCGGCGTTCGTCGCCGGCGGAAGCAGGCGATTGTGGCGGCGCGAGAAGCCCATCCGTGTAGGCATGTCGGTTTTTCTTAACCGTCACGATGGAGGATGTATGATGACCTCATCACCGAGCAAGGTATTCCTGTTCGCCGCGCTGTTCCTGTTGTTGTCGTTGCCGGCCCGGGGCCAGATTGGACTGGTCGGAGGGTACGCCCTGAACATGGCCAACGAGCCAAGCTTCTCGAGTGCGTCCAGTAATACGTTCGAGCCCTCTGGAGGCTTTAACCTGGGGATGTTCTACGATTTTCGGTTCAGCCTCGTCACGTTCCGCCCCGGCATTTTTATTCGTCAGGCGGATTTTGATTGGGAGATCGAGGGGATCAGCGAGGCGCTGAATCCGCTCCAGTCAAGCATTCGAGTGGCCGAGTTTCCGCTCGATTTCCTGATTCATTTCCGCTCCGAAACCATCAGCCCGTACGTCGTCGTCGGGCCGTCGTTCAGCTTCATCCACACCGATCAGCCCGATCTGAGGCAGACGCTGGACAATCCGCAGGGGTCGACCTCGTTTGCCAGCCTGAATGTGGGCGCCGGCCTCGAGTTCGCGCCGAAGGGCTGGGGGCTGGTGTTCTTCCCCGAGATCCGCTACGGGTACGCGCTTTCCGGTTTCATGGACGAGGAGTACATCGTCCGTACGGTAGACTTCGCGTCCGACCAGCAGCGGCTCAGTAACCTCGTCGTCCGTCTCGGGATCTCGCTTCCGTCGTTCTGACGCGGAAGCATCCCATCCCGATGCGTCCGAAATCGGGCGCGTTTCCTGAATTGCATTTTATGGAATAGACCACGTCTATCATGAAAGAAACAGCCACTATTGCATTCCGCGGGCATCCCCAACACGCTCCGAGTCAGCCGCGTGCCGGCCTGGCCTGGGCGCTGATGCTCCTCTTCGTCGTTCTGGGCGCGGCCTTCACCCAGCCATCGGAAGCGCTTGCGCAGGGTACCATTTCCGGCGTCATCACCGACATTCGGTCGGGCGATCCGTTGCCGGGGGCGACCGTCACCATCGTAGGCACCTCGAAGGGGGCCACGAGCGACATGAACGGCCGGTATGAAATCTCCAGCGTAGATCCCGGCACGTACACGCTGCGTGCCCGGTTCGTCGGCTTCGTGCCGATGGATCGGCAGAACGTCGTCGTCACCGCCGGCGGGACGGCGCAGGCCGACTTCGGGATGTCCGAATCCGCCATCGACCTCGGCGAGGTGACGGTGGTCGGCTACGGCACCGTGCGCAGCGAGGACGTCACCGGCTCGGTAGGCGTCATCAACGCCGAAAACATCTCCGGCATGCCGCGCACGAGCGTGGACCAGGTCCTTCAGGGCCAGATCGCCGGCGTGACCGTGCAGACGGCCACGGGCGTGCCGGGCGGTGGCCCGAACATCCAGGTGCGTGGCATCGGGAACGTGGGCGCCGGCGGGCAGCCGCTGTATGTCGTCGACGGCTTCGCCTTGCCGCAGCCGGATCAGACGACCTCCAACGTCCGCAACCCGCTGGCCGACATTCCGGCCGAGGACATCGCCTCGATCAGCATCCTGAAAGACGCGTCGGCGACGGCCATTTACGGGTCGCGCGCGGCGAACGGGGTTGTGATTGTAACGACGAAGAGCGGCTCCGCCGGCCCGCGCCAGGTGAGCGTGTCGGCCTATTCGGGCGTTAACAACCCGATCGACCGGATGACGATTGACGCTGCCAGCGGCTACGAATTCGCGCTTTTCCAGAACCGCCTCTATCAGGGCAGGATCGACGCCGGCACTACGACGATCATGCCCCCCGAGTACCAGAATCCCGAGCAATACATCGGGCAGGGGACGGATTGGTGGGATCAGATCAACCGGGTCTCCAACCAGTACAACGTCCAGATCTCGACCAGCGGCGGCAGCAATCAGGTTCGCTCCTACTTCTCGGCCGGCTACACACGCCAGGAAGGTCAGGTGCTGAATACAGACTACAACCGCATCTCGCTGCGCGCCAACCTGGAGGCGAACGTGTCCGACAAGATCACGGCCGGCCTGCGGGTTGCACCGGTGTTCACGATCCGCAACCTCGGGTACGAGGGTGGCACGGGACGCGGCGGCGATGGTGAACCGGGCGGTGGCGCCTGGATGATGTGCCCGCTCTCGCCCGTACGCTTCGACGATGGCCGCCTGAACCCTCAGATCGGCGATACGTCCGATGAAGTGGGATGTACGGGCGTCTGGTCGCAGCCCAACCCCGTATTATGGCTCAACGAAGATGTGGACCGCGAAAGTGGCTTGCGGGCGCTCAGTAGCGCGTTCGTGAACTACGAATTCCTGCCCGGCCTCGAACTGCGTCAGAGCTTCAACGTCGACTACTCGAACGACGAACGTGAGCAGTTCCGGCCCTCGACCATCGGCCGTATTCGCGTGAACCCGCCGACGATTCCTTCGGGCTCGTTTGGAACGGCATCGTACCTCAACTGGCTCAGTGAAACGACGCTGAACTTAACGCGCGAGGTCGGGCCGGGCCGGCTCGAAGCCCTGGGCGGCGTCACGTCGCAGCGCGAAAACATACTTTCGAGCACGTTCAACGGTCTCTTCCCGAGCGACGACATCCGTACGCTCAACGTGGCCACCAACCTGACGGGCAACACGAACGAGCAGAGCTGGTCGTTGCTCTCGGGCCTCGCCCGGTTGAACTACAACATCCGCGACAAATACATCCTTACCGCGACGATCCGGTCCGACGGCTCCTCCCGTTTCGGCGAGAACAAGCGCTGGGGTACGTTCCCTTCGGGCGCTGTCGCCTGGAACTTGCACAACGAGAAGTTCATGGAGGGCATGCGCAGCGATATTCCCGAGTTGCGCGCGCGCCTCAGCTACGGGGAAACGGGTAACAACCAGATCGGGAATTATTCCCAGCTGGGCACCGTCGGCACCGGCAACTACATCTTCGGTGGCAGCGAGGCGGCTGGCCGGTTGCTGAATACTCTGGGCAACGCGGACCTTGCCTGGGAGAAGACGGAAGAGGTCAACCTGGGCATCGACGCCGCCCTGCACAACTATCAAGTGCGGCTGTCGCTCGAGCTCTACCAGCGCAATACGAACAGCCTGTTGCTCAACCGCGACCTACCGTTCCTGACAGGCTTCACGAGCGTCACCCAGAACCTCGGCGAGATCCGGAACCGTGGTATGGAAATCAGCCTGAGCACGGTGAATGTGAGCCGTGAGAAGTTCTCCTGGACGACCGACTTCAACATCGCGTTTAACCGCAACGAGGTGACGAGGCTGCCAGATGGTCTGGATATCTTCTACCGAGATGCGGGACCAACGGCCTTCATCCACCGCGTCGGGCTTCCGATGGCTACGTACGTAGGCTACGTGATCGATGGTCTCTACGAGAGTGAAGATCAGATCGCTGGTATGAACACCTACGCCGGCGCCGTGCCAGGTAGCATCATCATCCGAGACCTTAATGGCGACGGTCAGTTCACACCCAACGCCTTGAATCCGGTTGGTGACTTCGCCGTTCTCGGCGACAACTACCCGGACTTCACGTTCGGCGTCACGCAGTCGCTCAGCTTCGGCAACATCGATGTGCGCGCCCTCTTCACAGGCTCCTTCGGCGGCGACAACCTGCGGTCGGAGTTCTTCCGAACCTCGCGCAATATCGACGGGTTGTTCATCGTGGATTCGTACTACGTGAACAACATGTGGCTTTCGCCCGATCAGCCCGGCGACGGGGTGACGCCGACGATGAACGGCGGCGCCTTTGGCCGGCAGCAGTATCGCGACAGCAACCACTCGCTCATCCTGTCGGACGCGAGCTACATCTGGTTGCGCAATCTTATGGTGCGGTACAACTTCGACCGGGGCGCCCTGGCCGGCTCGAGCTTCTACATTTCCGGCGACAATCTTATGATCCTCACCCCGTACCCGGGTAACCCGGATGTGACGGACCGCGAGCGCGCCAACGTGGCTCCGGGCCTCGACTTCGGTAACTACCCGATTCCCCGGAGCTTCACCTTCGGCGTCGAGCTGAACCTCTGATGTTCACCGGTTCAGCCCTCCCCGGTCCGCTTACCGCGGTCCGCTCCTGTCGAATTTTAGCTCCAAGCTGAGAAGATTATGAACATCCAACACATGATCAAACGCATCCTGCCCGTGCTGTGCATGGCGGTGATCTGGACAGGCTGCGATTCGTTTCTCGAACCTGATCCGGCCTCGTTTTCGACGACGGCCAACTTCTACGAATCGCCGGCCCATTTCGAGCAGGCAATCAACGGCACCTATACACGCCTTCGGGCCTTCATGGGCGACGAGGATTATCGCTATATGACGGACCTGCGCGGGCCGACCTTGACGCGGCAGTTCGACGTCAACCTGCCGCACACGGTAGCCGGTATTCCGCAGCTGGATGAGTTCACGATGGAGGTCACAAACGGCGTCGTGGAACGCAACTGGCAGCGGATGTACCAGACGATCAAAGAGGCCAATGTCATCCTGGGCCGCATCGATGCCGTGGAATTCACCGATCTGGCTCAGAAAGACCGTATCGTTGGCGAGGCGAAGTTTCTGCGTGCGCTTGCCTACTGGAATGGTGTTCAGTTCTGGGGTGATATCCCGCTGTCGCTCACGGAGATCACGTCCCCCTCGGAGGCAATTCCGGAGGAGGGACGCAGTCCGCAGGCGGCCGTGTACGCCCAGATCGTGTCCGACCTCCAAGACGCCATCGCGAAACTCCCCGTCACCCATGCGGGCGCCAACGTCGGCCGTGCCACACAGGGCGCCGCGCGGTTCTTACTGGGCAAGACGTACCTGCTCACCGGGAACTACGCCGGCGCGCAGACGGAATTCACGGCGCTGGATGCCGGCCCATACACGTACTCGCTGATGCCGAGCTACCTGTCGATCTTCGACCCCGCGCAGAAAAACAACGCGGAGTCGATTTTTGAACTCCAGTACAACCCGAACATCGCCGGCCAGCCGCAGATCGATGCGCTGCTTGTGGATATCCTGCCGTTTAACGCCGGCGGGGTATTCGCCATCACGACCGTCGTTCCGCTCGGACGGTATATGCCCACGCCGGATGTCATCGATAGCTTCGAGCCTGGCGATCAACGGTTTACGGACGCCATCGCGTGGTTCAGCCGCGCCGGAAACAGCGATTACCCGGAAGTGGCGTACGGCGATTCGATCCCGTTCCTCAACAAGTTCTACTGGCCGGCCTTTATCAACACCCAGGGCCAACTGAACGCGAACTGGATCAGCTTCCGTTTCGCGGACGTACTGCTCTCGGCGGCTGAAGCCTTCTGGCGTCAGAACAACGACGGGCAGGCGGCGGCGTATCTGAATCGCGTCCGTGATCGGGCCGGGCTCGGGCCTGTGAACCTCGCCGACTTCTCCGGCGCCGTCACCGGAAGCCCGATGGGGGATGCCATTCTCCACGAACGCAGCATCGAACTGCTGGGCGAAGGCCACTACTGGCTCGATCTCATGCGGTTCGGGACGGACGTCACGGAGCGGGTGATGCAAGAACACGGCAATCGCTTCCGCGCCCGAGACTCGAAAACGCTGGACGTCTACCAGATCCGGAGCGACCGCTTCATGTACATGATCCCGCCGCGCGAGATCCTGTTGGGCGAGTTGTCGCAGAACCCCGGGTGGAACTGAGGATGTTCGCAGGTTGCAGGTTGGCGGGTTGCAGGTTGGCAGGTTGCAGGTTGTAACCCGTGAACCTGCAACCTGCAACTTGTCCACTACGCACCAGTACCCACACGGTGCTCGCACCGAGCGCTCCCGTCCTAACCTGTGAGCGATCCCATGAAAAGCGCCGCATCAACCCTGCCTGCCTTTTTTGTCGTGTTCTTACTCGCACTCGCCGGTTGCGCCTCGAGTAAAGAATCCACGTCCGACGAAGCCGATGCCCGCGACCCGTACATGGATGACATCCGCTCCCGTGGCATTGCCGGCGCCGCCGGCGCACATGCCGGCTGGGCCTCCACGCTCGAAGGCGATGAAAACGACCGCCCCGTAACCAATGTAGAGCAGTTGCTCCACGGGCAGATCGCCGGCGTGGAAGTGGAGGAACTGGTGGGCGGCGGCTTTCGGGTCCGCATCCGAAACGCTTCGTCGTTTCTCGGAGGCACCGAGCCGTTGTATGTGGTAGACGGCATGTCGGTGCTGCACCAGAATGGCGAAGGCCTTCGCTGGCTCAACATTCGGGATGTCGCGCGGATCGAAGTGATCAAAGACGTGAGCTCCACCGCCATCTACGGTGCACGTGGCGCCAATGGGGTGGTGCTCATCACAACTAAGCTGGGTCGGTGAGACCCCCCCTGAACCCCCCGCTCATGGACAGAAGACGCTTTATCCAGGCCGGCGTGGCTGCTTCCGGCGCACTGGCGTTACCCCGTGTGATGAACGCGGCCGACAGCCGGCCATCGCTGGCGCCGCCGCCGTTCAAGATGAAGTATGCCCCGCACTTTGGCATGTTCACGAACCACGCCGGAGAGGATCTGATCGCCCAGCTCGACTTCATGGCCGATCAGGGATTCATGGCGCTGGAGGATAACAACCTGCGCCGGCGCTCCCTGGATGAGCAGGAGGCCATCGGCAAGGCGCTCGTGCGGCTGAACATGGAGATGGGCGTCTTTGTCTGCTATAACGCCCGCGAACCGTCGCTCACGACGGGCAAGCCGGAGTTTGTCGAGGACCTCATTGCCCAGCTCACCGAGTCCGTCGAGGTCGCCAAACGCGTGAATGCCACCTGGATGACCATTGTGCCCGGACATACCGAGCATCGGTTGGACCCCGGTTTCCAGACGGCCAACATCATCGAAGCCCTCAAACGCGGCGCCGAGGTGTTCGAACCACACGGGCTCGTGATGGTCATCGAACCCCTCAACCACTTCAACCACCCGGACCATTTCGTGCGCAGTGTCGCCCACGCCTACACGATCTGTAAGGGAGTCGGTAGTCCGGCCGTCAAAGTACTCGACGACCTCTACCACCAGCAGGTCTCGATCGGCAACCTGATCGACAACATGGACACCGCCTGGGATGAAATCGCCTACATCCAGATCGGCGACGTCCCGGGCCGCAAAGAGCCGACGACCGGCGAGATGCACTACAAAAACATCTTCAAACACATTCACGGCAAGGGCTACACCGGCATCCTCGGCATGGAGCATGGCGTCGCCGGCGAAGGCAAAGAAGGCGAACTCGCCCTGATTCGGGCGTATCGGGAGGTAGATCTTTCGTGAGCTCGCTCACGAAAGATCGGTTTAAGGTGTAAGGTTCGATGTCTAAGGGGCTCTTGCCCGTATTCGGCCGGCGCCTTTTGCCTTGAACCTTAACCCTCGAAGGTCCCCCCCTTAAACCTTAAACTTTGAACCTTAAACCCCTTCCCCCCCATGTTCCTCTCCATGCACAACTGGATGCGCGCCGAGCCGATCGACGTGACCATCCGCCGGCTTGCGAAGTGCGGCTACCACAGCATCGAAATCGAGGGCGAGCCCTCGAAGTACAACACGAAGGAAGTCCGCAAGCTGTTGAAGGAGAACGGGTTGTTCTGCTTTGGCTCGGTGTCGCTCATGTTTGCCGGGCGCGACCTGATCCACGCCGATGCCGGCGTCCGCGCCAGCACGGTGCAGTACCTGAAGGATTGTATCACGATGGTGAAGGAGCTGGAGGGGCGGGAGATGACCATCGTGCCGTCGCAGGTGGGCAAGGTAAACGCGATGGCAAGTGAGGAAGAGGAGTGGGGATGGGCCGTAGAGGGGCTTCGGGAGATCTACACCCACAGCGAAAAGGCCGGCGTGGTGATCGGCATCGAACCGCTCAATCGGTTCGAGACCAACTTCCTCAACCGGCACGACCAGGCCCTGATGCTGGCTGAAGCCGTCGGCCCGAACTGCGGCATCTGCCTCGATGCGTTCCACATCAATATCGAGGAGGCCGATCTCTATCAGGCTATTCTGAACTCCGTGCCTCGGTTGCGTGCTTTTCACGTGGCCGATAACAACCGGATGGCGCCAGGGCAGGGCGATTATGACTGGGTTAGGCTCCTGACCACGCTCAAGGCCGCTGGCTATAACGACGCGCTCACGGTCGAATTCGTGGCGCCGTTGGACCGTACACCGGCGAACCCGTACAAAAACGCCAAAGCCGGCGCCGAGGCCGAACTCACTCCCGAACAGCTCAAATTCATCGAGGACCACGCCAGTGGCGTATTATCCGACGAGTTTTATAGTTGGCTCGTCGATGTCTCCGCAAAGACCCTGCGTCGCGCCATGGAGCGTGTGGGGGTACTGGATTCCTGACGGCCTCATTATTTTGCAGGCTGGTTACACATTCATCTAAAGTTCTGGCATGGCGTTCGATTCCTAGTGGAGGGCTGCGCCCCTCTTCCTTCAAGCACTTCGCCGCCGGCATACGTCAAGCCCCTCTGGTCGTAGGTCACGTCGCATCGCAAGCAGCCCCGGGTGTTTCACCCGTGCGCAGCGCTGGCGGCATGGATCGACAGGCCCATGTTTTCTTGCATTTCCCACGGACGCGCCGCGTCCCTACTGTTACTGATTGTATTTTTTGCCGGCTGCGCTCGCACGGGGCCAACCGCTTCCAACCGGGATTCTGGCACGGGCAAGGCTGTAGCTGAAGACCCTGCACGACATGAGCGCCATCGCTCCGGCGCCATTGCGGCGGCGGCCTCCGAATCGGTCGGCTGGTCCGATCAGGTGAGCGGTGATGCGTCGGGCAAGCAACGAACGGCCAGTGTGGAGCAGTTGTTGGCCGGCAAAATTTCGGGGGTGGATGTGATTTCGTTGCCCGGCGGCGGCTTCTCGATCCGGATGCGTGGCGCCTCGTCGTTCGCCGGCGGGGGGGAGCCTCTCTATGTGATTGACGGTTTCCCGACCCAGCGCGCCGGCAGCGGCCTCATGATCAACCCGCACGATATCAAACGCATCGAGGTTCTGAAAGATGTCGATGCCCGCGCCCTCTACGGCTCGCGCGCCGCGAATGGGGTGGTGTTGATTACGACGAAATAGGGTTAAGGTGTAAGGTTCGAGGTTCAACGAATAGGCACCTTAAACCTCGAACCTTAAACCATCCTATTCACCACATTCTCGTACAGCTCCTGCTGGCCGCTAATTGTAGAGGGTTCGCCGGCTGTTGAGGCGAGGGTGTGGAGATCCGTCAAGGAGAGTTTGCCCTCTTCGAAGGCCTTGCCATTGCCCGAGTCGAACGAGGCGTAGCGGGTGCGGCGCATCTGTTCGAGGGGGGATTTTTCGATGAGTGCGGCGGCGGTGATGAGGGCGCGCGCGAACGTATCCATCCCGCCGACATGGGCGTGGAAGATATCGGCCGGGTCGGTGGAGTTGCGCCGGATCTTGGCGTCGAAATTTACGCCGCCGCCCTGGAGCCCGCCGGCGCGGAGGATGACCAGCATCGCCTCGGTAAGCTCGTTGAGGTTGTTCGGAAACTGGTCGGTATCCCAACCATTCTGGTAATCTCCCCGGTTGGCGTCGATGCTGCCAAGCAGGCCGGCGTCGGCGGCGACCTGGAGTTCGTGCTGAAAGGTGTGGCCGGCGAGGGTGGCGTGGTTGACCTCGATGTTGAGCTTGAAGTCTCGCTCCAGATCGTAGGTCTTCAGGAAGGCGATTACCGTCGCGGCGTCGTAGTCGTACTGGTGCTTGGTGGGTTCGCAGGGTTTGGGTTCGATAAAAAAGGTCCCTTTGAAACCCTGCGCGCGCGCATAGTCGCGCGAGAGGTGGAGGATCCGCGCGAGGTGATCCTGCTCGCGCCGCATGTCGGTATTGAGGAGGGTCATGTACCCCTCCCGGCCTCCCCAGAACACGTAGTTCTCGCCGCCGAGTTTGATGGTAGCGTCAATGGCCTGTTTGAGCTGGGCGCCGGCGAAGGCGAGGACGTTAAAATCCGGATTCGTGGCCGCGCCGTTCATAAAGCGGGGGTTGCCAAAGAGGTTGGCCGTGCCCCAGAGGACTTTGATCCCCGCGGTCTTCATGTGGACAAGGGCGTGATCCGTGATGGCCTGAAGCCGGCGCTCAGACTCTGCGAGCGTGGCGCCTTCATCTACCAGGTCGTAATCATGGAAGCAGAAGTACTCGAGTCCGAGTTTCGACAGAAACTCGAACGCTGCGTCCATCTTGCGCTTCGCGCGGTCGATCGGGTCGGTGCCCGTGTCCCACGCAAAGTGGTGGGTGCCCGGGCCGAACGGGTCCGCGCCGACGTTGCAGAACGAGTGCCAGTAGGCGCAGGCGAATTTGAAGTGCTCCCGCAGCGTTTTGCCGGCGACAACCCGTGCCGGGTCGTAGTAGCGAAATGCGAGGGGATTGTGGGAGTCGAGCCCTTCAAAAGGGATGGCGCCGATGCCGTTGAAGTAGTCCGTTGCGCGAGCCATGGGTGACGTGTGGTTGGCGAAAAGTATAGGCGATTGGATCAGGTGCCGGAAGATAGGAAGCGCCACCTATTCGCGCACCGCCCCGCCCAAACTCTTCCCCGGAATATCACCGAACGAGGACCATTGAAACGGCCTGTGGGGCGCGCGACCCCACAGCAAGCTGGGCGTAGTAGATGCCACTGGGCAGACGCCGGCCGCTGTGGTCCACGCCGGCCCACCGCACCTCGCTTGAGGCGAACGGTCCGATGAAGCCGTCGACCAGCACCGCGACTTCCTGGCCCAGGGTGTTGAACACACTCAACCGGATCAGGGCGGGGCCGTTGGCGATGTACCGGAGCTGGATTTCGGAGGAAAACGGATTAGGGCCGCTGACGAGCAGGTTATCGCTGTCGAGGCCCGGACGAAAACCGACGGCGGTGAGGATATCCGTCTGGGCGGCGTACCGGGCGCTTCGCAGCGGCCGGCCGTCCGGGGTGCCGTGGAGCCCCGTTGGGTCCACGGGCGTCGGGCCGCCGACCGCGACCAGGTAGTAATAATAGCCGGTGTTCATCACATACGCCGTATCCGTCACGGTGCGCGCGCTGCCCGGGAGAGTGTAGAGGAGGGTGTAGGGCAGGTTGTCGACGAAATCGACGGTCCGATACACTTCCCACGCCTCGGGATCGGGCTGGCCGGGCTGTGGGGTCCATCCGAGCACGATCCCGTCATCCAGCCCATCCACCGTAAAGGTACGCGGCGGCAACGGCGACAGGAGGGTCTCCTGGCCGCGGGCCGGCGCTGTTGTCCACAGGAGGATGCTCAGCAGGAGGCCGATCCGGGTCAAGCGAGTCATCGGCGGATTATCGAGAGATGAATTGCCCGATTTCCAGGCGAGACGGATGCGCGGAGGACCGGTGCAGGGTATGCGTCGCCGGCAGGAAATCCGCATCGGTGGCGCTATAGATGTCCATGAACTGCTGCGGGTTGCGGTCGACCAGCGGAAACCAGCTGCTCTGGACCTGCACCATGATCCGGTGGCCGGTCTTAAACGTGTGGAAGATGTCGGGCGTGGCGAAGCGAACCGTTTCAATCTTGCCCGGCGTCAGCGGCTCAGGCGTTTCGAAGCTGTTCCGGAATTTGGCGCGGAAGACCTCGCCGCGGACCATCATCTGGTAGCCGGCCATCGGAACGTCCAGGTATTTGTCGGCCGGCTCCAGGTGCTCGAGCATATCGTCTGGGAAAACATCGATGAGCTTGACGATGAAATCGGCATCGGTCCCGGTGGTGGACACAAACAGGGTCGTGGCGATCGGGCCGGCGAGGGTCAGGTCTTCTGTGAGCGGCTCGGTCTGGTAGACGAGCACATCCGGCCGGCCGGCGACGAAACGCTGGTCTTCCACCATGTACTCACGCGAGCGGTTCGTCGTTTTCTCCTGGGTATAGGGCACCGGGTTGGCCGGGTCGCTTGTGTAGGCGTCGGAGCCATCGGTGGAGGGCGGGTCGAACGTGAGCCGGCCGTCTTCTTGGAAGTAGAGCGCGCGCGGCGACATCCCCGATGGCGGCCAGGCGTCGAGCCGGTGCCAGTCGTTCGAGCCGGTGGCGAAGGCCAGCGCCTCGGGGAGGTCGATAGCGCCTTTGTCCTTCAGGTGGAAGGCGAAAAACGGGAGGTCGATTTCCTCCTGGTAATAGATCGCCGTCTGCTCCTCAAACGACACGTTGCCCAGCGCGTCGCCAGTGGAGCGCACCCATCCGCCGTGAAACCAGGGGCCGAGCACGAGGGTGTTCGTGGCGGCCGGGTTGCGGGCCTCGATGCTTTTGTAGATACCGATCGGTCCGAAGGGGTCCTCGGCGTCGTACAGGCCGGCGACGGTCATCACGCTGGCGGTGACATTGTTCATGTGGGGGATAATATTACTCGCCTGCCAGAACGCGTCGTAGGTGCCGTGGGCCAACATCGAGTCCCAATATGCGATTTCGTGATGGAAGTAGCGTGTGTTGGCGTTGGGGAGCGCCCCGAGGTCGAGGAAAAACGAATAGGCGTCATCGACCGGGTAGACAAACGGGTCGCGGCGGGCATCGGTCGGGTTGGGTTCGGGATGTTCGAAGCGCCGGAAGAAGTTGAAGCCGTCCTGCAGGTAAAAGGCCCCGTTGTGGTGGAAGTCGTCGCCGACGAACCAGTCCGCGATGGGCGCTTGCGGCGAGGCGGCGCGGATGGCGGGGTGGGAGTTGATGATGCTGGCGGCGGCGTAGAAGCCCGGATAGGAGATGCCGAGAATGCCGACGCGGCCGTTATTGGGCTGGACGTTGGCAATCAGCCACTCGACGGTGTCGTACATGTCGGTGCTCTCGTCGATGCAGTCAGCCGGCGCCCCGGTCGGGCAGGCCGGCGTCATGTTCACGAAGCTCCCCTCGGACATAAACCGGCCGCGGACGTCCTGGTTGACGAAGATGAAGCCTTCTTCCATGAACCGGGAGGAACCGGCGGGGCCGAGCTGATCGGGGAACGCATCGGCGCCGTAAGGGCCGGAGCTGTAGGGCGTCCGGTGGAAGAGGAATGGATACGTTTCGTCCGTAGCCTTCGGGATAAACACCGCCGTGTAGAGCTGAACCCCGTCCCGCATGGGAATCCGGAATTCGTGCTTCGTGTAATGGTCGGCCACGACATAGGGCCCATCGGCCGCCGGCTCGGGCGCGGCGCAGCCGGTAATGCTCAGCAAAAGGAGAAAGGGTATCGACAGCGCGGCGAGACGGAATGAGGTTTTCATCGAGAAGTAGGGATGGATACGGAAGGTGATCGGAATATACTCCTGCCGGCACAATGGTGCATCTGGTCAGGTGTGTATAACGATGGTGGTTCGAGCGATGCCTTCCGTAGAGACGCTCCTGTGGAGCGTCTCACCGAGGATTTCGTTGTCGTGAACGCGTATGAAAGAATCCCGCATTTGGGAGACGCTCCACAGGAGCGTCTCTACACGCCACATGATCGCGGCCTATGGGCGGGTGCATGTAGGGGTCCACCTCACAGCCGGCCGCAGGAGCAACTTACAGGACCCGCCTGCTCGATTTCGGATATTCCCGTCCATCGCAGATGTCCTTTGCACATCGCTCGATCGCCCCTCTTTTTTGACGCTTCCGAATGTTTGCCTGTGATGGCCTCCCCCCGGGGTACAGCAGACAGCACATCGCCGGGTCTCGCTTCCGAGTTTCGGCCCATTCAGGGCGTTTTCCCATAGACCGTATTGTGTTCGTATGATGTCCATTCATTCTCATGATGCTCGTCCCGGCCGCAGCTGGCTGGTGGTTCTCCTCGCTCTGTTACTGATCCCCACACCGGCTCTCGCCCAGGGCCTCGGCCCGATCCCGGCCGACTATCTGGATGTCCGCCCCCATCGCTATACCTATTTGTCCACGTCGGGCGTCGACTACACTTTCGAGCGCACTGACCTCGCCGGCGAGGCGCTGGTCCACCCCACGGCGCTCGACTTCGGGCCGGATGGCCGGCTCTATGTCGCTCAGGAAAACGGGCTCGTGGTGGCCTACACTGTCGAGCGGACAGGCCCTCAGACCTATACGTCGACGGCCGAAGAGGTGATTCGCCCGGTGAAACTGGACACCCAGAACCACGATGATGACGGCGAGCCGAACGACAGCACGGTCGCCCAGGGCTCGTTCCAGCTGAATCTGGATACCCAGCGCCAGGTGACCGGCATTGTGGTCGTGGGTACGGCTTCGAGCCCGGTCATCTATGTTTCCTCGAGCGATCCGCGCCAGGGGGGCATCGGTGGTGTGCACGACACAGATCTGGACACAAATTCGGGGGTCATCAGCCGGCTCACCAAGCAGGGGAGCAGCTGGGTGAAGGTGGATCTCGTCCGCGGCCTGCCGCGCTCCGAGGAGCAACACGCACCCAACGGGATGGTGTACGACGAGGCCTCGAACATGCTGTACCTCGCCACCGGCGGCATCACCAACGCCGGCGCCCCGGCCGAGAATTTTGGCAGAACAAACGAATACGCGTTGTCGGCCGCCATCCTGGCGATCGACCTCGCGATGCTCGAGGCCCTGCCGGTCCTGACGGACGATGCCGGCAAGAGCTACGTCTACAACCTCCCCACCCTCGACGACCCGACCCGGCCCAACGCCAACGGCATCGACGACCCGACGGCCGAGGGCTACGACGGCATCGACGTAAACGACCCCTTCGGCGGCAACGACGGACTCAACCAGGCGAAGGTCGTCCCGGGCGGTCCGGTTCAGCTCTTTGCCACGGGCTTTCGCAATCCCTACGACATCCTCATCACCCGTACACCCGGCCGAGAAGGGCGGTTTTATACGGTGGATAATGGCGCCAACGCCGGCTGGGGCGGTATCCCGATGAGTGAAGACGAATATACCCAGGCCGGCGAGTCCGGCGTCTGCACAAACGACTACGACCCGTCCGAGCCGGGCTCCAATGCTGCCGCGGGGAACGACAACAAGGTGAACAACCTCAACGGCCTCCACTACATCCGGGAGGTCGACCCGGGCCACCGCTACTACGCCGGCCACCCGAACCCCGTCCGCGGCAACCCGATGGGCGCGGGCCTCTACACATATGATGACGTGGCCGGTGTTTTTCGCACGAGCACGGCCGGTGACAACCCGTTGCCGGCGGACTGGCCGCCGGTGCCCGAAAGCGAGGCCTATGCCGCCGAGTGCGATTTTCGCAACTCCGGCGAAGGGGATGGCGCCCTCGCGAACTACGTCCCGTCGACCAATGGCATCGCCGAGTACACCGCCACGAACTTCGACGGTGGGCTCCAGGGCGCGATTCTCTCGGTGGGCATGAACGGCGATGTATACATCGCCAAGCTCAACGAGGCCGGCGACCAGGTGATCGAGGGGGATGCCAACGGTGTGGCCGTGCTCTTTCCGGCGATCGGCGGCGTTCCTCTTGACCTCGTGGCGCAGGGCGACGACGATCCGTTCCCGGGCACGATCTGGACGGCCAACTACCTCGGCGAAAGCGTCACAGTGTTCGAGCCTGTCGAAAGCGGCGGCGTGGCGATAGAAGACGGCGATGGGATGCCGGGATCGTTCACGCTGTACGGCAATTACCCCAATCCCTTCGATGCCGCGACTACCGTGGTGTTCGACCTGCCGGCGGCGGCGCATGTACGCCTCCAGGTCTTCGACGTACTCGGCCGCGAAGCGTTGTCGTTGCCCGAAGTCGCCCTGCCAGCCGGCTCCAACCGCCAGCTCGAAATCCAGGGCGGCCAGTTGGCCGCCGGCGCGTACGTCTACCGTGTCTCGATTCGCCAGGGCGCCGATACGCGCACGCTTAGCGGCGGGATGACGGTGGCGAGGTGAGCACTCTGTGGATTTAAGGTTTTAACGTTCAACGTTTAACGGTTTTAAGACTCCCGCAATTCTTATGACGTGGCATGTTGCCCGCAACGCTATAGATCATGATCAAGAACTCCATCCTTTCGTTTCTCGCCGCCGGCGCCCTGGTTGCGCCCGCTATCGCTCAGAATACAACCCTTGTCGTGCAGCCCGGCGCTCCGGTGCTGGATGGCGTTGTCACGGCGGGTGAGTGGGCGTCTTCGCCGCTGGTCACGGCGCGCGGGGTGACCCTCAACGCCATGGCCGACGGCGACTACCTGTATGTCGCGGCCAGCTGGGCGGACGCGACGGAGAACGCCGCGTACAGCCCGTTGACGTTTAACGGCACCGGCTGGTCCAGAAACGG
Organism: Rhodothermales bacterium; assembly: GCA_041738655.1. Lineage (GTDB taxonomy): Bacteria > Bacteroidota > Rhodothermia > Rhodothermales > JAHQVL01 > JAWKNW01. Next base: position 5,618 of record JBGSPJ010000313.1, on the reverse strand, counting down.
CGATGAAGATCGTATCGCGTTTGTGTTCGATATGGGGCAAACGGGCTCCGACGGTGCCAACTGCCAGGCGTTTTGTCACTTCCCGATCATGAGCACCAACGGCGGCACGGTGGATGTGTGGCAGTGGCGGGCCTCGCGGTCCAACCCGATGGGCATCGCCGACGATACCCACTGGAATCCGACCGGCCAGATCCACGACGACGGCGTGACGGCCGTGTTGTTGAATGCGCAGGATGACGTCACCGGTTTGCCCGGCTTCATGGCCAGCGTAGACCCCGGCGCCATCGCCAACTTCCTTGTCGAAAACGCCGACGCCCTCGCCGCATTTGACCCGTACGGCGTCCAGGCCGACAAAAAGGTGGAGGAGGCCGTCGCCTTCAACGCAGGGGCTACGTTCGCGGTGAACGACAAAATCCCCGGCACCGTGCTGCGGGTTCCGTCGGGCAGTGTGGCGGACGTGAACGCCGCCGGCGCCTACGCTGGCGGCGTCTGGACGGTCGAGTTCAAACGTCCGTACGCCGGCGGCGCGCAGGACTTTACCGTCGTCCCGGGCACAAGCGTCCAGTTCGTCCACGAGCTGTTCGACAACCAGGGCAGCAACCACGCGCTCGACGCGACACCGGTCGACCCGACGCTGTACACGATGGATTTTTCGGCGATTGTCGGGGTGAGTGTCGAGCCTGTTTCCGATGCCTTGCCGCGCCGGTCAGTGCTCGGGCAGAACTATCCGAATCCCTTTGCCGGGACAACGAGCATCGACGTGGAGATCGCCGTGCCGGCGTTTACCAGGGTGGACGTGCTGGACCTCCACGGCCGCGTTGTGCGCACGCTGCTCCAGCAAGACCTGGCGGCGGGGCAGTACAACATCCCGTTCGACAGCCGCGACCTCGCCTCGGGGAGCTATTTTTATCGATTGACGAGCGGTGCCTTCTCCGAAACCCGCGCCATGGTGTTGGTGCGGTAATCCGGCTACGCGATGGTGGCAGGATGCTGCGCAGCCGAACGTCAACACACCCTAGAAGCCCTGTGTTGATGTACGAGAAAATGTAGTGAGATTCAGATGATCCCCTCCTCATGGAGGAGGGGAAATCCCGATCTCGATCGGGATGGGGAGGTTACCCCCCGCGACCCCACCACCCCATCCCGGCTGCGATATATCGCCGCCGGGATCTGCCCCTCCTCAGAGAGGAGGGGACCCTCAAAATCTATCTTTCCAGGCAATTTTAAGAAATCTGTCTGCAGCCTGAGTCCTTTTCGAAATTGTCTTTTGGTGTCATGGTTCAATCGTCTTTTCTACGTTCGACCCCCCTTTTTATCCTGGCCCTCTTTACGCTCCACTGCGAACACGCCGGCCCGCTGGAGCCCGATCCGCTCCCCGAGGCCCCCACGCTGAGTGATCTGCAGGCCTCCGTCTTCGATGTCAGCTGCGCGGTGGCGGGGTGCCATACGGGTCCGAATGCGTTGATGGGGCTGGATCTGAGCGCCGGCGCGTCGTACGAAAACCTCGTCAACGTGGCGGGGGTGGGCTCACGCGGGTTGTTGCTGGTGGAGCCGGGCGAGCCGGATAGCAGCTACCTGGTGGCCAAGATCGAGGGGAGCTCGCTGATCGGGGGCTCCCTGCGGATGCCGCTGGGCCGCGCCCCCCTGTCGGCCGACCAGATCGAGGCCGTGCGGACGTGGATCGAGGCGGGGGCGAAAAATGATTAAAGGACGATTTTGATGCTTCGGTTGACATCGTGCGGGGCGTGTCGTATGCTAAGAAATTAGCAGCGCATCCTGAGCGTACTTCTTGCGTTAGAGAGGCATGGAGCATTGCCGGCGACTTTTTGGGTCGCCGCGCATCTACTTCGTACAGCCTGTCTCGCTCACCGTCCGCACGACCTGTCATGAATCTTCGCAACGCCCTGTTTATAGCCGCCGGCCTCGTCATTCTTGTCGTGGCTGGTTTCCTGTGGGATCGCCCGGTTGAATCCGGCGCCGAACTGGTCGTCCAACCGACACAGGGCCCCTTCAGCGTCACGGTAACCGCGACAGGTGAGTTGCGCGCTAAGAATTCCGTTTCGATCTACGGTCCGAGCCGGGCGCGGCAGGCGCGGATTTATGAGATGAAGATCCTGCAGCTGGTACCGGAAGGAACGGTGGTGCAGAAGGGGGATTTTGTGGCGGAGCTGGATAAGTCCGAGCTGAACAGCAACATCCAGACGGCGCAGATCGATCTCCAGAAGGCGCAGAGCCTCTACACCCAGACGGCGCTCGACACCGCGCTCACCCTTAGCAAGGCGCGGGACGAGCTGGTGAATCTCCAATATGCGATGGAGGAGGCCAAGCTGAACAAGGAGCAGGCCGCGTTTGAAGCCCCATCGGTGCAGCGGCAGGAGGAGATCAATTTCGAGAAGGCGGGACGGGCATTCGAGCAGGCCACAAAGAACTACGTGACGCAGGTGAACCAGGCGATCGCGAAGATGCAGGAGGTGGGGGCGGAGCTGTCGAAGAATCAGAAGCAGCACGACGATCTGGTGTCGATCGCTGCGGAGTTTTCGGTGATAGCGAGCGACAACGGGATGGTTATTTATGACCGGAACTGGGACGGAACGAAGAAACGCATCGGCAGCACGGTGAGCGCCTGGAATCCCGTTGTAGCCACGTTGCCGGACCTGACCGTTATGCAATCCATCACGTACGTGAACGAGGTGGACATCCAGAAGGTGAGCGTCGGGCAGAAGGTCAGCATTGCCCTTGATGCTGACGCGGACAAGCAATTAACCGGCGTGGTGGAGAGCGTGGCCAACATCGGCGAGCAGCGGCCGAACTCCGACGCCAAGGTATTCGAGGTGGCGATCGTGATCCACGAGCGGGACAGCACGTTGCGGCCGGCAATGACCACCAGCAACACTATCGTCGTGGCCGATTTGCCCGAGGCACTGTTTGTCCCACTCGAGGCGGTCCACACGGCCGATTCGCTCACATTTGTCTATGTGAAAGAGGGGGTGCGGACGGTCCGGCGCGAGGTTCGTCTGGGCGTGCTGAACGAGAACGAGGTGGTCGTAGAGGCCGGCCTGGCGCTGGAGGATCGTGTGCTGCTGTCGGCGCCGGCAACGGAGGATGATGCGCCCGTCGACAGGCTGTTGACCGTCTCGGGGGAATAACGCCGGGCCGTCATGCTGATCGAAAAGCTTACCTACAACTTCAACATCGCGCTTGAAGCCATCGCCTACAACAAGCTGCGGGCGTTGCTCACGTCGCTGGGCATCATCTTCGGGGTGGGATCGGTGATCGCGATGCTCGCGATCGGCAGCGGCGCACGGCAGGAGATCCTGGATCAGATACGGCTCCTCGGCGCCAATAACATCATCATCACCCCGATCGTCCGGCAGGAGGAAGGGGCGGTGGAGGAAGAGGGCAACACCGATCTCAACGAAAAACAACCCTTTTCGCCCGGGCTCACCCTGGCCGATGCTGCGAGTATTCGGGCCCTCGTGCCCCGGGTGGCCACCGTGAATCCCGAGATCGTCGTCGAAACCGTCGCGCTTCGCCCCGGCTTCCGCAGGACAACGAAGCTGGTGGGGGTCGAGAATAATTTCTTCGTCACGAGCGGTTTCGAGCTTGCGCAAGGCCAGTTCTTCAGCGACGAGCACATGCGGTCCAACGCCCCGGTGGCGATCATCGGGCAGGACGTGAAGACAAAGTTCTTCGCCAAGGAGGAGGCGATCGGCAACCGGATCAAGTGCGGCCAGCTGTGGCTGACGGTGATCGGCGTGCTCGAGGAGCGGAACATTGACGCCAAGAGCATCGAGCGGCTCGGCATCAGAAACTACGATCTGGACATCTACACGCCGATCACGACGATGCTGCTCCGGTTCGAGAACCGCGCACAGGTGACAGGGCAGGAGATCCTCCAGGCCCAACAAGAGCAACAGCAGGGCGCCACCGCGACGAAGTCGGAGAATTACCACCAGCTGGATCGCCTGGTGATCGGCGTGGAGGGGTCGGAATTCGTGCAGCCCGTGGCGGACGTGATTACGCGGATGCTGGAGCGCCGGCACTACGGGGTGGTGGACTACGAGGTGACGATCCCCGAAATGCTGCTGGAGCAGGAGCAACGGACCCAGAACCTGTTCAACATCGTGCTCGCTGCGATTGCCTCGATCAGCCTCGTGGTGGGCGGCATCGGGATTATGAACATCATGCTCGCCTCCGTGATGGAGCGGATCAAGGAGATCGGGATCCGGCGATCGCTGGGCGCCACGCGGCAGGACGTACACATGCAATTTTTGATCGAGGCGATGGCGCTGAGTTTCACGGGCGGCGTGATCGGCATCCTGGTGGGGCTAGCGATCAGTGTCGGGATCCAGCAGGCGACGGGGATCGAGACCATCGTTTCGCTCTTCTCCGTCCTGCTTGCGTTTGTTGTGGCCGTGACGGTGGGGTTGGTGTTTGGTTTCCTGCCGGCGCGCCGCGCCGCCGAGCACAACCCGGTCGAGGCGCTGCGGCATGAATAGGATTCAGGTTGGCAGGTTGCAAGTTGGGGCACACGGCCGTGCGCCATTTGAAGCACGATGTCATCCCGGCCATCGAGCCGGGATCCAGCCGTTTTGCAATTCGACGGGATCCCGCATCTAGTGCGGGATGACATAAGAAGAGATTGTTGATTCAGGTCCAGCGTATGTCGCGATTCCTTTTTTTGTCTTTTGCCCTGGTCGGCCTTGCCCTACCCGCCTTCGCCCAGCAGGCGGTGCGGCTCACGCTCGATGAGGCCATCGCGCGGGGACAGGTGCAGGGTCCGGATGCCCGGATTGCGCAGTACGACCGCGACGTTGCCGAATGGAACTACCGGGCGTTGCGGGCGGAGCTCTTGCCAGCGTTGTCGCTCAACGGCAACGCGCCGGGGTATCTGCGATCGCTCACGAGCCTGGACCTCGACGACGGTTCGCTTAGCTACATCCTCCAGGAGCGCACGTTTTCCTCGATGAACCTGGCGATCTCCCAGCCCATCCCGCTCACCGGTGGAAATCTGCGGGTGTCGTCTGGCTTGAGTCGGATCACTCAGTCCGGCGGGTTTGGGTCCAGCCAGTGGCAGGCGGCGCCGCTGCTGTTGTCGCTCGACCAGCCGCTGTTTCAATACAATGCCCTGAAGTGGCAGCGCCGGCTGGAGCCGCTCCGGCTCGAAGTGGCGCGTCGCGCTTTCACGGAAGACATGGCGACGATCGCGTGGGACATTTCGAACCGGTATTTCGATGTGTTTGAGGCCCAGCAGGATATTGAGATCGCCGCGTTTAACGTGGCCGTGAACGACACCATCTTCGTGCTTTCGCAGGGCCGGTTCGACATCGGGCGGATCGCCGAAAACGACCTGCTTCAGAGCGAACTGCAGCTCATCAACGCGCGGACGGCGAGGGACAATGCCGAGATCAACCACCAGCGGGCGGTCGAGGCGCTGCGGATTGCGCTGCGGATGGAGCCCGGGCAGACGATCGATCTCGTACCTCCGATGCAGCTGCCCGAGATCACCATCACTCCGGATGAAGCCGTAGAGCTGGCGCGGCGCCGGCAGCCGGCGGCGTTGCAGACCGAGCTGGACGCCCTCGAAGCCGAGCGCCTGCTCGACCAGGCCCGGCGGA
>JBGSPJ010000293.1:0-3358 GCA_041738655.1 Rhodothermales bacterium | reverse complement strand
CAGCCCCTCGCGCAAGGCGTGGGCAAGTCGCTCCCGATCCGCGTCGCGACCGATGCCGGCAACCCCGAGACAGAGGCCGGCGAGCCGGGCGTCCCGTGCCGCCGCCAGCGCCTCGTTCACGAGGCCAACGAGGATCGTGGCGGAGGCATCGAACCCTACGCGTTGTGGATTCGCGCCAGGTCCCTCTCGATCGATAGACAACACATCAGGTAAACAGGCCCCCTTGAGGCGCGACCGTGTGCCGCCGGCGTCGATGCCGATAAAAACGCGCTGGGAATCCATGGGATGAAGGAGGACGGCGATGTCTACCGAGGCGCTGGCAGGAGCCGGGTTATCGAGACAGGCTCGGCGTTCGGGTGCAGGCGGTGGGTGGCGGGTGGTTGGACGGGGATGCGATACCGACCCAGGAAGCCAGAGGCATCGAGGGCGCGCCGGCGGGTGTACAGCGTGTCGTTTGTGGGAGTGTACGTCCAGGCATCCCAGGAGGCCGAGGACTGGAAGCCATCTCCCGTGTTAAACGATCCCCAGCACAGCGTGGACGGATGGCCACGACCCGGAAGTTGGAGCGGGGCGAACCGGGTTTCGGAGAGGCGCAGTCCGTCGGCATCGACGGTGCTGACAAACGACCATGCCGGGTAGCTGTAAGTGATCGGGTGGTAGTTCTCGAGCCGCCAGGTGCTGAGGTCGATGCTGAGGGTGTCGGTCAGGTGCGCGACGGCCCGCTTGAAGGCGACGAGCAGCGTATCGTCCGGTGGGAGGGTGGTGAAAGCCTCAGGCAGGGTGAGGCGCCGGCCGTTCAGGTTGTCCAGCCAGGCGTCGAATATCGAGGCCCCGATACTGGCGCGGGCGTAGGTGAAATCCCAGTTGCGGAGGTAGGTGAGGGCGTCGCGGTCGATGGCCGACAGGCTGTCCGACCGTCCCAGCGCCTCGAGGAAGCGGGGCGCGAGGTCGGCGGCCCACTCGCTGTAGCAGTCCTCGTTCCAGCCGGCGAACCGGTCGGCGCCATCGGGTAACCGGGTGAGGGCATCCAGATGCCGGGCGAGGAAGGGCGTCCAGGGCGTATCGCCCACGAGGGTAATCGGGCCGGAGGTGATTTGATGCGCGGGGCTGCCATGGAGCGTCCATCCTCCGTTGGGCGCCATCTGGATGCCAGCGCCATCGAAGAGTGCGAAGGTGGAATCGGTCCAGGCGGGCAGGCGGCGCCAGGCGGAGAGGTCGGTCCCGGGTTCGAGCCCTGCCCAGAACAGGGTGAGCGCCGAGTCGGGGATGACATTGTCGGGCTCTTCGAAGGGGAGAAACTGAATATGGCCGATGCCGGCTCGAAAGGCATGGAGGAATTCGATGCTGTTGCGTCCCTCGATGCGTTCGTAAATCATCGGCGTCTCGCGGGAGAGGTCCGCCGAGGCGAGCGCGATGCGGGCATTGCCGTGCAGGAGGACCGCCCACGAGGCGCCGTGTTGGCGACCGGCCGGGGTGATGGGCGTACCCGGAATTCCGGCCACGATCCGTTCGCCGGCAGGGGTGCGGAGGGACGTTTCCAGAAAAAGCGGGAGGGGGGTGGAGCCCGTTACGTGGCGCTGCCCGAGCACGGCCCCGGCGGAGTCGCTATGGACCCAGGCGAAGCTGTAGTCAAAGCTGTGGAGCTGCAACCAGTCGCGCAGGGCGAGGTCGGTCTCGAGGAAGCGCCGCAGCGCTCGGGAGTTTGCGTTTCCAATTGCCGTAGTGTCGAGGCGTACGCCGAGCCAGCTGATGAGACGTTCGACGGCCAGGGTGTGCCACGGGCGCCAGCGGGCGGGCGTCACCTGGAGGAGCGCGAATTCATCCTCGGTGAGGAAGGCGGTTTCCTCGAAGGCCGTGTTGATCCCGCGGGCATAGGCCCGGAGATACTCCTGGTCGTCTGCGGGTAGCGACTGAAAGGTTTCCCGGGCGAGGGCGTCGAAGCGTAACTCCCGTGTGAACCGGTCGAGTTCGAGGAGGTCCGGACCGAACCAGGCCGTGAGCGTGCCCGTGGCCGTCTGCCGCCAGAGCGCGATAGGCCAGAGATAGGACGAGGCGTGGGCGTACCCGAGCGCGGCGGCGGCGTCCAGCTCATTGCCGGCTTCGATGCGGACGCTGCCATCGTCGAACCAGCCGATCTGCGCCGGCTGCCTCAGGTAGACCACCTCCAGTTCATCCGGCGCGCTGGCGTCCAGGCCATAAGCTAGAAACCAGATGCCGGCGAGTGACAACAGCGCAATGACAAAAAGCGCGATGAGCGGACCGACCAAACGCGCACCCAGTCCGATAAACGGGAGGGTGGCCCCGGAGGGAAGATGAGGGATAGGGAAGGGGAGGCGATGGCGCGTATTCATCCGACGGCGGAAAAGGGAGGACTGGTACGCCGTTACCGGCGGGTCCGTTTCTGCCGGGGCAGGGCCAGCCACTCTGTAAACGCCTCGAGGGACAACGCATTGAGGCACATCGAGGCCTCAAGCCACCCTTTACGCGCGGCTTCGACGCCCCAGTGGGTATCCGCCAGCCCCTCCCGCGTGTGGGCGTCCGGGTTGATCGAGATCATGACCCCGAGGTCGGTGGCGGCCTTGATCCAGCGCCAGTCGAGGTCGAGCCGGTACGGGTTGGCGTTAAGTTCAATGGCGACGCCCTGGGCGGCGCAGGCGTCGAGGATGCGTTCGTAATCGAGCGGATACCCTTCGCGGACGAGCAACAGCCGGCCGGTGGGGTGGCCCAGAATGGTGGTATAGGGATTTTCGATGGCGCGGAGTACGCGCGCGGTCGCCTCCGCCTCGGGCATGTTGAGCCGGGTGTGGACGCTGGCCACGATGAAGTCGAACGAGGCGAGCAAGTCGTCGGCGTAATCGAGCGCGCCATCGCTCAGGATATCACTTTCGATCCCACTGAAGATACGAAAGGGGATGCCGCGAGCGGTGAAGCCGGCGTTGAGCCGGCGGATCTCTTCCTGCTGCTGGGCCACACGTGCAGGCGGGAGGCCATTGGCGATGACGAGCGACTGGCTATGGTCGCAGATGCCGAAGTAGGAGAGGCCGAGTGCCCGGGCCGCCTCGGCCATTTCCTCGAGGCTGTGGGCGCCGTCGCTGTAGCGGGAGTGGTTGTGGAGCGTGCCTTTCAGGTCGGCGTGCACGATGAGATCGGGCAGCCGGCTCGCGGCGGCTTCGATCTCTCCGCGTCCTTCACGCAGTTCCGGTGGGACCCACGCGAGTCCGGCGCGGGCGTAGACCGCGGCCTCGTCCCCTTCGGGGGGGAGGTCGCCGAGCCGGCTTTTTAGGGCCGCCACGTGTTCGTCCGAGCCCGTCGTTTCGATCCAGAACGCCCCGAACCCCGCGGCCGGCGCACGGTGGAT